>NZ_JARWCR020000037.1:0-85956 GCF_029846695.2 Bradyrhizobium nivariense | reverse complement strand
CCCCAAACCGCTGCCCCCCCGCGCACCCGACCGGCTCCGCCGCCGCGCGCCGACCGGCCGTCCTTCAACGTCGATGACCAGGGCGACGCCCCGCGTGCGCCGCGGGCTCCGCGTTTCGACGCGCCGCGCCAGCCGGGTCCGTCGGCACCGCCGCCGATGCCGGAGCCGCCTCCTCCGGCCGGACGTGATCGCGCCAGTGGACGCCGTCCGCCTGACCTCGGGCCTCCGCCGCCGCCGGCACCGGGCGTGCGCGGCTTCCGCGACATCACGGCCGACGCCAATGATCTCGGCGGCGCCGCCGCGCAGGCCAACCGCGCCGCGCGCCGCACCTACGCCAACGTGCCCTCGCCCTCGCCCGAATTCGATCGGCTCGAGCCGAGCCTGGAGAATCGCGCCGCAGGGGCGGACGCGCCCTATTCCTACGACGAATCGATCGAGGAAGCCGGGCGCTATGCGCCGCAGCAGCCGTCGTCGTCGCGTCCGCACATCCCCGTTCTCGACCGCGATACCAAGAAGAAGCGCGCCCGCACCGGCTCCGTGTTTCCGTTCAAGAGCGCAATCGCCGTCGGCATCGTGCTGATCCTGGTCGGTGCCGGCATCCTCTGGGGCAAACAGCTGGTCCAGACCGCGAGCGGCCTGCTCAAGTCTTCGCCGACGCAGGTGGTGGAGGCGCCGAAGGATTCGTCTCAGCCGCAGAGCAAGCCGAAGATTCCGGATCGCGTCGGCCAGCCTTCGGCCAGCGACCAGCCCGTCGCGCCGGTGGCGCAGAAGGTCGTGCTCTATGACGAGGATCCGTCCGATCCGAAGGGCAAGCAATATGTCGGCTCGGTGGTGTGGCGGCTCGAGCCGATCAAGGCGTCGGGCAACCAGAAGGCCGACGTCGCCGTGCGCGCCGACATCGAGATCCCCGAGCGCAAGTTCAAGATGACGATGTCGTTCCGCCGCAACACCGACTCCTCGCTGCCGGCGAGCCACACCGCGGAATTGACCTTCATCCTGCCGCAGGATTTCCCGGGCGGCAGCGTCTCCAACGTGCCCGGCATTTTGATGAAGTCGAACGAGCAGGCCCGTGGCACGCCGCTCGCAGGTCTCGCGGTCAAGGTCACCGACGGCTTCTTCCTGGTCGGCCTCTCCAACGTCGACGCCGACCGCAGCCGCAACGTCCAGCTCCTGAAGGAGCGCTCCTGGTTCGACGTGCCCCTGGTCTACGCCAACCAGCGCCGCGCCATCATCGCCATCGAAAAGGGCGCTCCCGGCGAGCGCGCTTTCAACGACGCGTTTGCACAGTGGGGCGACTAGGGCGTTTTCGGGCGAAGTGGATGCCGGTTCGCGTGAAGAAAACGCGTCAAAACAGGAATCTCGAGCTTCGGTTCTGATTCAATCAGAACCGATAATGCTCAAGGGTCGTGCCTGTCTGTTGGTTCACCGCTCCCTTCCGGAGAGGTGAACCAAGTTTTCAAACGATCCAACCGAAATTGAATCGGCGCCTATTGCGCAGCGGCTTCCCGCTTGCGCGATGCTGCTGCGGCTGCGTGCTCGCGGTCCATCACGGCGCGACAGCCCGGGCTGACCTGCGCCTTTTTCTGGACCATGCAGGCCCTGATCCTGGGAATGTCGGGGATCTCACTCGAGCACAGCCGCATCGCATCGCCCGAGCACATCTGTTGCGCTTCGGACGAGAAGGCGAGGCCGGGCGATGTCTGGAATGCGATGGCTGTGGTTGCGACGGCGAAGAGAGTTGCGATTGTCTGGTAGCGTGTCATGCAGATGCGTCCCCGAGTTCCGTGGGCTTGAGCCACTTGGTTTTGGGGCGCTGCACGTGGCTTGATCTGCCGCATGTCACAGCCTTCACGCCGGGACCTCAATCCCGCATGTGGTCGCTCGATCTCTCGTGATGTTCGAATCGAAAAGTGCTGCGCCGCCCGAGCCAAGTATGCGCCATTGTTACGCGGCCGCAATGGCAAGCAAAAAGGAATTCGCAATTGTTGCGCGCACGTCACGCACAATGCGGGCGCGTGCGATCAGATCAACCGATCGGAGGATACGCTCGCTTGTTCCGCGTCGCTCGCGCCAAGCGCTGCGGCGTGTTCCTCGACCGCCGTAACGCCCTTGGCCGTGAGCTCGAACAGATCGCCGTCCTTCATCACGTAACCCTCGGCAATCAATTGTCCCACCTTGCCTTGCCGATCATCGGCGAAGGCGACCGATTGGCTGATGTCCCGCAGGATCGAGAGCTGTTCGTCGCGCAACATGGCTTCACTCTCCGTTCGCCCGGGATGGTTCCGGTCCTCACATGCCGTGGCTCTGAAAGACCTTGCTGCAAGAGCGCGACAGCTTGGCCCGGTTGGCTTGCAGGCAAGCCTGCACCGCACTGTCATTGCCGAGGTCCTTGCGGCACAGCCGCTGGGCATCGCGCGAACAGGCCTGCTGCTCCTGCGAGGTGCCGCCATGACCTTGCGCGCGAGCAGGCAGGCTCGACAGACTGCTCAGGACCGTCAGCGTGATCGTCGCCAGAAAGAACAGGTTACGGGACATCGGCGGCTCCAAAATCTGACAGGTGAGTTTCAAGTCCTGTCTGAACTCGTCGCTGTGCCGCTTGTTCCCCCAGGCAGTGCCCGCACCCCGCTATTCAAGGTTCCCGCGGCGCTGCTATAACAGGGCGAAGGATGAGGGTGCCTGATGAAACGCTATTTCGTGTTTGCGCTGGTTGGCCCGTTCGTGGGCGGGTTCCTGCTGCTGCTGACGACGACCTATCAATCCGGCTATTGGACCCAGACCAATCTCGGCGAGGTCGGCAAGCTGTTCGCAGTGTTCTTCAAATCCCTGCAATACAGTTATCTGTTCGGCTTCCTGCCCTCGCTGATGATCGGTGCGGTCGACGACATCCTGGTCCACATCCGCCGGATCGGCCCGGTGCTGCGGATGCTGTTGGTCGGCGTGTTCGCCTTCGTCCTGGCCTCGCTGACCTACAGCTCGCGCGGGCCGGATTCGGGCGCGGTGCAGTTCATCCTGTACGGCCTCGTCGGGTTCGTGCCGGCGGTGATGTCATCCTGGCTCGTGCATAGATATGTCGCGGAGCCGCAGCCGGCGGCGGCACCGAGCTGAGGGCGCGACCTTCGATCGCGCCGCAGCAACCTCCGCCGCGCTGGCGCGTTCTCCAGAGGCCATGACGATGTCCGATGACGATATTCTTGCTCCGCGTCGATCCCGTTCGGGAAACCGTTCGGGCGCGGCCTCTTCGGGCACCGAGGGGCGTGGGCCGATCATCGACCAGGACGGTCACGAGATCCGGCCCGAAACGCTGGAGCAGGGCTTTCGCGAGTTTCGTTTCGAATTCGGTCAAGGCAACCCGTTCGGCAATCTGACGCGCGAGCAGCGGATCGCGCGGCTTGAGGCGATCGCAAAGCTGCTCGACGTTGCCTTCGTCTTGCCCGGCACCAATATCCGCTACGGCATCGACGGGCTGATCGGACTGATCCCCGTCGTCGGCGACATCATCACCACCGCGATCTCGCTGTGGCTGGTGCGCGAGGCGAGGGCGCTCGGGGCGCCCTGGTACATCACCGCGCGTATGCTCGGAAATGTCGCGGTCGACGGCGTCGTCGGCATGGTCCCGTTCGCGGGCGACGCCTTCGACGTCATGTTTCGTGCCAATATGCGCAACGTGCGCCTGCTTCGCCGCTGGCTCGACAAGCAGCCGCGCATCTGACACTCCCCAAAACGCAAAAAGCACGACGGCCTTTCGGCCATCGCGCCTTCAGCGCACATCGCGTTGCTTTACGAAAACTTATGCCGCGTCGGCGGCGTCGGTGCTGGTCTCCACCGGCTTGCGGTGACGGGGCAGCGGGAAGGCTTCGCTCTCGTAGAGCGAGCGGATGCCGTTCTGGTCGAAGCGCGCTTCCTCGACTTGGAGATAGGCGCCATTCAGCGAATCCGTCGGCAACTGCTCCATCGCGAACTGGACGGCTTCGGCCGCGGTGCCGAACCGCCGATAGGTGAAGCCCGCGCGCTTCTTCTTGCGGATCGCGGCGGGGAAGAGTTCGGCGGAAGTGTTGAAGTTGAACGGACGCAGTGGACGCATGGTCAAAGACCTCGTGATCTCTCTGGGGCTTTAAGCGCGTGGGGTTTGGGCGGGCAGAGGCCACGATCGGGTGGGCCCGCCGCACATGTCATTTTCGTCCTCTAATATAGTCGGTTTTGACAAAATTGCGACCCCCGCGATGCGAGATGATGAATCCGCGCATGGCAGCTCCGCAACTGAGAAAATCGTAATAATATCAGTAGCTTGAATGGTTTACAGTTTGCCAAGGAGCAGCAGCACGAGCAGCACCACGAGAACGAGGCCGCCGATCCCCATGCCGGAATGACCCATTCCGTAGCCGTAGCCACCGACGCGGCCCCACAGGCCGCCGACGAGATAAATGATCACCAGGATGATCAGGATGGTCCCAAGCGTCATGGCATCCTCCCTGGCGGCCGCCGCAACGCCATGGTCAGCCGCACCGCCAAGGAAGAAAAGCACATCGCGCCGCCCGGTTCCATGGTGGAACCCGGCGGCGCGCGAGGTTTATTTGGGGTCGAGCTTCAGCGCTGCGGAATTGATGCAGTAGCGCAAGCCCGTCGGCCCCGGGCCGTCGGGGAAGACATGGCCGAGATGGCCGCTGCACTTGGCGCACAGCACCTCGGTGCGGATCATGCCGTGGCTGACATCCCGCTCCTCGTCGATGTGGCCCTCGACGGCGGGCTGGGTGAAGCTCGGCCAGCCGCAGCCGGAATCGAACTTGGCGTCGGACTCGAACAGCTCGTTGCCGCAGCCGGCGCAGCGATAGGTGCCGGCGCGCTGGTCGTGTTCATATTCGCCGGAGAAGGGACGCTCGGTCGCCTTCTCGCGCAGCACCGCGTATTGCATCGGCGACAACTCGCTGCGCCATTGCTCTTCGCTCTTGATGACCTTGTCGTCCGTGGTTTTCGTCCTGGCGTCGGGCATGGGTCTCCCGTTTGTTTCGGTGATCTCGCGATCAGTTGGTAGCCTTGCTGGCACTCACCAGCGTCGGCTTCTCGATGTAATTATCCGCGAACAGCTTTTTCAGGTTCTCGACCTTCGGAAGATCGTTGTAGGCGATATAGGGCTGGTTCGGGTGCAGCGTCAGATAGTCCTGGTGATAGGCCTCCGCCGGATAGAACGCCTCCAGCGCGCCGACCTTGGTCGCGATCGGCTTGCTGAAGACCTTGGCGCCGTTGAGCTGGGCGATATAGGCCTCGGCCACCTTCTTCTGCTCGTCGGAGGTGGTGAAGATCGCCGAGCGATATTGCGTGCCGGTGTCGGGGCCCTGCCGGTTGAGCTGGGTCGGGTCGTGCGCCACCGAGAAGTAGATCTGGAGGATCTTGCCATAGGAGATCTTCTTCGGGTCGTATTTGATCTCGACCGACTCGGCGTGGCCGGTCCGGCCGCTCGAGACAGTCTGGTAGTCGGCGGTCGCCTTGGTGCCGCCGGCATAGCCGGAGACCGCGTTGACGACGCCCGCGGTGTGCTGGAACACGCCCTGCACGCCCCAGAAGCAGCCGCCGGCGATCACGGCGGTCTGGATCCCGCTTGCGGGCGCCGCATCCACGGCGGGAGCGGGGATCACGACCGCATCCTCTGCGGCCCGGGTCGGCGCGGCAAAAGCCAGCGTCAGGGCGGTGGTTGCGGCGAGCAGGGACAGGACGGCAGGTCGGCGCATGGCGATCCTCTTTCGAAAGGTCTGACAGTCTAGGGCGGTTGGAGCCGGGCGAACAGCCTGCCCGGCATTTTCGGACATTCGAGATACGGGCCGGCCGGGCGATTGTTACGGCCGGACGGACACGAGTCTGTGAAAAACGCCGCTTGGGACAGCCCGGCTTGGCGAGGACCGGAACTCCGCGCTAGATGAACCGGCGCGATCGGTGATCGACTTAAAGAATGGTGGCTGGAGCTGACCTGACAACATGCTGCGCGTCGCATCCCTGACCCTCATCGTCGTTCTCGCCGTCTTCGCCGCCTGCTGCTCGATTGCGGCGGCCGATCCGCAACCCGGCGACGACCTCGCCATTTGCCGCGACCGCCAGGCGGATGCGCAGGCCAGGGCGCAGTCCTGCGACAATCTGCTCAACGCCGACCGGCTCACCGGCAAGGACAAGGCGACCGCGCTTTCCGTGCGCGGCAACACGCTGATCAACAAGCGCGATTACGTCCACGCGATCGAGACCTTGTCGATGGCCGTCGACCTCGATCCCGACAACGTCGTCACGCTCAACCTGCGCGGCCTCGCCTATGAGCGGACGGGGCAGGACGACCATGCGATGGCGGACTACAACCTCGCGCTCCAGAAGCGCCCGCCCTACGGTGTCCCCTACAACAACCGCGGCATCATCCAGTTGCGCCGGGGTGCGCTGCAAAGCGCGCTCGACGATTTCAACCTGTCGATCAAATACGCGCCCAGGTTCTTGCTCGGCTACACCAACCGCGCCCGCGTGCGCACGCTGATGAAGGATTTTGACGGCGCGGTTGCCGATTTCGAGGAAGCTGGGAAGATCGATCCGAACGCACAGCAGATCGCCGGCAACCGCTGCATCACTTACGGCATGATGGGCAAGTACGATCAGGCCTTCGCCGACTGCGACGGCCTGATCGAGAAGCAGCCGAAAAACGTGTTCGCGATCAACAATCGCGCCGACGTCAACATGATGAAGGGCGACCTCGACGCCGCGCTGAAGGACTACAATACGGCCATCCAGATCAACCCGAACAATGTGCGCGCCCATTCCGGTCGCGGCCAGATCTACGAGCGCAGGAAAGACCTTGCCCAGGCCCGTGCCGACTATCGTGCGGCGGCCTATTCGCTGACGAAGTTCGACGAGCTCGACGTCGCGCGCGCCCGCGCCATCGCGCAGGAGCGGCTCGCCGCGCTGACACCGCAGGCGCCGGCCGGATCCACGGGGCGACGTGTGGCGCTTGTGATCGGCAACGGCGCCTACAAGAACGTCCACGCCTTGCCCAATCCGCCCCGCGACTCGAAAATGATCGCAGACGTGCTGCGCGATGTCGGCTTCCAGACCGTGATATCCGTCAGCGACCTGACCCGCGACAAGTTCTTCGAGGCGTTGCAGACGTTTGCTGCGGAGGCGGAGAAGGCGGATTGGGCGGTGGTCTATTACGCCGGCCACGGTTTCGAGATCGGCGGCGTCAACTATCTCGTTCCCGTCGACGCCAAGCTCGCCGCGGACAGGGACGCCGAGACACAGGCGGTTGCGCTGGAGCAGGTCATTGCCGCCGTCGGCGCCGCGCGAAAGGTGCGTTTGGTCATGCTGGATGCCTGCCGCGACAATCCGTTCGCGCCGACCATGCAGCGCACGCTGTCGCTCAAGCTTGTCGACAAGGGCTTTTCCAACATCGAGCCCGGCGCCGGCTTCATGGTGGTCTACGCTGCCAAGCACGGCGAGACCGCGATGGATGGCGACGGCGGCGCCGACAGCCCGTTCGCCACCGCGCTCGCCCGCGAAATCAAGATGCCGCGCGTCGAGATCCGGAAGCTGTTCGACATCGTCCGCGACGACGTCTGGGTCGTAACCAAGCACGAGCAACAGCCGTTTTCGTACGGCTCGCCGCCGGGGCGCGAGGATTTTTATTTCGTCGCGGGGAAGTAGGAGATCGCAGGGTGGTTAGCGAAGCGCAACCCACCCTACAGCAGCGTCACACCACAATGCTCAGCCGTTTCGCCGCCCGCGTGATCCCGGTGTAGAGCCACCGCGCGCGGCTCTCCTGAAACGCAAAACTCTCGTCGAACAGCACGACGTCGTCCCATTGCGAGCCCTGCGACTTGTGCACGGTCAGCACGTAGCCGTAGTCGAACTCGTCATAGGGCTTGCGCTGCTCCCAGGCGATCGCCTCGACGCCGCCCTCGAAGCAATCGGCCCGCACCGAAACCTTCGTCACCTTGTGGCCAAGATCCTCGTCCGGCGACAGCCGCATGCTGAGAATGCGCGACTTCGAGCGCGAGGTGTTGCGCGACTTCACGCGCCACAGCCCGCCGTTGAACAGGCCCTTCTTGCGGTTGTTGCGCAGGCAGACCAGCTTGTCGCCGGCGACGGGGAAAGTGTCCTCGATGTTCTGGCGCTGACGCACCCGCATATTGTACGCGCGCCGCGTGTTGTTGCGGCCGACCAGGACCTGGTCGGCGGCCATGACGCGATCAGGGTCGAGCTCCTTGCGCGACACCACCTCGCTCTCGCCGTAGCGGCCGATGTCGAGCTCGCGCCCCTCGCGGACGTCCATCGACATCCGGACGATCGGATCGTCCTGGGCCTGGCGATGCACCTCGGTCAGCATCGCGTCGGGCTCGGTATTGGTGAAGAAGCCGCCGCCCTGGATCGGGGGCAACTGGGCGGGATCGCCGAGCACCAGCAGCGGGCAGTCGAACGACATCAGGTCGCGGCCCAATTCGGCATCGACCATCGAGCATTCGTCGATCACGATCAGCTTGGCTTTGGAGGCCGGGGCGTCGTCCCACAGCTCGAAGCTGGGCTGCTCCTCGCCGGATTCGCGGGTGCGGTAGATCAGCGAATGGATGGTGGAGGCGTCGTCGCAACCCTTGTTGCGCATGACCAGCGCCGCCTTGCCGGTGAAGGCGGCGAACTTCACCTCGCCGTCGACGCCGTCGGCGATGTGCCGCGCCAGCGTGGTCTTGCCGGTGCCGGCAAAGCCGAACAGGCGGAACACCGGCGGCGTGCCGTTGCGGCCGGGTTTGGCCTTGAGCCAGTCGCCAACGGCTTTGAGCGCGGCGTCCTGATGCGGGGTGAATGTGGCCATGTCTGTCTTGAGGAGGGGGCGAAACGGAGCGATTCGCCACCCCCCAAAACTAACCATTCGCACCGCCGGTTCAAGCGCAGGGCAATTGCATTTCAAGGTCGTTCTCCGCGGCCCATCCTTCGAGACGCCCGCCTTTTGGCGGGCCCTCAGGATGAGGCGGAGTGTGCGGCGGCAATTTCGACGGGCAAAGATGCCGCTGAGCCTCATCCTGAGGAGACCGCAAAGCGGTCGTCTCGAAGGACGAGGCGCTCGCTCAGGCGCCGCCCCTACTGCCAGCCGGGAACGCCGCGCATATCGGGCAGATGGTGGGCGATGCCCTTGTGGCAGTCGATGCAGGTCTTTTCCTTGGTGAACAGGAAGCGCTGGTGCGCGACCGAGGCCCGCGGCGACTGCTTCGTGATGTCCATGGAATCGGCGCTGTGGCAGTTGCGGCATTCCAGCGAATCGTTGGCCTTGAAGCGCGCCCATTCATGCGCCGCCAGCTCGAGCCGGTGATCCCTAAATTTCTCGCGGGTGTCGATCGTACCGAAAATCTTGCCCCAGACCTCCTTGGAGGCCTGCATCTTGCGCGCGATCTTGTCGGTCCAGTTGTGCGGGACGTGGCAGTCCGGACAGGTCGCGCGTACGCCGGAGCGATTGGTGAAGTGGATGGTCGACTTCAGCTCGGCGAAGACGTTGTCCTTCATCTCGTGGCAGCCGGTGCAGAATTTTTCGGTGTTGGTCAATTCCAGCGCGGTGTTGAAGCCGCCCCAGAAGATCACGCCGGCCATGAAGCCCGCCAGCACCAGCACGCCGAGCCCGAACACCGAGCTCGGCCGGATCAGCACCTGCCAGAGTTCGAGCGCAAGCTTGGCCTTCAGTAGGCCGGCCGACGCGTTGATCTGGATCAATCCGTGAATTTGCGACGATCGCTGCGGCCGTAGCCACAACCGCAAGTTTGGGTTGTACCCGTGCGGGGCCGGTGCGAAACTTGGCGCTCGAACGGGGGAATGCAGATAGTGAACGGGATGGGGTTCGCGGCCATCGATCTCGGGTTTCGCGGCGCGGCGAGCGGCATGTTCCTGCTGATCGCTGTCGTGGTGCTGCAGCGTCGTGCCATCAATCAGAACGTTTTGCTGGGCATCGCCATGTGCGCCAGCGGCGCGTTCTATGCGATCGTGACCGCGCCGTTCTTTCCCAAGTCCTCATGGTGGTGGACGTTGCCGATCATGTCCTCGCTGCCCGCCGTCTTCTGGTTGTGGGCGCGCGCGGCGTTCGACGACGATTTCGTGCTCAGGCGATGGCATGGCGCCTTGTGGCTGACCATCGTGGCCGTCGGATTTGCGGTGTCGCTTGGCTGGTCGAGGTGGCCCGCCTTGGCCCGGGACGGTGGTAGAGCCCTCTCGTTGGTGGCGCTGGTGCTGGCGCTCGCGGCTGCGGTCCAGACGGTCAAGACCTGGCGTGTCGATCTGGTGATGCGGCGCCGCCGGTTGCGGCTGGCGATACTCGCCATCAATGTCGTGTCCATCGGGTTCGTCGCCGGCGCGGGCTTCGCCGAAATGCCCGTCGCCGCGCCCGGTGGAACCGGCAGTCTTTCGACCGCTCTGAACCTGTTCGCAGCGGCGATGCTCGCCGGCTTGGGTGTCTTCGGCGCCCAGGCGACTGTGGCCGACGCCACGGCAGCGATCGCCTCCGGCGACGCGCGCGGGCAAGCTCCCGGGGTCGCCGGCCGTGCCGCCGCGGGGCAGGTCATCGTCGACCCGATCCTGCTGCGGCGCCTCGATCATCTGATGACCGTGTTGCGAACCTACCGGCAGGAAGGTCTTGCGATCGGAGCGCTCGCGGCTCGGCTCCACGTTCCCGAACATCGGCTGCGCCAGGCGATCAACGAAGGGCTGGGCTATCGCAACTTCAATGCGTTCCTCAATCGCTATCGCATTGAGGATGCCAAGCTGGCGCTGTCCGATGTGACGCAACGGGAGGTCCCGGTGCTGACCATCGCCATGGATGCAGGCTTCCAGTCGATCGGGCCCTTTAATCGGGCCTTCAAGGCCGAAACCGGCATGACCCCGACCGAATTCCGGCGCGAAGCGCTGAGCCGGCCGGAAACTGACTGCGATCCCGGGATCAACCAGCCGCGCCGAGAAATCGGCTAGCCGATTTCTGGATCGGGCGAGAGGGCGGCGCTCCGATTGGGCAGACTGTCCCGCGATAAACCCCTCGCCAGTCAGCAAGAGCCCATCCATGTCCCATTCGACCATCGCCGCACCCGCATCGGAACGCTTGCACGCCCTCGACGCGCTCAGGGGTAGCGCCCTGCTGCTCGGGATCGTCCTGCACGCGACATTGTCATTTCTGCCCGGCTCGGCCCAGTTCTGGCTCGTCACGGACAGCCATCCAAGCCTGCTCCTCGGCCTGCTCTCCTTCACCATCCACGTCTTCAGGATGACGACCTTCTTCCTGATGGCCGGCTTCTTTGCCCGCATGAGCTTTCATCGCCGGAGCACCTGGGACTTCGTCAGGGACAGGCTGCAGAGGATCGGACTGCCGCTCGCGATCGGCTGGCCGATCATCTTCACGCCCATAAGCCTGATCGTGATCTGGGCATCTTATTTGCCGAATGGCGGTTCGATCCACGGCGTGCGCAATTGGCCGCCGGCGTTGCCGAATTTCCCCCTGACCCACCTCTGGTTTCTCTATGTGCTGCTGGAGCTCTACGTCGCCATGCTGCTGCTGCGCGGCGCCATCGTCTGGCTCGATGCGTCCGGCACACTGCGAATGGTGCTTGACCGTGTCTTCGCGCGGATCATGCGAAACCCGCTGGCGCCGCTGGTTCTGGCGATCCCGATCGGCATCGCTTTCAGCCTCGACCAGCGATGGATCAACGTGATGGGCGTGAGGACGCCGGATCATTCCCTCGTCACCAATGCGCAGGCCTGGATCGGTTTCGGCACCGCCTTCGGCGTCGGCTGGCTGTTGCATCGGCAGGTCGATCTGCTGCGGCTTCTCGAGCGACGCTGGCTTCCTCATCTTGTGCTCGCGCTTGGCCTGATCCTGATCGGCTTCGTCCTCTCAGGTGTGATCCTGTCGGCGCCGGGTGCGCCGAAACTACCCCTCAGCGCCACCACGCTCCGGCTGGTCTCCGTCATCCTGTATGCACCGGCGATATGGATCTCGACCTTCGCGGTCATCGGCCTCGCGCTCCGGTTCATGTCCGGCTTCAGCCCGACGCGACGCTACCTCGCCGATGCGTCGTATTGGCTCTATCTGATCCATATGCCGATCGTGATGGCGCTGCAGGTCGCGCTGTCGCAGCTCGATTGGCCCGGGCTGATCAAGTTCGCGATCATTCTCGTCGTCGCGATTCCCCCGATGCTGGCGAGCTATCATCTGCTGGTGCGCTTCACCTTCATCGGCGTGGTGCTGAATGGCCGTCGCGCCACAAGGCGTCTTCTCCCGCAAGGCGGAATTGCGACTGCGTAGACATCGCGGCCTCACCCACTAAGATGAGCGCAAGAAAAAAATGCGGGAGAGGCGTCATGAAGTTCGGCATCTTCTATGAGCTGCAACTGCCGCGACCCTGGGCCGCCGGCGACGAGCTCCGCCTCTACCAGAACGCGCTCTCGCAGATGGAACTTGCCGACAAGCTCGGCTACGACCATGCCTGGGTGGTCGAGCATCACTTCCTCGAAGAATATTCGCATTCGCCCTCGCCGGAATCGTTCCTCGCCGCGGCGAGCCAGCGCACCAGGAACATCAGGCTCGGCCACGGCATCCTCCAGCTCACCACCAACCATCCGGCGCGTGTCGCCGAGCGCGTTGCGGTGCTCGACCTGCTCTCCAACGGCCGCTGCGAATTCGGCATGGGCGAGAGCGCGTCCATCACCGAGCTCACGCCGTTCGGTCGCGACATGGAGACGAAGAAGGAGGTGTTCGAGGAAGCCGTAGCTGCGATCTTCCCGATGTTCAGGGATGCGGGCTCCGAGCATCACGGCAAATACTTTGACATCCCGTTGCGCAATGTGGTGCCGAAGCCCGTGCAGAAGCCGCATCCGCCGCTGTGGATGGCCTGCTCGCAACTGCCGACCATCGAGCGTGCCGGCCGCCACGGTTTTGGCGCGCTCGGCTTCCAGTTCGTCAGCGCCGACGCGGCGCATGCCTGGGTGCACGCCTATTACAACGCCATGACCAAGCGTCTCACCAAGCTCGCCGACTACGAGATCAACCCGAACATGGCGCTGGTGTCGTTCTTCATGTGCGCCAAGACGGATGAAGAGGCTCGCGCCCGCGCCGACGGCGCCACCTTCTTCCAGTTCGCGCTGCGCTTCTACGGCGCCTCGCAGAACCGCCAGCGTCCCGCGCCCTACACCGTCAACATGTGGGACGAGTACAACAAGTGGAAGCGCGACAATCCCGAGGCGCAGGAGGCCGCGCTGCGTGGCGGCCTGATCGGCTCGCCCGAGACCATCCGCAGGAAGCTGAAGCGTTTCCAGAGCTCGCACATCGACCAGGTGATCCTGCTGAATCAAGCGGGCAAGAACAGCCACGAGCACATCTGCGAATCGCTCGAGCTGTTCGGCCGCGAGGTGATGCCGGAGTTCCAGAACGATCCGGCGCAGGCGGCCTGGAAGAGGAGCGTAATGAGCGGCGAGATCAAGCTGGAAGAGATCGACACCGAGGCCTTTACGGACCGCTACGGCAAGCTGGCGATCAGCGTCGCCCCGGTGAAGGCGGCGGCGGAATAAGCTGTTCGTTCAGTCATGCTGCTGACGCAATCTCTGTCTTAGTCGGTGACAACTTAAGACGCTGCGTGGGAACCGCCCTGGTTCGCACAACGGTTCCATAGCCAAAGGGGTTGGCTCGAATCCGCAAAGGACCGGCGCAAGCTTCATGAACGCTTCCGCGTTCGCTTGCGCCGTTCGCGGTGTTTGGAACCGGCGATCGAAAAAATCACAGGAGTTATGATGCCGTTCCGCTCGAGCGCCGCACTTTGCGGCGCCCTGATTGCGCTTGCCGTTTCTGTCACTGCTGCTCGAAGTGAAACGCGTGGAGTTCACTCAAACGCCGTCGTTGATGCCGCCACCGGGAATGCAGTCGTTGGCGCTGCATCCATGTATAATCCGTTCAAGCCCGGCAAGGAGGAGGGCGGTCCGAGCACGGCGTCCGGCGAGCGTTACGATCCCTCTCTCTGGACGGCTGCCATCAAGACGAGTTTGCGTCGGAAATTTGGTGGGGTCCAATTTGGTGCGAGGCCGAGATATGCGCTCGTCGAGGCCGTCGGCAAGAAGGTCATCGTCAAGATAAATGATGTCGGACCACTCAGGCCTGGCCGCATCATTGACTTCAACGAGCGGACGATGCGCCATTTCGATCCGAGCCTGGAGCTCGGAGTCATCGAAGACGTAAAAGTCAGCCCGCTTTCAGGAGACAATTGGACACTAGGGCCGGTAGGCTGAACATCACGCTCCATAACTTGTACATGAGCCCCGGTTCTGCAGTGCACCGCCAACGAGGCGCTGCAGAGCTGCGTCGAGCCGGAGCCCGGAAGCGGCACATGCAGACGCCGGCGACTTCCGGAGCGCTGGGGTTGCTGCTATCCTTCCGCAAAACAACCTGTTGCGGAGGAAACGATGCGGTCTCGGGTGGTGCGCGCAAATCCCGCAACCGGCGACATCACGCCCGCGGTGCTGGCCATCGGCCGGCCTGACTTTCCAAAGATCCTGATCGACACGCTGCGCCGGGAGGCCGGCGTCGGCCATTGCATGGTGTTCGCGCTCAACCGCACCGGCGCGGCAAGCTGCCTGCTCGATGTCGGCAACATCCCGAGCGGCGGCGATCTCGGCGCGGCCTATGCCGGACAGTTCCACGAGTCCGATCCCAATCGCGATGCAATGTTCGAGGGTGAGGGCAGCGTGCCGATCGTGCTGCCGGCGTTCGCGCCGCGCATGTATGGTGCGCGCTACCGGAAGATCTTCTTTCAGGAGTCCGGCATCGTCGACAAATGCGCCACCGCGATCTGGACTGGCGACACCTGCTTCTATGTCAACTTCTATCGCATCACCGCCCAGGGCCGCTTTGCCGCCGTCGAGCGTGCGCGGTTACAGGCCATCGCACCGGCGATCGGCGCCAGCGTCGCGCGCCATTTCCAGCAGGCTGCGACCGCCCCGCTCGACCAGAACCTCGCCGCGCTGTTCGCGACGCGCAAGCCGCTCGCCGAGCTCTCGCCGCGCGAGCAGGAGGTCTGCCGCCGCATCCTGCTCGGCTTCAGCTCCGAGGCGATCTCGCAGGCGCTCGGCATCAGCCTGCATTCGACCCTGACCTACCGCAAGCGCGCCTATGAGCGGCTCGGCATTTCCTCACAGAACGAATTGTTCGCAATCGTGCTGCGCCTGCTCGGCGGCCCGCGCGGCCTGAACTGAGGCTGTCCCAATCGCTGGGGACAGACGGCGCCTCCTGAAGCCGCTAGCCTTGGCGGCGACCAGCAAGGGAGCGAAGCTTGAGCACCGCACCGCGCATCGACATCGACCCGGCCTCATTCTGGGCCGACCCCTACCCGGTGCTCGCGACAATGCGGAAAGAGGCGCCGATCGCCTTCGTGCCGCAGCTCGGCTCGACGCTGCTGACGAGCCGCGACGACATCTCGATCTCCGAGAAGCAGATCGACGTGTTCTCCTCACACCAGCCGGCCGGACTGATGAACCGGCTGATGGGCCACAACCTGATGCGAAAGGACGGCGAGGCGCATCAAATCGAGCGCCGTGCGATGTTTCCGACGGTGTCGCCGAAGACGGTGAAGGCGCGCTGGACCGCGCTGTTCCAGGCCCATGCCGATCGCATCATCGATGCGATCGAGCCGGGCCGGATCGACCTCATGCGCGACTTCGCGTTGCCGTTCTCCGGCGAATGCCTGAAGTCGATTACCGGCCTCACCAATATCGGCTTTGGCGATATGGATGCCTGGTCGCAAGGCATGATCGAAGGCATCGCCAACTACACCGGCGACACCGCCGTCGAGGCGCGCTGCCATGCGGCGACATCGGGCATCGATGCGGCGATCGACGACATCCTGCCGGTGATGCGCAAGCATCCCGACCAGAGCATCCTCGGCGTGCTGCTCGCTTCGGGCATGTCGATGGAGAGCGTGCGCGCAAATGTCAAACTCGCGATCTCCGGCGGCCAGAACGAGCCGCGCAAGGCGATTGCCGGCACGGTGTGGGCGCTGCTGACCCATCCGGAGCAGCTCGATCTCGTGCGCAAGGGCGAGGTGATCTGGCTCCAGGCCTTCGAGGAATATGCCCGCTGGATCTCGCCGATCGGCATGTCGCCGCGGCGCATCGCAAAGCCCTGGTCGATCCGCGACGTGTCCTTCGAGCTTGATGAGCGTGTATTCCTGATGTTCGGCTCCGCCAACCGCGACGAGAAGCATTTTGAACGCGCCGACGAGTTTGATGTGAGACGGGATACGGCCAAGAGCGTCGCGTTCGGCGCTGGTCCGCATTTCTGCGCCGGCGCCTGGGCCTCGCGCGCCATGATCGCCGACGTCGCGCTGCCGACATTGTTCGCCCGTAGCCGCCGGCTCGAGATCGCCGACGACGAGCCGGTGCGGATCGGCGGCTGGGCGTTCCGAGGGCTGCAAAATCTACCGGTGAGGTGGTCTTAGCAGTTTCGGTGTCATCGACCGCCTTGTGCGCAATTGCGCACTGGGGCGGGCGATCCAGTACGCCGCGGCGGTCGTGTGACGCATTGACGTCTCTGGGATACCGGATTCCCCGCCTTCGCGGGGAATGACAGTGGAGATGGAAGACGCTCCGCGCCACGACAGCTCCCAGTCCGCCATGATGCCATCCTGCTCCTGTTTTGCCCGACGAGTCAAAGCCAATTTCGGATAAGACGTAAGTCATTGTTTTCGCACGCCCCGGCTACTGTGCATGGGGTTGTTTTCGCGATTTTTTGAATCTCGGCCGGGTTGCGTGCGTTTTTCACATTCGCGTGCGGAAAAATATCCCCTGCATTCGCTCCGCCGCTTGAAAGATTAATCATGCGCGCGGCGCCGAGCGCAGTGCGCGCATCGCTATTTTTTCGCGCGTCTCGACACCTCGGATAAGGCGCACCATCATTCCCGAACGATGAATGATGACGGCCGCGCGCGGCCGGGAGTGTGGAATGCTGCGTCGGGACTTTCTGAAACTTTCCGCCGGAACTGCGGCCGCGGTTGCGTTCGCTTCGCGCGCAAATGCGCAAGGCGCGGTGAGGGAAATTCGTATCGGTTATCAGAAGAACGGCGTGCTGGTTATCACGCGCCAGCAGGCGGCGTTGGAAAAACATTTCACCCCGCAAGGCATCGAGGTGAAGTGGGTCGAGTTCTCCTCGGGGCCGCCGATGATGGAGGCGATGAATGTCGGCAGCGTCGATTACGGCGCGGTCGGCGATTCCCCGCCGGTGTTCGCGCAGGCCGCGGGTGCTGCGATCGTTTATGCCGCCGGCCAGCCCATCACCAACGGCCAGGGCATCCTGGTGCCGAAGGATTCGCCGATCCGCGTCATCGCTGAATTAAAGGGCAAGCGGGTCGGTTTCACCAAGGGCTCCAGCGCGCACAACATCGTGGTGCAGACGCTGGAGAAGGCGGGCCTGACCTATGCCGACATCATCCCGGTCTATCTGACACCGCCGGACGCCGGCCCGGCGTTTGCCAATGGCAGCATCGAGGCCTGGGCGATCTGGGATCCGTACTTTGCGATCGGCGAGACCAAGCAGAACGGCCGCATCCTGATCAATGCCCGCGAGGTCACCAAGACCAATTCCTTCTACATCGCCAACCGCGATTTCGCCAAGAACCACGGCGCCATCCTGCAACAGATCGTCGACGTCACCAGCGCGACCGCAAAATGGGCCGAACAGCATCGCGACGAGGTCGCGAAATCGCTGGCCGCAGTCACCGGCATTCCGCTCGACATCCAGACCATTGCGGCCAACCGCTCGTCCTTCGTGGTCGGCCCCGTCACCGACGACATCGTCGCAACCCAGCAGGGCGTCGCCGACCGCTTCCACAAGCTCGGCCTGATCCCGAAGCCGATCGTGATCCGCGACATCGTCTGGCGCAACCCGGCAGCCTGATCGTGCCCACCAGCCTTCCCATCCAAAAGGGTTTGAACATGAGGCGTATCATCCAGCGTCTGATCGCGGCCATCGTGCTGTCGATCGGTATCGTCGCCGCCGCGGTCGGCACCTCCTACGGTCAGGACAAGGTGGTCCGCATCGGCTACCAGAAATACGGCAAGCTGGTGCTGCTCAAGAGCAAGGGCACGCTGGAGCCGAAGCTTGCCGCGGACGGCTACAAGGTGGTGTGGACCGAATTCCCCTCCGGCCCGCCGCTGCTCGAGGCGCTCAATGTCGGCGCGATCGATTTCGGCAACACCGGCGAAGCCCCGCCGATCTTCGCGCAGGCCGCGGGTGCGCCGATCCAGTATGTCGCCTATGAGCCGCCGGCGCCGAAGGGCGAGGCGATCCTGGTGCCGAAGGACAGTCCGCTGAAATCGGTCGCCGACCTCAAAGGCAAGAAGGTCGCGCTGAACAAGGGCTCCAACGTTCACTATCTCCTGGTCAAGGCGCTGGAGAAGGCCAGCGTCAAATATTCCGAGATCGAGCCTGTGTTCCTCGCTCCGGCCGATGCGCGTGCAGCCTTCGAGCGCGGCGCGGTCGATGCCTGGGTGATCTGGGATCCGTTCCAGGCCGCGGCGGAAGCCGCCACCGGCGCGCGCACGCTCGCCGACGGCACCGGCATCGTCGCGAACTACCAGTTCTATTTCGCCTCGAAGAAATTCCTCGAAGCCAATCCGAAGATTGTCGACGCCGTGCTCACTGAGCTGAGCGCAGTCGACGATTGGGCCAAGGGCGACATCCATGCGGTCGCCGAGCAGCTGGCGCCGGCGATCGGCCTGTCAGTCCCGGTGGTCGAGGTCGCGCTGAAGCGGCAGGCCTACGGCATCAAGCCGCTGACTGATGCCGTCATCGCCGACCAGCAGCAGGTTGCGGACGCGTTCCTCGCGCTCAACCTGATCCCCAAATCCATCAAGATTTCCGACGTGGCGCGGAGGCCAGGATCATGAGCAAGCACATGAGCAAGCAATCGAACGCCAACATCCTCTGGTTCCTGCCGACCCATGGCGATGGCCGCTATCTCGGCACCGGCATCGGCGGCCGCGAGGTCAACTTCAACTATCTGCGCCAGATCGCGCAGGCCGCCGACCAGCTCGGCTATTTCGGCGTGCTGCTGCCGACCGGGCGATCTTGCGAGGATTCCTGGGTCGTCGCCTCCTCGGTCGCGCCGTTCACCGAGCGGCTGCGCTATCTGGTGGCTGTTCGCCCCGGCCTGCAATCGCCGAGCGTGGCCGCGCGCATGACGGCGACGCTCGACCGCATCAGCAACGGCCGGCTTCTCGTCAACGTCGTCACCGGCGGCGATCCCGTCGAGAACAAGGGCGACGGCATCTTCCTCGCCCATGACGAGCGCTACGAGGTCACCCGCGAGTTCCTCAACGTCTATGGCGACCTGCTCGCGGGCAAGACCGTCAATGTCGAGGGCAAGCACATTCATGTCGAGGGTGGCAAGCTGCTGTTCCCGCCGGTGCAGTCGCCGCGTCCGCCGCTTTATTTCGGCGGCTCGTCGGATGCCGGCATCGACGTCGCTGTCGACACCGTCGACAAATATCTCACCTGGGGCGAGCCGCCGGCGCTGGTCGCGGAGAAGATCGCGAAGGTGAGGGAGGTCGCAGCAGCACGTGGCCGAAAATTGTCCTTCGGCATCCGGCTCCACGTGATTGTCCGCGAGACCAATGAAGCGGCCTGGCAGGCTGCCAACGAGCTGATCAAGCATGTCAGCGACGAGACCATCGCCACCGCGCAGAAGAATTTTGCGCGGATGGATTCGGTTGGCCAGCAGCGCATGGCGCAGCTGCATGGCGGCAAGCGTGACAAGCTCGAGATCGCCCCGAACCTGTGGGCCGGTGTCGGCCTCGTGCGTGGCGGCGCCGGCACGGCACTGGTCGGCGACGCTCAGACCGTTGCGGCCCGTATCAAGGAGTATCAGGACATCGGCATCGATACCTTCATCATGTCGGGCTACCCGCATCTGGAGGAAGCCTATCGCTTCGCCGAGCTGGTGTTCCCGCTGCTCTCGCTGGAGCAGCCCAGCAACGTGACCAAGCTTCATTTCAACGGTGGTCCCTTCGGCGAGACCGTCGGCAGCGACTTCCGTCCGCAGCATAAGGTGTCGCAGTCATGAGCCTGATCGACAGCGTTTCGCTTCCCCGCGGCTTCCGTCTTCCGCGCGTCGACGGCCTGATTCAGTGGGTCGTGCCGCTCGCCATCATCGCGATCTGGCAGGTGGCGAGCGTCACCGGATTCGTGCCGACGCGGGTGCTGCCGGCGCCGAGCGACGTCTTGCTCGCAGGCTGGAAGCTGCTGCTCTCCGGCGAGCTCGTTCGCAACATCTGGGTCTCGTTCTGGCGTGCCTCGATCGGCTTCCTGATCGGCGGCAGCATCGGCTTCGCGTTCGGTCTTGCCAACGGCCTGTCGCAGCTGTCGTCAAAGCTCACCGACACCACGCTGCAGATGGTGCGCAACGTGCCGCATCTGGCGCTGATCCCGCTGGTCATCCTGTGGTTCGGCATCGACGAGAGCGCGAAGCTGTTCCTGGTGGCACTCGGCGTGTTCTTCCCGATCTACCTCAACACGCTGCACGGCATCCGCACCGTCGACCCGCAGCTGATCGAGATGGGCCGCATCTACGGCATGACCGATGGCGAGCTGTTCCGCCGGGTAATCTTCCCGGGCGCGCTGCCCTCGATCTTCGTCGGCATCCGCTTCGCGCTCGGCATCATGTGGCTGACCCTGATCGTCGCCGAGACCATCGCGGCGTCTTCGGGCCTCGGCTACATGGCGATGCAGGCGCGCGAGTTCATGCTGATCGACGTCGTGGTGCTCTCGATCCTGATCTATGCGCTACTCGGCAAGCTCGCCGACAGCGCCTCCCGCGTGCTGGAGCGCCTGACGCTCTCCTGGCACCCCGCCTTCCAGAAACGCTGAGAGTGACATGCAGACAGCCCTTCGTACCTCCCTCCCGGAAACCGAGCTCGCCACCCGCGCCAATTTCGCGCCGCAGGCCCGTGTGCTGCGCGAGGAGCGCCCGGCGCATAGTAGCGGCCTGCCGCTCAGCATCCGGGCTTTACGCAAATCCTACGGCGACAACGAGGTGCTGCGCGGGATCGATTTGCACATCCCCGCCGGCCAGTTCGTCGCGATCGTTGGCAAAAGCGGCTGCGGCAAGAGCACGCTGCTGCGCCTCATCGCCGGCCTGGAGAAGATCGACGCCGGCAGTATCTCGCTCGGCGACGCGGTGAAGCCCGAGGATATCCGCGTGATGTTCCAGGAGCCTCGGCTGTTGCCCTGGGCCCGCGTTCTCTCCAATGTCGAAGTCGGTCTCGGTCGCGATCGTGCCTCGTCCGACGCGCATTCACGCGCGGAGAAGGCGCTGACCGAGGTCGGGCTGACCGATAAGCGCGACCAGTGGCCCTCGGTGCTATCGGGCGGCCAGAAGCAGCGCGTTGCCCTCGCCCGCGCGCTGGTCTCGCGCCCCCGTGTGCTCGCCTTCGACGAGCCGCTTGGCGCGCTGGATGCGCTGACCCGCATCTCGATGCAGCGGTTGCTGGAGCGCGTCTGGCGCGACCAGGGCTTTACCGCGATCCTGGTGACCCACGATGTCGCCGAGGCGGTCGCGCTGGCCGATCGGGTGCTGGTGATCGAGGAAGGGCGGATCGCCCATGACGTCGTGGTTAACACGGCCCGGCCCCGCGAACGCGGCTCGGCCGAGCTCGCGGGTCTCGAAGGCTCGATCCTGAGCCACCTTTTGTCGGCGGACGATCGTACCTAAATAGAGAGGGACCCCGGCTTGGGGACGATGCCATGAATGTAGTGCCCCGCGATCTCATGACCGAAATTGCCGTCTCCTCCGCCGATTTCCGCGGCGCCATGCGCCACCTCACCGGCGGCGTCAGCGTCATCACCGCCGGACGGGGCAAGGACATCACCGGCATGACGGTGACCTCCGTCGCCTCGCTGTCGGTCGATCCGCCGACGCTGATCGTCAGCATCAATCGCGACGCCTCGTCCTTCCCGCTGATCCGCCGCCACGGCGCCTTCGGCGTGAACATCCTCGCGGCCGATCAGCTCGACGTCGCCGAGCGCTTTGCCGGCAAGGGCGGGCTCAAGGGTGTCGATCGTTTCGCGGGTGCCAGATGGGTAACGGCGATCTCGGGTGTTCCGCTGCTGGTTGGCGCATTGTCCGCCGTCGATTGCGAGGTCGAGGAGATCGTCGAGCGCCATTCGCACGGCATCGTCATCGGCCGTGTCAGGGACATCAGGAATTCGACCCGCAACGCCGCGCTGGCCTATTGGCACGGCCAGTACGTGGCGGTCGACCAGGACGAAGACGCGGCCAGGCTTGCGGACGTCAGCGTTCCCACGCACGTCCGGCGCGGCATTTGATCGCCGCCGGCCACAGGCCGTGCAGGCTGGCCTTTTCGCTTCCATCGCTCTAGAAGCACCTCGGCCTCCCGCCGGGACGGCATTGGAGCGCAATGATGAAACGCGTCGTGACCTGGGCCTTCTATGCGGTCGGCGCGCTCGCGATCGCCTATCTCGCGCTCTACGCCTATGCGATGTTCAGCGGCCAGCCGATCGTGCCGGGCGACCCCATCCACATCTTCCGCAAGCCGGATGCGCCGAGCTATTCGTGAAAAGATTTGTAGGGTGGGTTAGCGAAGCGTAACCCACCACCTTTGTCGCCGCGCGAGAAGAGGTGGGTTACGCCTAGCGGATTGCGCTTTGCGCATCCGCGAGGCTAACCCACCCTACGACGTCCACGAATTCACCCCCGCAAAATCGCCAGCGCCAGTGCCTGCGCGCGCGGCACGATGCTGTCGAGCTCGAGATATTCCTCCGGCGTGTGCGCGAGGCCGCCGACGGGTCCGAGGCCGCAGATGGTCGGCGTTCCGACCGCGGCGGTGAAGCCGGAATCGGCGCAGCCGCCGGAGAACTCGCCCTGGAGCGTGGTGAGGCCGGCCTGCTTTGCGGCGGCTTGATAATTTTCGAAAAGCGCCTTCGAATCCGCGCTCTGCACCACCGGGACGAACTCGCCTTTGACCGTCAGCGTCGCACTCGTGCCCGGCACGTAAGGTGTCGCGATGATCGTCTCGATCGCGGCCATCACCCTCGCACGATCCGCCGGATCGACGTAGCGCATGTCGATCTGCCCCTCCGCATAAGGCGCCGTGGTGTTGACGGACTGCCCGCCCGAGACGAGGCCGACATTGAGCGTGATGCCCTTGTCCAGATCGGTCAGCGCGTGGATATGCACGATCTTGTGCGCGAGCTCGCCGATCGCGCTGACGCCGGCGGCGAAATTGGCGCCGGAATGTGCGGCTTTGCCGGTGATGGCGACATGCATGAAGATGCCGCCCTTGCGGCCGGTGACGATATTGCCGGTCGGGCGGCCCGGCTCGGAATTGAACACGGCGCGCGCGGCGCGTCCTTCACGCTCGATCACCGGCCGCGAGGAGGGCGAGCCGATCTCTTCGTCCGAGGTGATCAGCACCTTGATCGGGTGCGGGCTGCCGCCGAATTTGTGGAAGGCGGTTGCCACGAATATGTTCATGACGACGCCGGACTTCATGTCGGCAACGCCGGGCCCATAGGCGCGCTTGTCTTGAATCGTGAACGGACGCCGCCCGGCCTCGCCCTTGCCGAACACGGTGTCGCGATGTCCCATCAACAGCACCGGCTTCTCGTTGCTGCCGGGCTTCGCGACGTCGGCATGGATCGCATCGCCGAATGTGGCGTGGTTTTCGCGCCGGAACGGAATGCCGTGCTCGGCAAAATGCCGCTCGAACCGCGCCCCGACCGCATCGACGCCTTCCTTGTCATAGGATCCGGAATCGATGTTCACGACATCGCGCAGCAGATCGATCATCGCCTGCCGCTGCGTCGCCAGCCAGTCCGTGATTTGAGCTTCAGACATGTTTATCCTCGCGTGGTTCTCGTGCGGGGTTATACGGCCTTGCGGGAGCTTGACCTAGTCGCCGGATGCGGTGCGGCCATGCTGCGGTCTGCGGGTTTTGACCTACGCTGCCTCCCCAACGTCGTCCTGGCGAAAGCCAGGACCCATACCGCGGAATCTATCGACGGAAGGCGGTAGGAGTACCGAACGACGAATCTTCGCCAAACTCCTCCTTGGGGTAATGGGTCCTGGCCTTCGCCAGGACGACATCGAGAGTCTGGAGCTGTCTTCACTTCACTTACAACGAAAATGCCCGGGTTTGATCCCGGGCATTCGCATCCTCAGATTTTCGCCGAAGTCCTACGCCCCCACCATCGGCATGCGCGGATATTCACCGGGCGTGCCGGCGGGGGTGATCGGAATGCCGCCGTCGGAATATTCGTTGAGCTTGTTGCGTAGCGTGCGGATCGAGATGCCCAGGATGTTGGCGGCATGGGTCCGGTTGCCGAGGCAGTGCTTCAGTGTCTCCAGGATAAGGTCGCGCTCGACATCTGCGACAGTGCGGCCGACCAGCGCCCGCGTCACCTGCTCGGCGGCCATGGTGGCATGCGCCACGGCCGGCGCGATCTTGGCGAGGTCGAGGCGGTCGCCGTCGGGCGTGAGGATCGCATCGGCGCCGATCTCGTCGCCCTGCGCCATGAGGACCGAACGGTGCATGGTGTTTTCGAGTTCGCGGACGTTGCCCTGCCAGCGATTGGTGGAAAGAACCCGACGCGCTTCCGCCGAGATCGGGCGCATCGGCACGCCGTTGGCTTCGGCGTATTTCTTCACGAAGTGCTGGGCGAGCTCAAGAATGTCGGCGGGACGCTCGCGCAGCGGCGGGATCTTCAAATTCACGACGTTGAGCCGGAACAAGAGGTCCTCGCGGAACGTGCCTTCGCGTACGGCCTCAACCAGATTGCGGTTCGAGGTCGCGATGATGCGGATGTCCACCGGGACGGGCTTGGTGCCGCCGACACGATCGATCACGCGCTCCTGGATGGCGCGGAGCAGTTTCGATTGCAGGCGGACGTCCATCTCCGAGATTTCGTCGAGCAGCAGCGTGCCGCCGGTTGCCTCCTCGAACTTGCCGATGCGGCGGGCGATCGCGCCGGTGAAGGCGCCCTTCTCGTGGCCGAACAGCTCGGACTCCAGCAGATGCTCGGGGATCGCGGCGCAGTTGATCGAGATGAACGGGCGCTTGGCGCGGCCCGAGCGGGTGTGGACGTAGCGGGCCAGCACTTCCTTGCCTGTACCGGATTCGCCGGTGATCATCACGGAAGCGTCCGAGCCCGCGATCTGCTGGGCGAGCTTGATCACCTTGGCCATCGCCTCGTCGCGATAGACCAGCTCGCGGGAATCGTTGGCGACCGCGGCCAGCACCGCTGCGATCAGTTCCGGGTCCGGCGGCAGCGGGATGTATTCCTTGGCGCCGGCATGGATCGCCGCGACCGCGGCGCGGGCGTCGTTGGTAATGCCGCAGGCGACGATCGGCGCGTGGATGTGCTCGGCCTCGAGCCGCATCACGAGGTCGCGGATGTCGAGGGCGACGTCGACCAGCAGGAGGTCGGCGCCCTTGCCGCCGCGCAGCACGCGCATCGCCTGCTCGTGATCCTCGGCATGGGTCACGGTGGCGCCGTTCTCCATCGCGATCTTGGTGGCGGTGGTGAGCTGGCCCTTCAATGTGCCAACGATGAGAAGCCGCATGTCAGTCTCCTGTTCGTCTGGTCGCGCTGCCGCGCGTCATCGCTTTAGGCGCGTTCAGTCTTGATGATTTCGGTCATGGTCACGCCGAGCTTGTCCTCGACCAGGACAACTTCGCCGCGGGCGACCAGCTTGTTGTTGACGTAGATGTCGATGGCCTCGCCGACGCGCCGGTCGAGCTCGAGCACGGTCCCGGGCCCGAGCTTCAACAGCTCGCTGACGTCCATCTTGGAGCGGCCGAGCACGGCCGAGACCTGCACCGGCACGTCGAACACGGCCTCGAGGTCGGCGGCGGCGCGCGTTGCATATTCGTCCTCGTTGTAGCCGACGTCGGTGCCGGCAGGCGGCATCGGGCCGTTGAGATCGGGCAGCGGGATGTGTCCGTCGGTGTCGCTCATGGCTTAGCTCCCCCTGCGGGACGCAACATAGCGTCCCACCATTTCGTCGATCTTGGCCGCGATGGCGCCGCGCTCCAGCACGACGCCGCCATCGGCCCATTCGATCCGGCAGTCGCCGGTGGCAATCTCGGGCTCGGCCAGAATCACCATGCGGCCTTCGAAGCCGCTCTGCTTGGCCAACCGCTCGATGTTCTCGCGCGCGGCGTCGTAGAGCGCGTCGTTGATGCGGACAACGAGGTGCGGCGTCGCGACCAGATGCGAGAAGCAGTCCTTGACCAGCGCGATGATCTCGCCGAGCGGCTCGGCGGCGACCAGATCGGCGCACAGCTTGCGCGCCACCGCCACCGCCACGTCGACCGCCTCGGTCTCCATCTTGGTTTCGATGTTGCCGATGCCCGAGGCGATGCCCCGGACGGCGATGTTGATCTCTTCCATCGCGAGCGCGACGCGGCGGTCGCTCTCGGCCTTGGCCTCGCGCTGGCCGGCGGCAAAGCCGTCCTGATAGGCGCGCGCCTCGGCTTCCGCGACCTTCTGGACGATTTCGGCCGCAGTTGCGGCCTTCTCGCGCGTCCGGTCGGGTGCGGCGAAGTCGTTATCGAACAGGAATTTTGCCGGAGCGGCCATCAATACACCAGCTCGTCGTCGGCGCGGTTCTTGGTCAGCATGATCTCGCCCTTGGCGGCGAGGTCCTTGGCGAGGTTGACCAGCAGCGCCTGGGCCTCGTCGACGTCGCGCAGGCGGACCGGACCCATCGCCGCCATGTCGTCCTGGAGCATTTTTGCCGCACGCGAGGACATGTTGCCGAAGAAGAAGTTGCGGACGTCCTCGTTGGCGCTCTTGAGCGCGACGCCGAGCTTGTCCTTGTCGACGTTGCGCATCAAGGTCTGGGCGGAGCCGGAATCCAGCTTCACGAGATCGTCGAAGGTGAACATCAGCGCCTTGATGCGCTCGGCCGATTCGCGGTTGTCCTCTTCCAGCGAGGTGATGAAGCGGGTTTCGGTCTGACGGTCGAAATTGTTGAAGATTTCCGCCATCACCTCGTGGGCGTCGCGGCGGCGAGTCTGTGATAAATTGGACATGAATTCGGTGCGCAGCGTCTTCTCCACGCTCTCGATCACCTCCTTCTGCACCGCCTCCATCTTCAGCATGCGGTTGACGACGTCGAGCGCCAGATCCTCGGGGAAGATGCCGAGCACGCGCGCGGCGTGTTCCGGCTTCAGCTTCGACAGCACGACCGCGATGGTCTGCGGATATTCGTTCTTGAGATAGTTGGCGAGCACCTCTTCCTGCACGTTGGAGAGCTTCTCCCACATGTTGCGGCCGGCCGGGCCGCGGATTTCGTCCATGATGCCGTTGACGCGCTCGGGTGCCAGATATTGCTGGAGCAGCCGCTCGGTGGCGTCGAAATTGCCCATGAGCGCCCCGGAGGCCGACATCCGCGAGACGAATTCGAGCAGCATGTCCTCCACGGTGTCGACCTCGACGGTGCCGAGCGTCGACATCTCCAGCGAGAGCTGGCGCACCTCGTCGTCGTCGAGCAGCGACCAGATCTTGCCGCCATATTGCTCGCCGAGCGCCAGCATCAGGATCGCGGCGCGCTTCGGCCCCGCCACCGCATCGACCTTTGCGCCTCCGCGGCTGCCGGCACGCTGACCGAGCGTGGAGATCACGCTGGTGATGTCGTTGGAGTTGGCGTTTTGCAGGGCAGCGGCCATGTCAGATCACTTCTCGATTATTTCGCGGGTTCGGTCAGCCATTGCCGGATGATGGCGACGGTCTCGTTGGGATTGCGCTCGGCGAGTTCGCCGACGCGATGGACGGATTGGGCGTGGACCTGGCCCTGGACGGTGGCGACGTCGATCGCGCTGGCGGCGCCGCTCGGCAGGAGCGGCTGTCCGGACGGGGCGGCCTCTTCCGAGGCGGCCGGGCCGGTGAGGACGCCGGCGATGGCGGCTGCGACTTCGTCGGATGCCAGGATGCGCTTGACCAGCGGGCGGATCACCAGGAACAGCACGATCAGGCCGAGCAGCATCATCACGCCGAGCTCGACGAAGTACATGACGTCGTCCTTGGTGAACTGCAGCATGCCGAGCAGGCCGGAGGGTTCGGCGATCGGGGTGGTGGAGGGGGCGTCGGCAAAGCGCAAATTGACGACCTCGACCTGGTCGCCGCGCTTCTGGTCGAAGCCGATCGCCGAGCGCACCAGCGTGGCGATGCGGTCGAGCTGCTCCTTGGTGCGGTCCTGGTAGGCCAGATCGCCCTTCTCGTTCTTGGAGTAGATGCCGTCGACCAGCACCGCGACCGAGATGCGGTTGACCCGGCCGGCCTCGGTCACTTCGGTCTTGGTGGTGCGGGAGATCTCGTAATTGTTGGTCTCTTCGCTCTTCTTGCTCTGGTCCTTGGCCGCGACGCCGCTGTTCTGCTGGTTGCCCGGCAGTTCGTTGTTGACGGTGACCTGGCCGTTGTTGTCGGCGGTCATGCTCTGCTCTTCGCGGGTCTGGCTCGAGCGCAGCACGCGGCCTTCGGGATCGAACTTGTCCGAGGTCTGGGTGATCTTGTTGAAGTCGAAATCGGCGGAGAGCTGGACCCGGGCGCGTCCCGTCCCCACCACGGAGGAGACGATGTCCTCGACCTGCTTGCGCATCCGTTTCTCGAAGGCGGTGCGGCGCTCGTCGCCGATCTGCTGGTCCGGATCGGTCTGGGCGCCGTCGGCGAGCAGCTGGCCGGTCTCGTCGACGATCGAGACCCGCTGCGGCTTCAGCCCGTTCACGGCCGAGGCGACGAGGTGGCGGACGGCGCGGATCTGCTGGGCTTCCAGCGCGCCGCGGACCCGCACCACGATCGAGGCCGACGGCTCCGGCGCCTCGCGCGAGAACAGCGGGCGCTCGGGCAGCACCAGATGGACGCGGGCGGCCTGGATGCGGTCGATGGCGCGGATGGTGCGGGCGAGCTCGCCTTCCAGCGCGCGGAGGTGGTTGATGTTCTGGACGAAAGAGGTGGTGCCGAGCGCATCCGACTTGTCGAACACCTCGTAGCCGACGCCGCCGCCCTTGGGCAGGCCGCCCTCGGCGAGCTTCATCCGCAGGCGGGTGACCTTGTCCTTGGGCACCATGATGATGCTGCCCTCGTTGCGCAGCTCGAACTGGATGCCCTGGCGCTCCAGGTCCTTGATGATGCCCGAGGAATCCTCGACGCTGAGGTCGGTGAACAGCGTCGTCATCTGCGGCGTGGTGACGCGCATGATGACGAACGCAAAGAAGCCGACGAGCGCGGCGGTGACCGCGATCATCGCCCCGAACCGGGCGGCTCCGATACCCTTCAGAAAGTCCGCAAGACCTTGCAAGCAACCGCCCCGACAGATTCGGCTGCTTTCACAGGAAAGGCCGACTGGGCAATTATTGCCTAGGTGATGGTTTCGATATGGTTAACGAAGGTTAAGAGCTGCGACAAAAGTCGCCTCATGAAAAAAATCGGCCTCGCTGGGCGAGGCCGATTTTCGTCAAAAGCCGCAGATTTCCGGATTGCCTACTGGCGATATTGCTGGATGCGGGTGGTGCGAAGCCCCGCCAGACCGTGCTGGTCGATCGAAAACTGCCAGGAGAGGAATTCGTCAACCGTCAGGGTATAACGGCTACAGGCCTCCTCGAGGGAGAGAAGGCCGCCACGGACGGCGGCGACGACTTCGGCCTTGCGGCGAATGACCCAGCGTTTGGTGCCGGGTGCAGGCAGATCCGCAATCGTCAACGGACTGCCGTCCGGCCCGATGACGTATTTTACCCTCGGGCGATGGGGTTCTGTCATGGCGTACTCACAAACTCTCAACCACTGAACTCACTCAGTAACCCTACGCATGCCGACTTAAAAATCCGCTAAGCCTAAGGCTTCAATACAATTCTCGTTGAAAATGGCTGGAACACAGCCGTCTCGACCGGCGGGACGGTGCGTCCAGGCCGGCCAAGGGGGTCTTTGTAAATACTTTACTAACGAACGAGGCCTGCGGGCGGTGTCGCAGGGCCTCTCAACCCACGCTAATTGCTGGCCGTGGCGATGATGCTCTTGACCTGGCTCAGGGTGTAGCTGGCGCCGTCGATGGTCAGCAGCGGCGGCGACTGGGTCAGGTCGACGGACGACACCGTGCCCTGCACCTGCGCGGCGATGCCGACATTGTTGTTTGCGACATCCTTGCCCGTGGCCGAGATCGTGTACTTGCCGTCGGGCCATTGCGTGCCGTCATTGCCCATTCCGTTCCAGGTGAACGGAACGTCGGTGCCGGCGCCAGCGGTATATTTGCCGGTGAACACGGTCTGGCCGCTGGCATTGGCGACGGTGATGTCGACCGTCGCGTCGCTGGGCACATTGAGATGCCAGGTTGCCGACGACTTCGTCATGGTTGCGGTCGTGCCGTCGACCAGGGCGGTCTTGCCGACGAAGCCGAGCGCCTGGGTCGCCTGCGTGGTCTGTTGCAGGGTGACGAGCTGGGACAGCGAGTCGTTGGTCTTGAGCTGCTGCTCGACGCCGGCGAACTGCACCAGCTGCTGGGTGAACTGGTTGGTGTCGAGCGGATCGAGCGGGTTCTGGTTCTGCAGCTGCGTCGTCAGCAGCGTCAGGAAGGTCTGGAAGTTGCCGGCCAGCGTCGCGCCGGTGGTCGAGCCCAGGCTCGAGCTCGACGTGGAGGATTTCGGCAGGTCGGTCGTGCCGGAGACGACCGAGGGAGCGGTGGCGCCAGTCGTGGTGGTCATGTCTCGATACTCCTCACACTCTGATGTCGACGCCGCTGCTCGATCCGAGCATGCGGCCGTAGCTGCGCCCGACCGGGGCCGCGGCAACTGCGTCCTCGTCGCTGATGATCAGCCGGCGGGCATTGCCGCCATTGTCGTTGTTCTGGCCGGAGTTCTGGCCCGACGAATTCTGGTCGCGCAGGCTGAAGGACAGCCCGTTGCTGCCGGTCTTGAGGCCGGCATCGTCGAGCGCGCGCTGCAATTGCGGTGCGTCCTGCCGCAGCATCTGCAGCGTCTCCGGCTTCTCGACGGTGAGATGCGAGGTGACCTGGCCGTTGCGGTCGACATTGATGCGGACGTCGATGCGGCCGAGGTCGAGCGGATCGAGGCTGATGTCGAACCGGGTCTTGCCGGCGCGCGCGGCGGCCGCGATCTCGATCGGGACGCCGCTGATCGGAATCGCCGTATTGGTGGCCGCGGTCGCGGTCAGCGTCGCGGTCGATGCGGTCGCAGCCGAAGTCGTATTGGTCAGCGGCGCCTGCACGGCCGAGGCCGCCTGCGCGCTGGTGTCGGTTTGCGTTGCGACGGTCTGCGCGCCCGCATGAGCGTGCGTGGCCGGCGCGCCTGGTGCCGCATCCGCCGTGCGGTCGGAGGTAGCGGCCTTGGCGTCGGCGGCGTTCGCGTCGATCGGCGGCTTGTCGGCTTGCGGATGCGCCGCGTTGGCGGACGCTGCCGTCGCCGGAGCCTGCGTGGCGTTGGCCTTGCCGGTGTCCTGGCCGATATTGGAGACGTCGCTCGCGCCTTGCGCGGTGACTGCGGCCTTGAACGAGGTTTTTGGCGTGCCCTGGTCGACGGCGGCGATCAGGCCGCCATTGGTCTTGGCATCGGTTGCGGTCGAATCGGTCGTCCCGGTCGCGGCATCGGCCAGCGTCGCCGAGGTCTCGGCATCGACCTTGGCGCTTGCGGTCCTGGCGCTCTTGTCGCCCGGCGTCGCGGTATCGGTCTTGGTGCCGGCGATCTGCGCCGCGGTGGACGCACTGGCGGCGATGCCGGCGGCGGCGATCGTCAGCGGCGAGGAGGCGGAGCCGGCGGCCTGGTTCGCGGCCGCGTTCGGATCGAGCGGCACGACCGGCGCGGCCACCACGACGCTGGGATCGGGCACGGCGGCAGGCGTCGCGTCGATCTGCGCGGCTGCGGCGGCATCGACGGCGGCGGCCAGGCCGTCGGCCTTGTCCCCCTTGGTCTCGTCGGACTTGTCCGCCGATTTGTCGGCCGATTTGGCGTCGGAGGTCTCGGACTTGTCCTTGATCTTGCTATCGGCCTTGCTATCAGCCTTGGCCGGATCGGCCGTCGCGTCGCTGTTGGTGTCGTTGCTGGTGTCGTTTTTGGCCGGTGCGGAATTGTCGGTGTCGTCGCTGGCCCTGCTCTGCGAGGACGGGTCGGTCGAGGAGGTATCGCGCGAGCTCTTGTCCGAGGCGGAGGAGGAATCGGTCCGGCGTGGGGTGTCCTGCGACGACGCGCTGTTGCTGATGGCCTGGGTGTTGCTGTCGACCAGCGAGCCGAAGGAGTCGTTGGGCGTGTCTTTCGGCGCTTGCGACCGGGCAGGCTTTTGCTGCGCGCCCTGGACTTGCACGCTTGCCGCGACATCTGACGTACGACCGACCACAGGCAACCCCTTGGAAACATCTTCGGCTTAAGGGGTAGCAAGGAGCGGGCCAGCCCCGCGCGGTGGTATTTTATCAAGTAAAATCAATGGCCTGATGATTTTGGCGCCCCACCCCGAGGCCTTTCAAGGCCCCGCCATTTCTGCCTCCCCGGCAAGAATTGCCCTAACCTGGCGGCGTGCGTGATTGCTTCACCGCAAGGCCGCCTATATTAAAGAGACAGCTCTCAGCCGCTTTCGACCGGGCCAGCCGCGCCCTTCGGGAACTCGCAAGTTCCCGGGGATCGCCGGTGTCCCGCCGGAAGCACCCAGCGGATCGCCGCAACGCCGCCGTCACAACGCTTTAAGGCCCATGCTCAACAGTCTGGATCTCGAAGGCCGTCCTGAGGATACCAGGGTCGTCGTTGCCATGTCGGGCGGCGTCGATTCATCGACGACGGCTGCGCTCTTGAAGGCGGAAGGCTACGACGTCGTCGGCATCACGCTGCAGCTCTACGACCATGGTGCTGCGACCCACCGCAAGGGCGCCTGCTGCGCCGGCCAGGACATCCACGACGCCCGCGACGTCGCGGCCAAGCTCGGCATTCCCCATTACGTGCTCGACTACGAGGACCGCTTTCGCGAGTCCGTCATCGACAATTTCGCCGACAGCTACGCGCTCGGCGAGACGCCGGTGCCGTGCATCGAGTGCAACCGCTCGGTCAAGTTCCGCGACCTCTTGAAGACCGCGCGCGAGCTCGGCGCCACCGCGCTCGCCACCGGCCATTACGTCGCCTCGCGCCGCCGCGACGACGGCTCGCGCGCGCTGGTGTGTGCCGCCGATGCCGATCGCGACCAGAGCTACTTTCTGTTCGCGACCACGCAGGAGCAGCTCGATTACTTGCGCTTTCCGCTCGGCGACATGACCAAGCCGGAGACGCGCGAGCTGGCCCGCCGCTTCGGTCTCGCGGTCGCGGACAAGCACGACAGCCAGGACATCTGCTTCGTGCCCACCGGGCGCTACACCGACATCATCACCCGCCTGCGGCCGAACGCGATGGATCCCGGCGAGATCGTCGATCTCGACGGCCGCGTGCTCGGCCGGCACAACGGCATCGCCAATTTCACCATCGGCCAGCGCCGCGGCCTCGGCATCGCAGCCGCCGCGCCGCTGTTCGTGGTGCGGCTGGAGGCGGCCAACCGCCGCGTCATCGTCGGCCCGCGCGAGGCGCTGAAGATGCACCGCATCAGCTTGCGCGACGTCAACTGGATCGGCGATGGCGACATCGACCGCGCCATCGGCAGTGGCCTCGAAATGTTCGTGCGCGTGCGCTCGACCCGCAGCCCGCAGCCGGCGTGGCTGCGCGGCGCCAACGGCCATTACGAGGTCGAGCTCGTCGCCGGCGAAGAGGGCGTCTCGCCGGGCCAGGCCTGCGTGTTCTACGACGCGCCTGGCGGCCAGGCCCGCGTGCTCGGCGGCGGCTTCATCCAAAGCGCCGCCGCCAAGGTCGCGACCAGCACGGCGAGGCCGCTGGTGGAAGCGGTGCGCGGCTAACGCTGAATGAATTTGGGCCTCATCACTCACCGAGAGGAAGGTGCGCGCCCTCTCCCGCATCCGCCTTCGCCAAGGCTTCGGCGGACAAGGGCGGGAGAGGCTCAGACCGCGCGGGGCTGGATTTGATCTCACCGATGTTCATTACACTCCAAGCATTCGCGTAAGGGCAGGGGGCATGGCAGCAGACATCTCGCGGGCCGGGGTCGAGAAGGCCTATGGCCGCTGGGCGCCGGTCTATGATCTCGTGTTCGGCAAGGTGTTTGACGCAGGCCGGCAGTCGACCATCATCGAGGCCGACCGCATCGGCGGCCGCATCCTCGACGTCGGCGTCGGCACCGGGCTCTCGCTCTCGGATTACGCGCGCACCACCAGGATCTGCGGCGTCGACATCTCCGAGCCGATGCTGCGCAAGGCGCAATCGCGCGTGCGCGCGCTGCGCTTGAGCAATGTCGAGGTGCTCTCGGTGATGGATGCGAAGAATCTCGCCTTCCCCGAAAACTTCTTCGACGCGGTGGTCGCGCAATACGTCATCACCGCCGTGCCCGATCCCGAAGGCACGCTCGACGAGTTCGTGCGCGTGCTCAAGCCCGGCGGCGAGTTGATCCTCGTCAACCACATCGGCGCGGAAACGGGTTTTCGCAAACTCTCCGAGCTCGCCTTTGCCCCGCTCGCCCGCCGTCTCGGCTGGCGCCCGGAATTCCCATGGCAGCGCCTCGTCGACTGGGCCGCAAAGCACGGCGGCGTCACGCTGGCCGAGCGCCGCCCGATGCCGCCGATGGGGCATTTTTCGCTGATCCGCTACCTCAAATCGTGATGTGAATTCCTGGCGCGCAGCCAAGCCGGCGGTGCGCCCCCTCTCCCGCTGCTTGCGGGAGAGTGTTGGGGTGAGGGCTTTCTCCACCCGCGATATCTCGCGAGCGGAGAAAGCCCCCACCCGGATCGCATCTCTCGATGCGATCCGACCTCCCCCGCAAGCGGGAGAGGTGCACCGAGTTTGTGGCGGCGATCGAGCCTAAATTCGTGACGATCCCAAACCCCGATCACATCGCGTTTCGGCCGGGAACACCAAGCCTGACCCGCGCGTTTCCCTCCCATGCGCACGACATCGAACATCATTCTGGCCAGCCTCCTGATCGCCGCCTCCGGCAGCGCGATCGCGCAGGCTCCGCCCGCCCCGGCGACGCCGCCGCAGCAAACCGCGCCGCCATCCCCGCAGCACGCCACCAGTTGCACGCCGCAGGATCGCCCGAACCGCTCACCCGACGGCACCACCACCGGCCAGTCCCGGGAACCGCTCGGCGACAAACTGGCAAAGTCCGACGGCGTGCTCTGCCCGCCCTCCGGCGTCGATCCCGAGATGCACGCCCCGGCCCCCGACACCGGCGCCAATACCCCGGTGATCCCGCCCCCCGGCAGCCCCGGCGGCGACCCGACGGTAAGGCCGAAATAGGCCGGTTCCGCCTCCCCAATCTCGTCGTCATGCCCGGGCTCGTCCCGCCTGCGGGGCCGAAGCCCCTTCGGCGCGGCGAAGGCCCGGGCATCGACGTTCTCAGGGCTGCGAATGAAGGCGTGGATGGCCGGGACCCGGCTCCGCCAAGGCTTCCAAGGCTTCGCCGGGCTTTCACTGCCGGGGGGCGGCGGAGCTTTAGCGAAGACGGCAAGCCCGGCCATGACGGATTCGGCGCAAAAAGGGCCAAATTCGACCCCGCCGACTTGTCCGCCGACCCGTCCGCCGAAGCTTTTTAGCGAAGGCGGAAGCCTTGGCGAAGGCGGAAGCTTTAGCAAACTCGGATTGACAGCCCGCCGCCCCCTTCCTTATATGCCGCGCGTTCGCGAGATCGGCCTTGTCAGGCCCTCGCGACCCTGTGGCGGGGTAGCTCAGCTGGTTAGAGCACGGGAATCATAATCCTGGGGTCGGGGGTTCGAGTCCCTCTCCCGCTACCAAAGTGTCTTCCGCTCCGTCCCCGAAGTCATGGCGGATCGATCGATTTCAGTCCGTAAGGCTGGGCGAGGCATTGTCCGGCGAAATTCGCTGCGATAGTTCATTGTGTCAGATCAGGTCGTCGACCGTGAGCTTCAGGACCGCGGCAAGCTTTTTGAGCGTCGCTGCGGTGCCCGGCTTGTTCCCAGCCTCGATCTCGGAAATGAAGCCCTGTGCGACGCCGCTCGCCTTGGACAAGGTGCCCTGCGTCAGGCCGCGCTTCTTCCTCCAGAAAGCAAGCGGGCTCTTGGCGGCCAACAGTTCCTTCGCCTCGGCGGAGGTCAAGGTCTCGATCTCGCCTCGCTCGATGGCCTTCCGGGAGCGATCGGCAATTTCGCTGTCCCTTTGATCCTCGGCTGCCTCCACCAAGCGCTCATAATCGGCGGCCGATAGCACAACCATGTCCTCGCCGCTGGGACTCTTGATGCGCTGTACCTTGTTCATGGTGCTTTCCTTCAGTCGTAAATCCCGCCGCGTGGTCCGACATCGTGAATGGTGATGGTACGTTTCGTTTCCGAGAAGATCACCCGGAAGTCGCCGACCCGCAATCGGTAGTCCGAACGGCCCTTCAGCTTCTTAACGTTGTTCGCCTGCGCCGCCGGATTCCTCGCATAGGCGTCGATCTTCGCCATGATGGCGGCCTTGCGGTTCGAATGCTGCCGCAACGCCCTGACCGCTTCGACGCTGTAAATGACGTCTTTCATGAATGCATCAATCCCATGCCGCAGCAATGCGGTCAATCCCAATGGAGATAATTATCTAATCCCAATAGAGATTGGGTGAGATCCGGGGATAGAAGGCAAGTACGAACTGTGTGATGACGTTCACGTCCGTTTGTCCAAGGCCCGTCTCTTAAGAACAGATGGAGAGGTCCAAATTTGCCGAAGCACTCACGATGATCTTCGGCGGAACAAATTTGCTACAGAAAAGAGCGCGTAGGATGGGTAGAGCACTTGCGAAACCCATCGTGCTCATTGTCGAGCAAGCCTTTGATGGGTTTCGCTTCGCTCTACCCATGCTACGGGCTCCCCTTGAAATCAAGCTGCGCCAACGCAGCGCGAACGCTGCCGCGTACGTCGTTCCAGCGCGCGACGCGGCCGGCTGCATCGAGCGCCAGCGAACCGTCACCCTCCAGCCACAGCAGCAGCCCGGGAAGCGGCGGAGCGCCTGCGTTCGCTGCGGGCGTGGCTCCGAGCGGGAAAGTGACGAGGTGCGGAAGCGTGCATCCCGCAATCGCGATCAGCGCCGCCGCGGTGACGAGCCATGGCGCCACTGTGCTTCGACCGCAACGATGATCGCCAGCGCCCATCGTCAACCCCTGGGCTGACATGCAATGTTAGCGCGTGCTGCGGCGTTCGGGGAGTCTTGAAATGGGGTAGCCGGGATAGGCTCCAGCGATGAATCGATTGGACAGACGCGGAAGGATTGGCACCTACATTTCAGGGTGCTGATCAATCCGCAATACTCTAACGTTGAACCTAGCGAAAAGGTCTTGTCCAGACTCCGTGAATAGAACCTCAACAATCTTATCCGTTATAAAGTCGTAGCGTATTTTCTCGAATTTATCACCCAGTACGTCGTCAGGATTAAGACCGCCGTCGTTCTCGACTATTCTCCCTCCGAGCCATAGGAAATCATTGTTGAAGACCGCAAGTTCGACGCTCGCGTTGATCGGATGAAACTCAGTTCCGTTAGCAATCACGAGTTCTGCATCCTCTCTTCGGTGCCACAGTCGTTGCTCGAACCCTACTACAGGATCGCCATGCTCATTGAGGAACACTCCGCGGGCAAAAAGATCGCCGTAGATCTCCAGAGTGTCTCCTTCACCGGCTGTCCTCGTGCATTTTAAGGCCTCGAGGGTAACGTTAAGTACTTTTGCTTCGCGCGCCATGTTCTTTCCTTTCGGTCCTGTCGGAGAGAAGTTGCACAACTGGTGCCTCGGAAAATCACGTGTCCGTTGAACACAAAAAATTCCATCGCTCGGACCCGTTTCTGTACGAGCAACGTTCGCCGTTCCACCTTTCCCTAAGCGCAACCCAAAATAGCATAAGCTAATGGTGCTGCTTATGTGGCGATCGGTCGCAACGGTCGACTAAGATGACAAATGAAGGTCGCAACCCAAGCTGACACTGCTTGAAGACTTCGTGCGCCGGGAGCCGCGCACTACCAAGCCCGACTAGCGCGCAGATAGACTGCCGTCCCCTGATGGCTCGTTCGATGTCGCGTATTGCCAGCTCGGCCTCCAATTCTTCGCAAACCGACCGGCTGCTTTGCGCGAAATGCGCAGGGTCCTATCTGCAAAGGGCGACTCGCGAAGACGATTCGTCAGCTCGGCGGCGTTGAATAGCAACGTAGAGGCAAGCTTGGCGACCGTTGGGACGGCGATCATCAAATCTGTGAAATAGCAACGGATAGCGGGACAATGGCTGACAAGTCGACAAAGGAGAAAATACCGCGGGCGTTCTGGTTCGGGGTTTTTCTAATGCTGTTGGGGGTAGGTGCTCTAGTCTTTGAGTGGTTCAACAGAGACGCGGTCGCGATCGTCGGAGCGGTGCTGCTAGGCCTCGTTATCGGGATGTTTGTCAGCTTCTTTGCGCAGGAGGCAAAGGAGTGGACGCGGCAGGCGATGACGGCATCCATTGCCGTGATAGCGAGTGCGGGTGTGTTGGCGCTATTGCGTTACCGTGCCCCCGATCCGCGTGACGTCTGGTTCTATCCGGCCGGACTTATTATCGGTTTCGGGTTCGGCACGATTTGGGATGCAATCGATCCGGCTTAGGCGGACGTGGTGGCCGAAAGGAGTGGTGTTCTGAACGCTGATCTGCAGGCGGAATTCACACCGCTCGATATCGAATATGCCCCGAATTTGGCCGCCGCGAAATACTGACTCGGTTTGTAGCAAAATTTGTGCTTGGCAATTCTCTTTCCGAAAAGCGGTTGCCCGTCGGGCAAAACACCCGCCACCCCCGTCAACCCCTCCCCGCAAAAATATTCCTCTTTACCGAAATTCGGTTTTGTCGTATGTGTCGCCCATCCCGGCTCATCCAAGAGGGGCGATCATGTGGTCGTCATTTTCGCGAGCCGGGCTTGCTGTGGACGCGGCAGCGTTCGGGTACGAGAGGCCAAGGGCAGGGCGGATTGCTCTCCGTGAGCCCAAAACTTCGTGCCGACGAGCGGCGCTGTCAGGTTCGTCTCGTCTGTAAGTTTCCGGCTCGGTCGACAGGGCTGGAAAAACTGCGGCGAAATGGCGAGCCGTGCGTACGGCAAAACCGTGTGGTCCTGGCCGTCGTTGCTACGGTCAAGCCTTTGCGGATTCGGCATTCGCGTCAACCGGCGCGATGTCGGTGACTTCTGCGAAGGCGAGGGAGGCCAGAACGAACTCGGCTCCCGGGAGAGCTCGGCATAAGCCGTCCAACCACTGCGCAGGGAAGGCCGAGTGATTGGCTACACCTGTATGCTGCTGTGCGGTTCTCTTGCGCTACATTTTCGCGCAGCGGACCGCGGGTGCCAGCCGGCACCCGGCCTTCCCTGTGCCCTTGTGGCTATGAGGGTGGAGCGACGAAGCAAAGCTCGGGCGAAATACGCCGCGAGAACGCGAAACTGCGTGTTTCGCCGTAACGCATCCCGACAGTCACGCTATGAAACTGCGCAGTCCGATCGGCCGGGACCGTGACGTTGCGCGGTCCCGACCGATGGATGTTATGCGCGCGCGGCTAGCTGCAGCTCAGCGGCAACGGCTGGGCCGGATGCAACTCGTACCAGTCATAACAATCCGGATAGGCGCCGTAGAATCCATCTCCGTGCCGGTAGCGACCGTAGCTGTGAAACGCGTGTTGGCGGAGGCCGCCGGCATGACCGCCGAAGCCGAGATGCTCGCCGCCGAACCGGGCGCCGCCGCCAAAACCTCCCTCATGGCCCATGCCGCCGAAATGCGCGCCGCTGCCAAATCCCGCATGTCCGCCGCCGAAGCCGCCGCCGCCAAAGCCGCCATGGCCGCCGCCACCACCGCCACCGTGCGCGTTGGCCGCGCCGATTGCGAGCGTCGAGGCGAGTGCTGCTGTCGCCAGAATCATGATTGTTCGTGTCATGGAGAACTCCTCTCGTGTTGAGCTGCCCGGCCGTCCCTGAAGCCCGCTTCCGCATCGTGCGCGCGAGGCTGCTGATGGCCGGGCCTGTGATGCTGGAGAGGTAGGAGCGCTGCGCGGCAATCCAACTGAATTCGTAGTCAGACATGAAGCACGCCGTTCGCGAAGATGATCTCGCCGCGCATGGTGGCAACGCGCGAAAGGAGCGGACTCAATGAAACAGCCCGCTCCCCGTCATTCCATGTGCAACGGCCGGCTGGGTCACACGGCCGGCCGCGTTGATGCGATCAGAAGCTGCCGGTGCCCGGCTCGCACGGCACGTTGTTGCCGGTCCACGGCGCGGTCGCGAAGGCGCCGACGCGCGGCGCGGGAATGCAGGCGCGTTCGCCCTGATAGAAGGGGCCGCTCGTTGCGACCGTATCGGCCTCCACCGCAGGCTGCTGCACGACGCGGTGATGCTCGCGGGCCATCACGGGGCCGCCGAGCATCGCGGCTGCAATCAGTCCCATCGACAGCAGTTTGGACGTGGTCATTCGCTCTCTCCTTTGATGACATCAGGCCGAACCAAGCCGGCTCGCCATCGAGGTGTGAACGATCGGGCGCGATTCAAACGCACGATTTGCTCACCGCAATTCAACCGCCTGTGAGTCGATGCGGCGTCGCAACCACGATCGTGCGAATGCATAACATCCGTGGCCCCTGAAACTACAGCGCGTGCGTTGAGAGCATATGTTCGATCCAGCGCAGTTCACAGCGGAGCCCGCAAGATGATCACGACATTGGCAGCACGCATCGTCCTTGCATTGGCGCTGCTCGTGAGGCGAGCCGTCCGCAACATGAACTGGAATTCAATGGCAGCGCCGGCGCCCAAAGCCTATCTCGTACCACAGCGAGTGGCCGGCATCAGGCGGCGTCAAGGCCGCGGGTTCGACGCGCGCGGACGCCGAACATGACACCGCGCGCCGCCGAACCCACGCTTCCCTTCCGCGCGCCAAAACGCCGCGCGGAACGTGGAGCGAAGATCATGAACCGGATTCTCCTGATCGAGGATGACGCCGAGACCGCCGAGGCGATTGTCGCCGAGCTTGCCGATCGCGGCTTCGAGGTGCAATGGGCCGGCGACGGCGTCGACGGTCTCGACCGGGCGCGCGCGTCGAGCCCGGATGCCATGATCATCGATCGCATGCTGCCGGGAATGGACGGGCTCACCGTCATCGAGGCGCTGCGCAAGGACGAGGTCAGGACACCCGTCCTGGTCCTGAGTGCGCTCGGCGCGGTGGACGACCGGGTGCGCGGACTGCGCATGGGCGGAGACGATTATCTCACAAAGCCGTTCGCGCTCGTCGAATTGGTCGCGCGGATCGAGGCGTTGCTGCGCCGTCCGATCGACAGCCGCGAAACGACCTTGCATGTCGGGCCGCTCGAGATCGATCTGATCGAGCGCACCGCGCGACGCGGCGAACGCGAGCTCGAGCTGCTGCCGCGCGAATTCCGTCTGCTCGAATACATGATGCGCCGGAACGATCAGCTGCTGACGCGCGCGATGCTGCTCGAAGAGGTCTGGAACTACAAGTTCGTTCCGGCGACGACGAACCTGATCGACGTGCATATGGGCCGGCTTCGCCACAAGGTCGACGGTCCCGGAGAGCCACAGCTCATCCACAACGTCCGAGGCTCCGGCTTCGTCCTGCGCTCGCGGCAATAGGGGCGGGCGATGCACCAGATCCGGTTGATCCGCTCCAGCACGTTCCTCTGGGCTCTGGCCGTGGCGGCCGCCTTCGCGCTGTTCGTGGTCGGACTGTTCGCGTTCATCTACTGGAAGCTCGACGACTATCTGGTCGCGCGATCCGATCGCATGATCACCATGCAAATCCACTTCATCGCGGACCTGCCGCCGGCCCGCCGCATCAGCGCCATCGCCGATCATCTCGCGCAGGATTCCAGAGGCGTGCAATACGCGGGACTGTTCGATGCCGCCGGCACCAGGCTTGCCGGCAACATCGACCATTTGCCGCGCGAGCTCAGGCTGGCCGGCGCGGTGCAGGGCGTGCGGCTCGATCTGTTCGAAAAGCCGGCAGTCCACGTTCCGGTCGTCAGGGCGGTCGGCACGCGTCTCGACGGCGGCGATGTCCTGGTGATGGGGCGGAACGTCGACGAGACGCGCGAGATATCGAGCGTCGTGGGTCAGGCTTTGGCCCTTGGCCTGCTGCCGGCCTTCAGCCTCTGCCTGCTGGCTGGCGCCTGGCTGAGCGTCCGTGCCGAGAGGCGCGTGGAGCAGGTCAATCAGCGGGTCCAGCGCATCGTGGCCGGCGAACTGCGCGAGCGGCTCCCGGAGGGCAACACGGACGATTCGTTTGCGCGACTGGCGGGAATCGTCAACGGCATGCTCGACGAGATGGAGACGATGATCAATGCGCTTGCCGGCGTCGGCAACGACATCGCTCATGATCTCAGGACCCCGCTCACGCGCGTCCGGCTGGCGCTGGAGCGCGGACGAACCCATGCGGCAACGCTGGAGGAGCTCCAGGAGACCGCGGACAAGGCCATCGCCGGCATCGACCAGTCGCTTGCGATCGTCACCGCCTTGCTGCGCCTGACCGAGCTCGAGAACAACCGCCGCATGGCCGGCTTCGGCGACGTCGCGCTCGACGAGATCGTGCGGGAGGTGTGCGACGTCTACGAACCCATTGCCGAAGACAAGCGCATCGCGCTCGGCGTCGTCATCGATCGCAATGTGCAGGTGTGGGGTGACCGCGACCTGCTGTTCGAGGCCGTCGCCAATCTCGTGGACAATGCCATCAAGTTCACGCCATCAGGCGGACGGGTCGAGCTCGCCTTGGAAGCGGAGGACGACACGGCGCTGGTGCGCGTGAGCGACACTGGGCCCGGCATCGGCGAACAGGAGCGCGAGGCGGTGCTGCGGCGGTTCTATCGCTCCGACAAGATGCGCAATACGCCTGGCGTCGGACTCGGACTGAGCGTGGTGGCCGCCATCGTCAAGCTGCACGGCTTTCGGCTGATCATTGGCCCCGCTCCCGGAGGGCGGATCGAGATCCTTGCCTGGACCGGAAGGGCAGGCAGTCCCATCACGCGCCGGTCGCGGAGATTGATGCACGCAGACGCGAGCCAGATGGGATGAGCCAAATCATGCGCGATGCTTTCGAGATCAACCAGCCGGCCCGGACTATAGGAGTGACAAATGCAGACTAGCCACGAAATTGCGAGGCGCGATCCCGTTGCCGTGCCGGCCGCATCGGTGTCGCCGCCGTTCCTCAGCGCTTATTCGGCGACCATCAGGCGGTTCGACCTGCTTGAGGCGGGGCAGGAGCAGCAGCTGGCACGCCGCTGGCAGGAAACGCGGGACCGGAGCGCGGCGGACGCGCTCGTCACCAGCCATCTCCGGCTCGCCGCCAAGCTGGCGCGAGGTTACAAGGGATACGGACTTCCGCTGGTCGATCTGATCGCGGAGGCGAATCTCGGCCTCGTGATCGCGGCGTCACGCTTCGAACCCGGCCGCGGCGCGCGATTCTCCAGCTATGCGGTCTGGTGGATCAAGGCGGCCATTCACGAGTACATCCTGCGGTCCTGGTCCCTGGTCAAGATCGGGACGACGGCGGCGCAGAAGAAGCTGTTTTTCAAGCTCCGCAGCGAGATCAGGAAAGCCACCGGCAGCGTGATGGCCGGGCTCACGCCTGACGTCGTCGAATTGATCGCCGGCAAGCTCGAGGTCACCGCGCGTGACGTGATCGAGATGGACGCGCGTCTGAACGGCGATTTGTCGCTGAATGCGCGCGTCGGCGACGAGGACGGCGGAACCGAGCTGGAAGCCTTGCTGGTCGACGGCGCGGTCGACGCAGAGACGGTGCTCGCCGATCACGAGCAGACAGAACAGCGCAGCAGGGCCTTGCGTGCTGCGCTGGGCGGGCTCGCGGCGCGGGAACGTCATGTCTTCGAGGCGCGGCGGCTGGCGGAATGCCCGGTCACGCTCGATCAGCTGGCCCGCGAACTGTCCATATCGAGCGAACGTGTCAGGCAGATCGAGATTCGCGCCTTTGCCAAGGTCAAGCGGGCCGTGATGCACGCCGCGCAGGATGCACCACGCGCCGTCGCATGCGGCGTCTGAATTCGATTTCATTTGAACGGGGAACCGACCGTCCTCACCTGTCCGACGATCCTGCGTAACTCGCTCCAGGCAGACCACCATGGGAATTGTTCGCTTCGCGCTACGGCTTCCGCACACATTCTATGTGCTCGCGGCGCTGATCCTGTTCCTCGGCGGCATCGCGATCCGCTCGATGCCGACGGATATTTTCCCGGAGATCCGGATCCCCGTCGTCACGGTGATCTGGAGCTACACCGGCCTGTCGACGCCTGAGATGGAGCAGCGTGTCAGCACCTACAGCCAGTATTCGATCAGCGCCAATGTCAGCGGCATCAAGAATATCGAAGCGCAGACGCTCAACGGCCTGTCGATTCAGAAGATTTACTTCCAGCCGGACGTCAATCTCGATCTCGCGATCTCGCAGATCGTCTCGGCGACCAACGCGATCCGCGCCCTGATGCCGCCGGGAATCCAGCCGCCGATCATCGTGCAGTTCAATGCATCGAGCGTGCCGGTGCTCCAGCTCAGCCTTGAGTCGAACAGCCTGAACGAGCAGCAGCTCTACGATTTCGGCATCTACCGGGTCCGCCAGCAGCTGGCTCCGGTGGCGGGCGTGACCCTGCCCACGCCCGCCGGCGGCAAGTACCGCCAGATCATGGTCGACATCGATCCGAACAAGCTGCTGTCGCGCGGATTGACACCGCTCGACATCGTCAACGCGGTGAACACCCAGAACCTGACGCTGCCGACCGGCACGACCAAGATCGGCGACACCCAGTACACCGTTCGCACCAACGCGACGCCGGCCACGATCCAGGATCTCAACATGATCCCGGTCAAGTTCGCGAACGGGGCCACGATCTTCCTGAAGGATGTCGCCCAGGTCCGCGACGGCGCCCAGGTCCAGCAGAACATCGTGCGCGAGGACGGCCATCGTGCCGTCCTGCTCAGCATCATCAAGAACGGGAATGCCTCCACGCTCGCCGTCGTCAACGGCGTCAAGGCGGCGTTGACGTCGATCCGCGCGGCGGCCCCGGCGGGGCTGAAGATCAATGAGTTGTTCGACCAGTCGATATTCGTCACCCATTCGGTCGATGGCGTGCTGCGCGAAGGCGCGATCGCGGCCGGCCTGACCGCGCTGATGATCCTGGTGTTTTTGGGATCGTGGCGATCGACGCTGGTCGTCCTGATCTCGATCCCGCTGGCGATGCTGTCCTCGCTGATCGTGCTGTATTTCCTCGGCGAGACCCTCAACACGATGACGCTCGGTGGGCTTGCCCTCGCGGTCGGTATCCTCGTCGACGATTCGACGGTGACGATCGAGAACACGCACCGGCTCTGGACCGAGGAAGGCATGCCGTTGCCGGAGGCGACCCTACACGGAGCCGCCGAAATCGCCATCCCGACGCTGGTCTCGACGCTCGCGATCAGTTGCGTGTTCACCTCGGTCGTGTTCCTGGAGGGGCCCGCCAAGTACCTGTTCACGCCGCTTGGCCTCGCCGTGGTGTTCGCGATGCTGGCATCATATGGGCTGTCGCGGACGCTCACGCCGATCACCATCGGTCTGCTGCTGAAGGGCGAGCGGCGTCATGGCGAGGGCGAGCGCCCGTCGAACATCTTCGCGCGCGCCTCCGCCGCGTTCGAGCGCGGGTTCGAGCACCTGCGCGACGGCTATTCCGATCTCCTGCTGAAACTGCTGCGGCGTCGTGCCGTCGTGCCCGTCGTCGCCGTGCTGGTGCTGGCGCTCGGAGCCACCATGTTCGCCTATGTCGGCAGGGACTTCTATCCCCTGATCGACGGCGGCCAGATCCAGCTCCATGTTCGCGCGCCGGCGGGCACGCGCATCGAGCGTACCGAGGCGGTCTTCCAGGCGGTCGAGGACAAGATCCGCGAGGTCATTCCGGAGCGTGACCGGGCGTTGATCGTCGACAATATCGGCCTCCCGGCTCGGGCCTACAATCTCGCCTTCACCGACGGCTCCACGATCGGGGTGAATGACGGCACCATTCTGGTGTCGCTGAAGGATGGGCACGAGCCGACGGCGGATTACGTCAGGAAGCTGCGGCAGGTGCTGCCAGCGGCTTTCCCGGAGGACACCTTCTATTTCCAGGCGGCCGACATCGTCACGCAGATCCTGAACTTCGGCCTTCCAGCGCAGATCGATGTCCGCACGGTCGGTTACGGCAGCAACAATCTGGCCGTGGCCAAGGAGCTGCAGAAGAGCCTCGCGGCGATCCCCGGCGTGGTCGATGCGCATCTGCAGCAGGAGGTCGATGCTCCCGCCTTCTACGCCGACATCGACCGCACCCGAGCAGCGCAGCTGGGCCTCAATGCGAGCACGGTGGCGACCAATATCAACGTCAGCCTCAGCTCGTCCGCGCAGGTCTCGCCGAATTTCTGGACGGACCCGACGTCAGGCATCCCCTATTACCTGGCGGTGCAGACACCCGAATACAGGGCCAACTCGCTGAACGCCCTGGGCAACACGCCGGTGTCGGCCTCGGCTGCCGCAAGCGGGCAGACGGTGCCCGGCCTGCTCGGCAATGTTGCGACGTTCAAGCGGGGCACCGTTCCCACCAACTCGAACCAGGCCAATGTCCAGCCCGTGTATGACGTCTATGCGAGCGTGCAGGGGCGCGATCTCGGGGGCGTCGCCGCCGACATCGAAAAGGTGACGTCAAACCTGCAAAAGCAGTTGCAGCCGGGCAATTCGATCCGGATTCTGGGACAGATCCAGAGCATGCATCAGTCGTTCCGCGATCTTGGAATCGGGCTGCTGTTCGCCGCCATCCTGGTCTACCTGCTGATGGTCGTGAACTATCAGAATTTTGGCGATCCCTTCGTCGTCATCCTGGCGCTGCCGGCGACATTCTGCGGCATCGTGACGATGCTGTTCATCACCGGGACGACGCTGAACGTGCCGTCGCTCATGGGAGCCATCATGGCGATCGGCGTTGCCTCGGCGAATTCCATCCTGCTCGTGACCTTCGCGCGTGACGAGCAATTGAAGGGACATTCCGCGTTCCAGGCGGCGCTGAGCGCGGGCAGAACGAGGATCCGGCCGGTGCTGATGACCGCGGCAGCGATGATCGTGGGCATGATCCCGATGGCGATCGGCGGCCCGGGCGAGGAGCAGAATGCGGCGCTCGCGCGGGCGGTCATCGGCGGCCTGCTGTTCGCAACCCCGACCACCTTGCTGATCGTGCCTTATCTCTTCGCCATGCTGCGCAAGGGCAACGACGGCAAGCCTCGCCATGGCGTATTCGAGGAGCAACCGGAATGAGTGACGTTCACGCAAGGACCGATGACGACGGGGCGAGAGACCGCCCGGGGGCGGAGAGCCTCCGGGTCGTGGAACTGCCGGGCAAGGGCGCACGATCCGGACGCCGTTACGGCAGTGCGTTGCTTGGGGGAGGCGTGCTCCTGCTCCTTGCGGGCGGTCTCGGCATCGGCGGATGGCGACACTATGAGGCCGCCCGTGACGTGGCCGCAGTGGCAGAGCAGGTTCGGACCAACGTTCCGGAAGTTCGGGTGGCGACAGTCAAGCCCAGCGGCGACATCATGAAGGTGAGCCTGCCGGCGACGACGACCGCATTCGAGGCGGCCAACATCTTCGCGCGGACCAGCGGCTATATCGAGAAGCGCTACGTCGATATCGGCGATCGGGTCAAGAAGGGCGATCTCCTCGCGGAAATCACCGCTCCCGAGCTGGATCAGCAGATCGCGCAGGCGCAGGCGACGCTCGCCCAGAACCAGGCTGCGCTTCAACAGGCGCAGGCGAGCCGGGATCTGGCCGACGTCACCAACTCGCGGGACAGCAATCTCGTCAAGCAGGGCTGGTTGACGGCACAGCAGGGCGACAATGACCGCCTCACCCTCCGCGCGCAGCAGGGGGCGGTGGGCGTCGCCCAGTCGAACATCACGGCGCAGGAGGCGCAGATTCGCGTCCTCCAGCAGGAGAAGTCCTACCAGCGTGTGGTGGCGCCGTTCGACGGTGTCGTCACGCAGCGGAACGTGGACAATGGCAGCCTGGTGCAAGCCGGCTCCACTTTCATGTTCACGATGATGCATTCCAACGTGATTCGAACCCAGGTCTTCGTGCCGCAGGACGAGGCGTTCGGAGTTGCCCCGGGCGTCGATGCGGACATCCGCGTCCCCGAGATTCCGGGGCGGACGTTTGCCGGCAAGGTCACGCGGATCGCGACTGCGCTGCAGCCGGGGAGCCGGACGCTGCTGACCGAGATCGACGTGCCGAATCCCGATGGCCTGCTCAGTCCGGGCATCTATTGCACGGTCGAACTATCGATTCCGCGCCGGACGCCGTCGATGACGATCCCGTCGGACGCGCTCGTCTTCGATCAGAACGGCCTCCACGTCGCGGTCGTGCGGAACGGCATGGTTCATTTGCAGCAGGTCTCGATCTCCAGGGATTTCGGCACCACGGTGGAAGTGCGCGACGGCGTGCAGCCCGGCGATCAGGTCGTGCTCAATCCTGCGGTTACGCTGGCAGAAGGCAGCAAGGTCACCATTCGCAAGCGTGAGACGAGCTAGGGACACGAAAGATGATGCGGGTCGCGTTCGCAATGATGGTCGCTTTCCTGCTCGGCTTGGCCCCGGGCAAGGCACAAATCGCAACGACCGGCAGTACGGCAATGGGTCTGCCGACGGTGCCGGGCGCGATCGTGATCTCGCCGCTCAACAGTCCGGGACCGTTTTCCGCAACGACCGTGTCGGGTGCGCCGGATACGACGCTGGCGCCCGTTCCGCTCGCGTCGGATCCGACCACGCCAGGGACGGTGGTCGTCTGCGCGCCACCGGTGTCATCGCCAACGCCGGTGCCGGCGACTCCGACCGTATCGCCCACGGGCCTTTCCCCATCGGGCATCGCAGCTCCGATCCTGCCGGTTACAGGGCAGAACGGCAGCTCCATCGGGACAATCTCCGCGGCTGCGCCGGCGGGAACGGGGGCGGCGGTCGCATGCAGCTCAACGCCGGGAGGGCAGGTGACGAGCGCTGCGTCTCTGCCGCTTTCGATTTCGCAAGTGCCCGCAAGCCCCGCGCCCGGCACGATCCTGGCGGACACCAACGGCGCCGGCGGCACGGGCATCGACCCGAATGCCGCCGTCGTGCCCAGCCCTAACAGCTCGGCTTGCGCGGAAGGAGTCTCGATGAATCTGGCGGAGCCCGCGACGATGTTGCCGGCCAACGCCTCAGGCGCAGCGCCGACGCCGGGCGTGTCGCCGATCCTGCCGCCGGGATGCTGAGCTGGACGTGCCCCGGTTGCAAGAACGGCGGCCCTATCGTGAGCCGCCGTCCCTCCTCAGCCGGACTTGCTCCGGTCCGCGAACTCAATAGCCCGACGTGGGCTCGCACGGCGGCCGGCGCCAGGGAGCGGTCGCGTATGCGCCGACGTCGGGAGCACGGGCGCAGCCACGCTTGGCGATGACCGGAACGCGCTGAGCCGACGCATAGGCGTCGACATTGGTACGCTTCGCGTTGCCTTCGCGAGCCATCACAGGGGAGGCAATCATGGCTGCGACCACGAATCCGGCGGACAAGATCTTCAGTGTAGTCATCGAACATCTCCTTGAGAAAGCGACGCCGGGAACGCCTCGGCCCGCATCTGAGACATGTACATGCGTGCGCCGGATCCGCAGTGCTGATCGAACGAACATTGTCGTCTTCGCACGACGCCGCTGCAGTCCATGGCTCGACCCAAATCGAGCACGTGATCAACGACGGAATTCCGATCGAGGCCGCTGTTTTTGCAGATACCAATCCTGGCCCGCGGGAAATACGGGCGCGGCACCACCGGGCCGCTCGAGCCCCATTCGTCCGGCGGGCGTCAGCGCGCCACCATTCAGAACGTCGCGATCGGGGTACATCGATGCGAAGGCTGCCGGCTCCTGGTCGGCGAAAGACCAGGCTGCGGATGCGGACGATATCGTTGTCGTTGAGATCAGCGCTGTCGCGATCAGAACCTTGAATATACTCATGGCGATTCTCCATTGCTTGCTCCGTGCGGAGAGTCGCTTGGCGATGATCGCTGCTCGGCTGGTGGCGTTTCCGAAAATTGTTTTGATGAGACTTTATGTAGGTAGTCCGGTCGAAGCGTCCCGGCGTATGTGCATCACTCTTGCGAGAAGATTCTGTCATCGTTGTCAGACCCATCGCGCGAATGTGCGTGATCAAACGCGCCCGGTGTCCGTTTCTGGGGAGCAGATCTTGCGAACATCTGGAGTATGAGGAATGAGATCATCTGCTTTCATTTGCGTCGTCGCCTGTGTTGCGCTTTCGGGGGCTGTGTCCGCGCGCGGCAGTACGGGGTCGCACATGTCGATGGAAAGCGGCGGTACGCTCGGCACGAGCGCCGCCGCGCCGGGAACGAATTCACTGGGGACCGCACTTCCGTCGTCCGGCAGCGCCGGTCATGTCATGAAGGGACCGTTGCTTGGCACGGACCCGACCATCGACAAGGACGATGCGCGGCTCGAGAAGATGCTGGAAGGATCGATCTGCCGCGGCTGCTGAAGAGCGCGCATGCGCTGGCCTTGCGCGGAGAGCATCTGAAATGGGCTTAGACGCAGGACGGGTCTTTCGAGCCCCACGGGTGATTCTCGGATCGCACGAATTGTTTCGATAAGGCGCGAAAGCAGATCAGGACGCGCCTTCTTCGCGGCGCGGACAAGCCCGAACGTGCCTTCGCGAAATTGGCGGTGGGTTTCAGAAGATCGCGGCCGTGGTCGGCGGCTACAAGGAACCCGAACCGCTTGACAGAACGAGCCGCCTGGCCGGTCTGCGGGGCTGTTTGCGCATGGCAAGGAGAAGCAGTGAATCAGTCAGGAAATCTGCCGCGTTCGGGGCTCGGCTGGCTCGTGTTGATTGCGGCCGTCCTCGGAGGTGGCGCTGCAGCGTTCGCCTACACGGCGGGGTGGCTCTCGCCCGGGCGCCTGACGCCGGAGCGGATGATTTTGGCGCTGACGCCTCCGAGTGGCGCGCCGCCCGGGCACCGGCGAAATCATGCCAAGGGAATCTGCTTCACCGGCATCTTCGAGTCGAACGGAAACGGCGTCGAGCTCTCGAAGGCCAGAGTTTTCGAGCGAGGCGCGTATCCGGCCCTGGGCCGCTTCAATCTTGGCACAGCCGACCCGAACGCCGTGGATGCGACTGTGCGCGTGCGCGGTTTGGGATTGCGGATCGCAGCGGCGGACGGCGAAGAGTGGCGGATGGCGCTGATCGACCCGCCGGTCTTTGCAGTGTCGACGCCGCAAGCGTTCCACGATCTGCTGATTGCATCCGGCAAGAAGGATCCGGAGGCCATGAAGATTTTCATCCAGGCAAATCCGGAATTTGCTGCCTTCGCGACCTGGGCCAAGACCGCACCTTGGACCGCGAGCTATGCGGAGGATGCCTACAACGGCCTCAACAGCTTCATCTTCACGGATGCGAACGGCGGCGAGCACGCGGTGCGATGGTCGCTGCGGCCGGCCGCGACGGTCGTTCCGGTGTCGCAAGCCGAACTGGAAAAACGCGGTCCGGATTTTCTCGAGCAGGAGATAGCGGAGCGGGTGCGGACCGCTGGCCCGCAACGCTGGACCATGGTCACGACTGTCGCCGATCCCGGTGATCCGACCGCGGACCCGAGCAAGGCCTGGCCCGACGGGCGTCGTACGGTGCAGGTCGGAACGCTTGTCGTGCAGCGGATCGAACCCGAGCGGGATGGACCCTGCCGCGACATCAACTTTGATCCCACCGTGCTGCCGCGGGGAATCCGGGTGTCGGACGATCCTTTCCCGGCCGCGCGCTCGTCGGTCTACCGCAAATCCTACGATTTGCGCGCGGCCGAAGCCGGCGACTATCCGCGAATCGGGGCGGCCAGGCCATGAGCAACATGCCTCGTCGTTTCGCGCCGATCCAGCGCCTTCTGCATTGGCTGATGGCGGCCTGTATCATCGCGATGCTCTTCATCGGCGTCGGCATGGTGTCCACCGTGGCGCCAAAATACCTGCCGCTCATCCTGATCCACAAGACGCTCGGCTTCGCGCTTCTGGTCCTCGTTGTGATCAGGCTGGCTCTGCGGCTCCATTACGGCGCGCCACCGTTGCCGGCCGACCTTCCGCCGGCGATGAAGCTCGGAGCGAAATTGTCGCATCTGGCCCTCTATGGCTTCATGATCGTCATGCCGCTGCTGGGTCTCGGCATGCTCTGGGCCGCGGCCTATCCGGTTGTCCTGTATGGCGGGATTGAAATTCCGGCGCTGCTGCCGCAGAGCGACCGCGTGCACACACTGCTGTGGAATGCTCATTTTTATCTGGGTTTCGCGTTCTTTGCCCTCGTGCTGCTGCATCTGGCGGCAGCGCTGTTCCACGCATTGGTCCGCCGCGACGGCGTGCTCGGCACGATCGCACCCTTTCCACTGCGGAATAGGACGACGCCGGCAGAATGAGCGCTCGTGCGCCGACGACACGCGCGGCTCAAATTTTTCAACCTCCAGCAAGGATGACGACAATGACCAAAGCAGATATCCAAACCCCAACGGATCTCGGGGCCAATGCGAACCGGGACATTCCAGCTGCCCTGAGGGCGCTGCTGGCCGACGTTTTTGCGCTGTACCTGAAGACCAAGAATTTCCACTGGCACGTGTCGGGCCGGCACTTTCGCGACTACCACCTCTTGCTCGACGAGCAGGCCGAGCAGATCTTTGCCATGACCGACGACATTGCCGAGCGGGCACGCAAGATCGGCGGAACGACGCTGCGCTCGATCGGCCAGATCGCGCGCGAGCAGCGCATTCTCGACAACGACGCCGATTATGTCGAGCCGCAGGACATGCTGGCCGAGCTGCGCAGCGACAATCAGCAACTGACGCGGGAAATGCGCCGGGTCCACGAGCTCTGCGACGAATACGGCGATGTCGCCACCGCAAGCCTGCTCGAAAACTGGATCGACGAGACGGAACGGCGGATCTGGTTTCTGTACGAGACCGGCCGAGGCGGCCCGACCTCGTAAGTACCTGGCATGGAATGCGGCCGGGAAAGCGAAGCCGGCCGCTCGCTGCCGCGTATTGCTGGCTGATCGTCTTCGAATTGATCGACCAAGCCGCGCGCCGCGTCCCGATCGGTCGTGAATCTCAAGGCAGCATTCCGCATCGTGCGGATGAAACAATGTCGCTGCATCCTCGAAAGATGACCGGAGGCGGATCTCTATAGGCTTGACCGCATCCATGACCGGCAGGCCGGTCAGACGTACAAAGGTCAAGCCATGACGGATATTTCGAACTCGAAGGCGTCGCTCGGAAGGGCCATTCACGCGATCAGCGGAAAATGGGGCTGGTTCGTTGCGCTGGGGGTCGGTGAACTGATCCTTGGCGGCATTGCATCGGCCAATCTGATGGCGGCGAGCCTCGCCTCCGTGCTCGTCATTGGCGCCACCATGGCAGTCGCCGGGATCTTCCAGATCGCGCATGCCTTTTCGGTGCACGGCCTGCGCGGCTTCCTGTTCTGGCTGCTCGCCGGGATCGTCTATGCCGCGGCCGGAGCCGTCATCCTCTACGATCCGCTCCGGGCTTCGTTCACGCTGTCGCTCGTGGTGTGCGCTTTCCTGGTCGTTGCCGGTGCGACGCGGATCTGGGCAGGTTTCCATATGCGGCCGGCGGCGGGCTGGCGCTGGATCGTGGCAGCCGGCGTTGTGACGTTCTGCGTCGGCGCCATGCTGATCGCGATCTTGCCTGCCGTCGGTCTGTGGCTGCTCGGTGCGATGCTGGTCGTCGATCTGGTTTTCCAGGGTTGGGGCTTTATTGCATTCGGGCTCGCGCTCAGAAGCCGAGCCTCGCGGCATTCGGCCAAGCCAGCGGCGGTGTGAGCCATGATGACAGGGTCGACATTCACGCGGCACCGGGAGATCGCCTGGCGCAGCGGCCGCACGAAATCGACGTCGCGGTTGGTTGCCGAGGAGAGCGCCATCGCGCTCACCTACAATGGATCGACCCATGCCGTGATGATGGGAACGCCGGCCGATCTGGAGGATTTCGGTGTCGGCTTCAGCCTCACCGAGGCAATCATCGACCGCGCAAGCGAGATCAGCAGCATCGAGCTGATCTCGAACGAGCTCGGCATGGAAGTGCGGATGTGGCTTGATGGCGACCGCGCGACGACCCTGGCCGCACGCCGCCGCGCCATCAGCGGCCCGGTCGGGTGCGGGTTATGCGGCATCGAAAGCCTCGAACAGGCGCGTCGCACGCCGTCACGCGTCGAAGGGCGTGGCATTGCCTTTCATGCGCAGGACCTGCTGATTGCCATGCAGGCGCTGTTTCCGCTGCAGATCTTGAATCAGCAGACACGGTCCGTTCACGCGGCAGCCTTGTGGCGCCCTCGCAGCGGCATTGCCGTGATCAGGGAGGATGTCGGCCGGCACAATGCGCTCGACAAGCTTGCCGGCGCAATCGTCCGCGACGGCAGATCAGCCTGCGACGGCGCCGTGCTGCTGACGAGCCGCGTTTCGGTGGAGATGGTGCAGAAGGCCGCGATGATCGGCGCGCCGGTCGTCGTCGCCGTTTCCGCGCCGACCGCGCTCGCGATCCAGACCGCGAACGAGGCGGGAATCACGCTACTCGCCGTCGCCCGCGATGACGGATACGGCGTATTCACGCATCCGCGCCGCGTCCTGCTGCCTGACGAGGCCGCGCCGCGCGCCGGCTGCTGACTTCCGCGGACCCGCGAATATGGCGATGCAAACTGCATCACTGGAGCCCTTGGCCGGGACAAGCGTCGAAGTCTGCGCTCCAGAACGATCGCTGCTGGTTGCCTCTGTGCTGAGCATGTCGGGCGGTTTTCTCGACGCCTTTACCTGGCTGTCACTCGGCGTCTTCGCGAACTCGCAGACCGGCAATGTCGTCTTCCTCGGGATCTATGCGCAGTCTGGGCAGTGGCAGCGCGCGCTTCACCATCTTCTTCCGCTCGCGGCCTTCGTCCTGGGAGCGCTGGTGGCGGTTCGCACCCGGGCGGCGCTACGCTGCCTCATCGGAGAGATCGTCTGCCTCGCCGCGACGATGCTGTTGCTTCATCGCGTTTCGGATGAGATCGCGATCCTCGTCATCTCCTTTGGCGTCGCGTTGCAGTCGGCGAGCTTCAGACAGGTCGGTCGCTGGAAATATCTCTCGGTCACGGTCACCGGGAACATGCTCCGCGCCATGGATCAGTTCGTTGCGGCGTCCGATCGCGACGCGGTGCGTGGCACCGGAACCATGCTCACGCTCTGCTTGATGTTCCTGCTTGGGGCTGCCGTCGGCGGTTGCGTGACGAAATTGCTGGGAACATGGAGCCTCGCGATGCCGATCGCATCGTCGGTGTACGTTCTCTGGCTCTGCCGCCGGCGAAGCCATTCGCACTGATATCGTGCTCGCTCGTTGCAGGTCGAGGCGCGCATCATGCCATTCGGCAAAAGGACGTTCGTTCGCGGAAGCGCGCGCCGTTTTCGCGGATAAGCTGCGGGGTGCGGCCGCGGTCCTCAAGGTCGACAACATTCCGCAGCCGGCCGCTCGCGTGCCTGCGGCCGCGAAGCGGGCGTGAGCGAACGGGAGACTATCCGATGGATCCGACGGCACTCCTCCTGTCGCGGCTGCAATTCGCCTTCACCATCTCGTTCCACATCATCTTTCCGGCATTCACGATCGGGCTTGCGGCCTGGCTCACCGTGCTGGAAGCGATGCACCAGTCCACCGGCAAGCCCGTCTACCGGACCCTGTTCGCGTTCTGGCTCAAGATCTTCGGCGTGGCATTCGGCATGGGCGTCGTATCGGGCGTCGTGATGGCGTTTCAGTTCGGAACGAACTGGAGCGTGCTCTCGAAGATGTCGGGTCCGATCCAGGGCCCGCTTCTGTCCTACGAAACATTCACCGCCTTCATGCTGGAGGCGGGCTTCTTCGGCATCCTCATCTTCGGCCGGTCCCGGGTGCCGCCGTGGTTGTACCTGTTCTCGACCGCGATGGTCGCGCTCGGAACCACGCTGTCGGCATTCTGGATCATGGTCAACAACAGCTGGATGCAGGTGCCGACCGGCTACGTCCTGCAGAACGGCCAGTTCGTGCCTGATGACTGGGCGCAGATCATCTTCAATCGGGTGGTCTGGGTCCGGTTTCCGCACATGCTGCTCGCGTCCTATCTGACCGGCGCGTTCTGCGTGGCGGCGACCGGCGCGTGGTATCTGCTGCGGCGGACCTATCGCGCCGAGGCCCATGTGATGCTGCGGATGGGCCTTGCGCTCGCGGCGGTGCTGCTGCCGGTCCAGCTCTTCATCGGGCATCTCGTCGGCGATTACGTCCACGACTACCAGCCGGCCAAGTTCGCGGCGATCGAGGCACGCTGGCATGACGAGCAGCCGGCCTCGGAGGTGCTGATCGCGATCCCGGATTCGAGCACTGAATCGAACAAATACGCGATATCGATTCCGGTGCTCGCGAGCATCATCGGCAGCATGAGCCTGACCTCGAAGGAGGTCGGCCTGACCAGCTTCGCGCCGCAGGACCGGCCGCCGGTGGCGATCCCGTTCTTCGCTTTCCGCATCATGGTCGGCTGCGGTTTCGTGATGCTGGGGCTGGCCTGGCTCGGATCCTGGCTCGGCCTCACCCATCGGCTCGATCGGAGCCGCCTGCTGCTGTGGGGCATCTTCCTCAGCTTCCCGCTGCCGTGGATCGCGATCCTCACCGGCTGGTATACCGCGGAAGTGGGGCGCCAGCCATGGACCATCTACGGCGTGCTCCGCACTGCGGACGCCGTGACGCCGTTCCTGACCGCGTCGGCTGCGATGGCTTCCCTGATCCTGTTCGTCGCGGTCTACGCCTTCATCTTCTCGTTCGGGACGTATTACATCTATCGGCTGCTGCGTGCCGGCCCGGCGGGACTCGGCGGCAGGCCACGCCACGTTCCCGTGCCCAATCGGCCGATGTCGCTGGCCGATCAGGTGCCGGCCGCACGCAGCTATCTCGAGGCGGGAGAATAGCCATGGTGATGTACTGGGTTGCGCTTCTTGCCATCAGCATTCTGATCTATCTCCTGCTCGACGGGTTCGATCTCGGCGTCGGCATGCTGTTCGGCGTGGCCGGCAGCGAGGCGAAACGGGATGCCATGCTGAGCACGGTCGCTCCGGTCTGGGACGGCAATGAGACCTGGCTGATCGTCACGGGCGTGATCATGTGGGGCTCGTTCCCCGTGGTCTACGCCATGGTGATGTCGGCCCTCTATATCCCTGTCGTCGTGATGCTGCTCGGATTGATCCTGCGCGGCGTGGCGTTCGAGTTTCGCGGCAAGGCGCGCCGTTCGCGCTGGGTCTGGGACGTCAGTTTCGTCGCGGGCTCGTTTGCCGCCAGCTTCATGCAGGGCGCGATGGTCGGCGCTCTCGTCGAAGGACTTCAGTTCTCCAACGGCGATTATACCGGCGGAACGCTCGGCTGGCTGACCGCCTTTTCCGCCCTGTGCGGGATCGGGCTCTGCTTCGGCTATTCGCTGCTCGGCGCGTGCTGGCTGGTCAGGAAGAGCGATGGTCCCGTTCGGGATGCCGCACGGCGCCAGATCCCGCCGCTGGCCATCGGCGTCCTGGTGTTCCTGGTCGTCGTCTTTGCGTATGCGCTTGCCGAACATCTTCCGATTCTGAAGCGCTGGACTGACCGGCCCTATCTGCTCGTGTTTCCCGCGATCGGCGCCGGCGCGGCCGCGATGCTGGCCAAGAGCATCCTGGTCCATGACGATTATTGGCCGTTCCACATGGTCGCGCTGATCTTCGTGGCGGCTTTCGCCACGCTCGCTCTGTCGTTCTGGCCCTACATGATTCCGTTCGTCGTCACGATCGACGAGGCCGCGGCGCCTCATGCAAGTCTCGCCTTCATGTTCTGGGGCGCCGGCCTGTTCGCATTCCCGCTGATGCTGCTCTATGTCGCCGTCGGTTATCGCGTCTTCCGCGGCAAGACGGCGCCTGTTGCCGATCACCACTGACGGCTGCACGCCCGACCGCCGATAAAAGAAAGGCGCCGGTTTCGGCGCCTTTCTCGTTCAGGACCCTTTGCCGGAGCTCTCGGTCAGGACTTGGGCATGACGCCGGGGCTGTTGTCCGGCCATCGGGCGATCGCCTTCTCGTCGATGTTGAAATGCTGGGCGACCAGGCTGGGCGGTGTGTGCGTCAGCCAGTTGGAGAGCGACACCTCCTCGTAGCGGGGCGCTCGGAACACGCCGACGAACTGCAATTCGGTATCGCCGACATTCTCGACATAATGGCCGAGATTGCGCCGGACATAGCCGATATCTCCGGCCGAGAAATCCGTCGTCAGCGCGTTGGGGCCGGTGTCGAACACCGTCATCCGCGCCTTGCCCTTGATGTAGTACTGCCACTCGTCGGCGTTAGGATGCCAGTGCATCTCCCGGACCGCTCCCGGCGGCATCGTGACCAGCGCCGCGGCGACGGTGGTGGCCACCTTGAAGTTGCTGCTGTCGGCGACGCGGATGCTGCCGGCGGAACTCTCCTTCACCGGGGCCGAACTGCCGAGCGAATGGATGAACGGATAGGGCGGTGCCTCCGCATGCTTGGCGATTGCGGCGCGATCGGCAGCCAGATCGCCGGGCACCGTCCCCTGGAAGATCCAGAGATTGTGCAGCGGAATCTTCGCGAATGCATCGACCGGAACACCGAAATTCTTCGCCAGCACTTCGGGGAGCGTATGGGCGAGCCAATCCGTCACCAGCAGTGTGTTGAACTCATTGGCGTGGCCGTCGTCGAAGCAGATCACGAATTCGCAGCCGTCGGGACCCAATCCTTGCAGCGAATGCGGCGCGCCCGGCGGAAAATACCAGAGGTCGCCGGCCTTGAGGTCGCCGACATAGGGGCGCCCCTGCGTGTCGAGCACGGTGATGCGGCAGCTGCCGTAGGTCATGATCGCCCATTCGGCCGCCTGATGCCAATGCAGCTCGCGGATGCCGCCGGCGGACAGCCGCATGTTGACGCCGGAGATCTCCTTCGAGATGGCGAAGTCCTCGACGGTGACTTGCCGCGCCCAGCCGCCATTCTGGATGCGCCTCGGCGCATTGTTGAACGAGGCCCAATCCATCGGCAGGCCGCCGACGTCGGTCGCCGGCGGGGTTTGCGCGGAGGGGAATTGTTTGGCCAATTCAGGATTTTGGGGACCGGGATCGGTCAGGCTTCCGGGGCTCTTGGCGTTCACGGCGCCTTGCGGCGGCTCGTCCGGATTGCCGAAGGTTGCGGCCTGCGCGCTGGAACCGACCATGGCGGCGCCTGCCGCGGACATGGCGAGCAAATCACGTCGTGAAAACATGTTGGGTCGCTCCTGAAAAATGTCGAAAGCCCTCCCGTAACGACGGGGCTCCGGCCGACAAACCTAGTTTCCGGTTGCCGATTCTGCTTCCGCGAACGGTGCTGTTTTTGCCGGAATGCATGGCTGCTTCAGTCCGCCGCCCGGGACCGAACGTGTGCAATTGCGAAATTCGGCTTCGTTCTGAAAAGACGGCTCTGCCCGCGCGATCCTTAACTGGCCGCGGAATTGCCATATCGAGAGATATCGAGATGACCACGAAATCGGTTCGTCCCTATCGTGAACCCGCCGGCGGCTGGGGCGCACTCAAGGCGCTCAGCGAGGCGCTGCTGGTGCAGCGGGCGCCGCTGAAGGGCGCGGCGACGCTCAGCCGGATGAATCAGCCGGAGGGCTTTGATTGCCCCGGCTGTGCCTGGCCCGATCCGAAGCATACCTCGTCATTCGAATTCTGCGAGAACGGCGGCAAGGCGATCGCCTGGGAGACAACATCGAAGCGCTGCACGCCAGAATTCTTCGCCGAGCATACCGTCACCGAGCTCGCGAGCTGGAACGATTACGATCTCGAAATGGTCGGCCGGCTCACCCATCCGATGGCCTACGACGCCGCATCCGACCGCTATCTCCCGGTGGAGTGGAGCGATGCATTCGACATGATCGGTCGCGAGCTTCGGGCCTTGCCGGATCCGAACATGGCGGAGTTCTACACGTCCGGGCGGACCTCGAACGAAGCCGCCTTCCTCTATCAGCTCTTCGTGCGCGAATACGGCACCAACAACTTCCCCGACTGCTCGAACATGTGCCACGAGGCGACCAGCGTCGGCCTGCCGTACTCGCTGGGCGTCGGCAAAGGCACCGTGCTGCTGGAGGATTTCGACAAGGCCGATTGCATCTTCATCTTCGGCCAGAATCCGGGCACCAACAGCCCGCGGATGATGACCAGCCTGCGCAACGCGGCACGCCGCGGCGCCTCCATCATCTCGTTCAACCCGTTCCGTGAGCGGGCGCTGGAACGTTTCCAGTCGCCGCAGAGCCCGGTCGAGATGATCACGCTGTCGTCGACGACGATCAGCTCAAAGCTCTTCCAGGTGCGGGTCGGCGGCGACGTCGCCGTCCTCAAGGGGATCATGAAGATCCTGGTGGAAGCCGACGAGGCCGCCCGTGCCGCCGAGCAGCCGGAGATCCTGGACTGGGATTTCATTCGCGGCCACACCGCCGGCATCGAAGCATTGATCGAGGATCTCAAGCGCACGCAATGGCCGGACATCGAACGTCAGTCCGGCCTGACGCGCGAGGACATGGAATATGCGGCCGGCGCCTATATGAAGTCCGAGCGCGCCATCCTCGTCTACGGAATGGGCATCACCCAGCACTGGCGCGGCGCGAATAACGTCCAGCAGATCGCGAACCTCGCGCTGTTGCGCGGCAATGTGGGGCGCGATGGCGCCGGCGTCTGCCCGGTTCGCGGTCATTCCAACGTGCAGGGCGATCGGACCGTGGGGATCACGGAGGTCCCCAAGGCAGACTTCCTCGAGCGCCTGGAGCAGCGCTTTGGCTTCAAGCCTCCGGCTGCGCCGGGACACAATGTGGTCACCGCGCTGGAGGCCATGATCCGCGGCGAGGTGAAGGCCTTCTTCGCCATGGGCGGCAATTTCGTCGCAGCCATTCCGGATTGGCGGGCGACCCAGGCTGCGATTCGCAAGCTCGATCTGACCGTCCACGTCTCGACCAAGCTCAACCGCAGCCACCTGATCCACGGCCGTGCCGCCCTGATCTTGCCGTGCCTCGGGCGCACCGAGATCGATGTGCAGGAATCGGGGCCGCAGTCGGTCACGGTGGAGGATTCGATGTCGATGGTGCACGCGTCCGGCGGCCGCAACAGGCCGGCATCGGAGCATCTCCTCAGCGAGATCGCGATTGTCGCCGGCGTTGCCAAGGCGACGCTGGGCGAGCGCACGGTGGTCGATTGGGACGGCTTCGTGACTGATTACGACCGCATCCGCGATGCGATCGAGGCGGTGTTTCCGATCTTCCAGGGCTACAATGCCCGCATCCGCGTTCCCGGCGGCTTTCATCTCACCTCGACGGCACGCGAGCGCATCTGGGCGACGCCGTCGGGCAGGGCGAACTTTTTGGTCTTCCCGGGTTGCGGCGAGGACCCGCCGCAGAGCGATCCCGATTTCCTGTGGCTCACCACCATACGCAGCCACGACCAGTACAACACCACGCTCTACTCGACGTCCGACCGCTATCGCGGCGTGTTCGGCCAGCGCGATGTGGTCTTCCTCAACGAATGCGAGCTGAGGAAGCGCGGGCTTGCCGATGGCGATCGCGTCGACCTGATCACCGTCTCGACCGATGGCGCCGAGCGGATCGTGCGCAACTTCCGCGTCGTTGCCTATTCCTTTCCGGCCGGCTGCTGCGCGGCGTACTATCCGGAGACCAATCCGCTGGTGCCGCTCTATGCCCGTGATCCCCAGAGCTTCACGCCGTCATTCAAGGGCGTCCCGATCCGCCTGGTGCGTTCGGTCGCGACCGGAGAATAGCGGCTGCGCTGGAAACGTCCGGTCACGTCTCGGCGTGGAGCTCGCAGCGCGGCGAATCCGCCGGCGAAGCGGATATCGGCAGCGTGAACCAGAAGCGGGCGCCGCCGTTCGCGCCATGGCCTTCGGCGCCGATCCGGCCTCCATGCGCTTCGACGATCGACCGGCAGATCGGCAGTCCCATGCCCATGCCGCTGTCCTTGGTCGTGAAAAAGCTTTCAAACAGCCGATCGACATGTTCGGCGGCGATGCCGGGACCGTTGTCCTCCACGGAGCAGCACAAATTGGCCGCGTCCTGCGTGACCGTGTTGATGAAGATCCTGCGATCGTCATATCCTTCTTGCGTCATCGCCTGCGCCGCGTTGATCGCCAGATTGACGATCACCTGCTGCAACTGGGTGCGGTCACCGAGCACCTGCGACGCGCTCGGATCGGGCCGGTGCAGGATCGTCACGCTGCGGGATTCCATCTCGTGTCGAAGGAAGAGAAGCGCTTCGCGAATGATCTCGTCGAACGACAGGGATGCCTGCTCGGGGGCCTTCCGGGAGGCCATCCCGTGAACGCGCGCCACGATGTTCGCGGCGCGCTGGGTGTCCACGATGATGTTCTCGATGGTCTTGCGGATCTCGACGATATCGGGCGTGGGCCTGTTCAGCCACCGCAGGCCGGCGGCGCCGTTGGTGGCGATGGCGGCCAGCGGCTGATTGACCTCGTGGGCGATCGACGCGGTGAGCTCGCCGAGCATCGAGACGCGCGCGGCATGCGCGAACTCGGCCTGCACCTGCTGGAGCTTTTGCTGGGCACGAACACGCTGTGAAATGTCGATGGTGCCGACCAGGCTGACTTCGAGATCGTTGATGGGGCCGACCCGGGCCGTCGTGAAGAGAACTTCGACGACGCGGCCGTCCCACGTGACCATCCTGGTCTCTTCCTCGAAGTTCGTCTCGCCGCGATAGCGGGACTCCATGGCCCGCCGGAACGTATCGGGACGCTCCTTCCAGGTCTCGGCCATGGAACGTCCGACATAGTCATCGATGCCGCCTCCGAACATCTGGATGGCCCGTTCGTTGGCCTCCTGAAACGAGAGCGCGTCCATGCAGGTGCGGAGGAATTCGGGATGGCTGTCGAAATACGGGCCGAGGTCCTTGACCCCTTCGCCGCGCAATTTCCGGAACAGCACGACCAGCCTGCTGGCATCGAGCTGCCGGAATGCGATCGGCATGCGGCTGAACAAATGGCGGTAACGCTGCTCGCTCCGCTCCAGCTCGGTATGGGCTTTCTTCTGGGCGGTGATGTCCATGACCGCGCCGACGAATTCGAACTGGCCCCGGCCGTTCGTCATGCCGCGGGCGACCAGGCGGATGGTCCGGATCGAGCTGTCCTCCAGCATCAGCCGGTTTTCGTGGGAGAAGTCGCCCCTCTCGTTCACCGCCCGGTCGATGGCCTGGCGTACGGCCTTGACGTCGTCGGGATGCGTGCGCTTCAGGACGACGTCGAGCGATGGGCGCGATGTCGGTGCGAGATCGAAGATCCTGAACGTTTCATCCGACCAGAACAGCTCTCCGGTCACGACGTTCCAGCCGAAGCTGCCGGTGTGGCTAAGCTGCTGGGCCTCGGCGAGATAGGCGGCCTGATTTTTCCGCAATGCGTCTTCGCGGCGCACTTGACTATCGAGGTTCACAATCACGAGCGACGTGACGAGAAAGGCGGCCAGAGCGACGACGTCCCGAAGGTCCCTCGCTCCAAATGAATGGACGGGATCAACGAACAGGAACGCCAGCCAGCCAACCGCCACCGCCGAAAGGATCGCCGACGTCACGAAGCCGCCTCGCCGCGACCACACGACGATGACGATCAGATGTGCGAAAGCGCTGGTGGTGAAGCTGAGCCCGAGCATGAAGTAGGCGAACGACAAGAAGCTCAGCCCGACGCTTCCCAGCAGCAAAAGAGCAGCTTGGGCGAGGAAGCGATCCTTGCGGCGGTCCATCTGGACAGGCAACCAGCGAAGCCACCATCGCTTGGATCGTGCCGCGCCATCCAGGCGTTCGGCCGTCGCAGCCCGCCGCTGACTCTCGATCGTCATGAAGCATACCGCAACTGGTCCGGCCACGACGCCCAGCAGATCATCGCTGTGCGGTGGGCTGTTGCAGACGTCTTGCCTTCGTGGGTGAGTTCGGGCTGGGCCAGCAGCTTGAAGGTGTTCAAGAGGTACTCGCTGAGCATGAAACCAATTCCAGAGCCGGATGCCCGGACATGAGACGCACGCGGTGTACCGCATCGCGGAAAATCGGTCTTTTGCTTTTCCGTCGGATTTTTGTCAGAACGCACGACGTCGCCTTGCGGGCCCGAGATCAGACTGTCGCGGCTTCGCCTCCGCGGTCTCGGTGCGAGGTGTTTGCGACCGCCATCTCTGACACGGCTTTCGTCACGCCAAATCGCCGCTCGAACTCGGCGACATCGACAACACCGCGCCGGTGGGTGCCGTCGCCGATCTTGCGGCCGCCGTCCCAGACCTCGACCTCGAACAACACGCTCCTGGCTTCGACCGTGACCACCCGCGCGATCGCGCGCACGATGCGGCCGACCGGGGTAGCCGCCAGATGGCGGATATTGACCATCATCCCGACGCTGACGTGGCCGGCGGGCAGGAACGGCTGAACCGCCGATCCGGTGGCCATCTCCATGTGCAGGATCATCGTCGGCGTGCCGTAAACTTCAGGCATTCCCGGCACCACATGGCCGACCGTCATCTCGGGCGTGACGGTCACCAGCTTTTCTGCCGTTATGCCGGCGATCACCTTCTCAAGCGGATTCATGGTGCAATCCCGTATCGGCCTCGGTCGTGGATGGGGTGGGCGTCGCGGCCGCGCGCGGCTTGCGGCCGGTGAGCCAATTGCCGAGCCGGTCAAGATAGAGATAGACGACGGGCGTGGTGTAGAGGGTCAGGACCTGCGACAGCATCAGGCCGCCGACGATCGTATAGCCAAGCGGCTGGCGCAGCTCCGCGCCGGTACCGCTGCCGATCATCAGCGGCACGCCACCCAGCAGCGCGGCCATCGTTGTCATCAGGATCGGGCGGAAGCGCAGCGTGCAGGCCTGGTAGATCGCCTCTTCCGGGCTGAGCCCGTGCTCGCGTTCCACCTCGAGGGCGAAATCGACCAGCATGATGCCGTTTTTCTTGACGATGCCGATCAGCAGGATGATGCCGATGATGGCGATGACGCTGAGATCCATGTGGACCGCCAGCAGCAGCAGCAGCGCGCCGATGCCGGCCGATGGCAGCGTCGACAGGATCGTGATCGGGTGGATCAGGCTCTCGTAGAGTACGCCGAGGATGATGTAGATCACGATCAGCGCCGCGCCGATCAATAACGGCGTGCCCGACAGGGAGGACTGGAACGCCTGCGCATTGCCCTGGAACGAGGTCGAGAGCGAGGCGGGCTTGCCGGTGCTCTTCTCGATGGTCTGGATCGCCGTCACCGCATCGCCCAATGCGACGCCGGGCTTCAGATTGAACGAGATCGTCACCGAGGGAAACAGGCTCTGGTGATTGATCAGGATCGGCGCGGGCTTGATCACGCTGTGAACCAGCGTGCTCAGGGGGACCTGCTGTCCGGTGGCCGAGTTCAGGTAGATGTCCTTGAGTGCTTCGGGGCCGTACTGGAAACGCGGATCGACCTCCATCACGACATGGTATTGGTTCAGCGAGGTGAACATCGTGGAGACGATGCGCTGGCCGAATGCGTCGTCGAGCGTGTTGTCGATCGTCGTGGGCAGGATGCCGAAGCTGGATGCGACCTCGCGATTGACGGTGACTTCGAGCCGGGGGCCGGCATTGGCCTGATCGCTCGCGACGTCGGTGATGAGATCGAGCGCGCGGAGTTTTGCCAGGAAGATCGCCGACCAATTGGTGAGCTCGTTGGAATCGGCATCCGTCAGCGTGTACTGATATTGCGTCTTCGACAGCCGGGCGCCGATGGTGATGTCCTGCGCGGCCTGCATGTAAAGTCTGATGCCCTGAATATGGGAGAGCGCGGGCCCCAGCCGCTCGATGATCTGATCGGCACTGGCCTTGCGCTCGGGCTTCGGCTTCAGGACGATGAAGATGCGTCCCTGGTTGAGCGTCGCAGTCGGACCGCCCGGGCCGATATAGCTCGCCACCGATTGCACCGCCGGATCCTTCGAGAGGATGTCGACCACCGCCTGCTGGCGTTCGGACATCGCGGGGAAGGAGATATCCTGTGCGGCTTCGGTGATGCCGACGATCTGCCCGGTGTCCTGCTGCGGAAAGAAGCCTTTCGGAATGATCACGTAGAGATAGCCGGTCAGCGCGATGGTCGAGAGCATCACGAGCAGCGTCACGAAGCGATGGCGCAGTACGATGCGCAGGCCTCGCGCGTAGAGCGCGAGCAGGGCATCGAAACCACGTTCGAAGACGAGGTAAACCCGGCCATGCTTCTTCCGCGATTGGTCCTTCAAAAGTCGCGCGCACATCATCGGCGTCAGCGTCAGCGAGATGATCAGCGACAACAGCAGCGAGGCGGTGATCGTGACGGCGAATTCCTGGAACAGCTTGCCGACATAACCGCCCATCAGGAACAGCGGGATGAACACCGCGATCAGCGACAGGGTGATGGAGACGATCGTGAAGCCGATTTCGCTGGAACCCTTGAGCGCGGCCTCCATCGGCGTCATACCCTGCTCGAGATGCCGCACGATGTTCTCGATGACGACGACGGCATCGTCGACCACGAAGCCCACCGCGATCGACAGCGCCATCAGCGAGAGGTTGTCCAGGCTGTAGCCGAGCACGTAAAGCACCGCGAACGTGCCGACCAGCGACAGGGGAACTGTGATCGCCGGGATGATGGTTGCCCAGAAATTCCGCAGGAACAGGAATATGACCATCACGACCAATGCGACCGTCAGCATCAGCGTGAATTGAACGTCGGAGACAGCGGCGCGGATGGTGGCGGTGCGGTCGGCGGCGATCGTCACTTTGATCGCCGGCGGAACGGAGGCCTGCAGTTGCGGCAGCAGCTTCTTGATGCGATCGACGGTCTCGATCACGTTGGCGCCGGGAACGCGCTGGACGGCGAGGATGATGGCGGGATCCTTGCCGTACCAGCCGGCCAAGAGGTCGTTCTCGGGCCCGTCGACCGCCGTGCCGATGTCGCGTATCCGCACCGGCGAGCCGTTGCGATAGGCGATGATGAGGCCTTCATAGGCGGAGGGCTTGAGCAGCTGATCGTTGGTGTTCAGCGTATAGGTGACGCGCGGGCTGTTGAGCGTGCCCTTGGGCAGATCGACATTGGCGCCGGCGATCACGTTGCGGACGTCTTCGAGGCCGATGCCGCGGGCGGCGAGCGCCTGCGGATTGACGCGAACGCGGATCGCGGGCTTCTGCTGTCCGCCGATGCCGACGAGACCCACGCCCGGCACCTGCGAGATCTTCGGCAGCAGGATGTTTTCCGCATAGGCGTCGACCGTGGTCAGCGGCAGCGAGTCCGACGTCAGCGCGATCAGCATGATCGGCGTCTCCGCCGGATTCACCTTCCTGATCGTCGGGGGGTAGGGGATGTTCGGCGGCAGGAAGGGGCTCGCGGCGTTGATCGCGGCCAGCACGTCGACCGCGGCGCTGTCGACCGTGCGCGATAGCTCGAACTGCACCGTGAGTTGGGCCACGCCGAGCGCGCTGGACGAGGTGAGCTGGGTGACGCCGGGGATCTGGCTGAGCTGCTGCTCGAGCGGCGTGGCGAGCGATGACGCGATGGTTCCCGGATCGGCACCGGGCAATTGCGCCGAGATCTGGATGGTCGGGTAGTTGACGTTCGGCAGCGCGCCGACCGGCAGCAGCGGATAGGCCGCAAGGCCGCACAGCAGCAAGCCCGCCATCAGCAGAGCGGTTGCGATCGGCCGCAGGATGAAGGGCGCGGAGATGTTCATGGGATCGCGTCCTGCACGGCGCTTTGCAGGTCGGCTTCGCGCGCGGCCTTGCCGTGCAGCTCGCGAACGCGACTGCCTTCCGAGAGCCGGTACTGGCCGTCGATCACGACGACGTCGCCCGATTTCAGTCCCTGGTCGATCAGGGCCTGGCCATCGCTGATCTGTGCGACGTGAACGGGACGCAAGGCGGCCGTCTCGCCGCCGGTCACGACATAGACATAGCTGCCGTTCGGCCCCTGCTGCACGGCCGAACCGGCCACAGTGAGCGCGCCCTTCTGGATCTCGAGCAGCAGGCGCGCGTTCACCAACTGGCCCGGCCACAGCCGGTGCTCATGGTTCGGGAATACCGCCTTGAGCTGCACGGTGCCGGTCGTTCCCGCGATCTCGTTGTTGACCAGCAGCAGCGTGCCTTCGTCGAGCTTCATCCTGTTGTCCTGGCTGTAGGCGATGACTTTCAGCTCGCCCTTTGCGGCGTGCTCCTGGATCACGGGCAGGTCCGTCTGGGGCAGGGTGAACAGCAGCGAGATCGGCTCGATCTGGGTGACGACGACGAGACCGTTGGGGTCGGTCGGATGGATCACGTTGCCGACATCGATCTGGCGAACGCCGGTGATGCCGGGAATGGCCGACGTCAGGCGCGTGTAGCTGAGCTGGACGTTGGCCTCGTCGATCTGGGCCTGGTCCGCTTTCACGGCGGCCTTGAGCTGGGCCACCTGCGCGGTCTGCGTCTCGATCAGTTGCGGCGTCGCGTAGCCCTTGTCGCCGAGCTGATTGTAGCGGGAGAGATTGGCCTCGGCGTTCGTGAGCTGCGCCTGGTCCCTGTCGCGATTGGCCGTCAGCTGCTCGATCTGCGCTTCGTAAGGACGCGGATCGATCTGGGCCAGAAGGTCGCCGGCTTTGACCGTCTGGCCTTCCGTGAAGGCGATCTTGACGATCTGCCCCTGGATCTGGCTGCGCACGACGTCGGTGTTGTAGGCGATCACCGTGCCGATGCCGCGCAGATAGATCGGCACGTCCTTGCCCGTGATGGTCGCGGCGACCACCGGCACGGCGGTGGGAGCGGGCGCAGCCGCCACCGCCGGCTTCCGATCGGTGCCAAAGAACCAGAAGCCTGCACCGGCCAGGATCACGGCGAGAGTAACGAGCACAATGGTGAGGGTCCGTTTCACGGCGATGGTCCTTCTTGATCTCAGGGGTTGCCGGAGCCGTCGATCGACGTCGTGCCGCCCATGGATGTGGGGCCGGGCACCGGCACGGACGGACTGATTCCGGCGCCGCCGATCTCGGTAGAGCCCAGCGGAATTCCAACGCGCCCGACCGTCGACGTCGAGGGCAGGGATGAGGCCGCAGCGGTGCTGCCGGCGCAATTGGTCGATGAGGTGCCGGACAGCCCGCCGCCGTCGAACAACGCCCCGGACGACGCGGCATTGCCGGATCCGGCGCAGCCCGACATGCTTTGCGCGGGATTAATCGGCGAGATGCCCGGCGTTGCGATCTCGGTCGATCCCAGCGGAATGCCCACCGGCCGCGTGGACTGCGGATTGAGAGGCGACGTCGCAAGCATGCCGGTAGGCGGCTGCATGCCCGGTACCGTTGTTTGAGCGTTGGCCGCAGCCGGGACCAGCCACAGCATGGCGGTCGCAAGCATCACACTGTTGTATGTTGAATGCTGTTGTCGCATGGATGAAAGCTCCGGCTGCTGCGATCGAACAATAGGAAGCCGCGCGAGCGCGGGTATTTCCAGAACGCACGTCCTGCTGCCCGGCCGCACGACGGAGAGGCGCATTAGGCGCTTCGCGCGCCACATTCTGTTTCGCGCGACCATTTTGGCGCGTCGCCGCGTCGTCGGCCCTGAAACGGCTTTCGCTATCTCAGGATGGCCCGCGCGTGTGCGATCTCCCGGCTGCACGCGGCAACATCGCCGGTGCGATTGGCAATGCGCGCGCGCTCGAGCGAATCGAGCGCGTCGGTGAAATCGACGCCGCTGCCGCCTTCTGCTTCCGCGAGCGAGCGGGGCGTCGGTTGATGGCTGCGCAGTGCGTTGAGGCTCTCCGGCTTCCAGCCGTGGGAGCCCGCGTCCTTCTCGATGGCTAGGTCCAGCTCGGCCTGGGTTTGCGCGATGTCGTCCGTGCAGGTGCCGGCATGAGCCGGCATTGTTGCGCACAGCAGGACGAGGACGGCGGCCCGGCACGTTGCGATGGATGTCATTGTTCGATCCTATGCTTGGATTTGGAGTGACGTCAGGAACGTTGTCGTGAATGACAGAGCGCGCATCGATCGTCTTTCATGTCCGAACGCCGGCCGTTCACGCTTGCGAGAGATCATGTCATGAATGTCAGTGTGCATGACGTGGGCCCTCGGTTAGAGATGCATCTCGGGATGATGTTTGGGCGCTGATCGTCGTAGCTTGCGTGCTGCGGCGTGCGAAGTGGCAAGGACAGTTGTTTGCCGAAATACGCAGGCAAGCCTCGAAACTAGTGTCGCGTCATTCCAACCCGGAGTGATCCCGACATGAAACACCTCAACGCTGGTCTCGCCTTTGCCGCCGCTCTCTCCTTGATGGCGACCGTTGCCCCCGCGCGCGCCGAACCCCTGAAGAACATCGTCCTGGTGCACGGCGCCTGGGTGGATGGGTCCGGCTGGAAGCCGGTCTACGAGATCCTCGCCAAGGAAGGCTTCCGCGTCACCATGGTGCAGGAACCCGAGACTTCGTTCGCCGACGACGTCACGGCGGCGAAGCGCATCCTCGATCTCCAGGACGGCCCGACGCTCCTCGTCGGCCACAGCTATGGCGGTTCGATCATCACCGAAGCCGGCGTTCATCCCAACGTCGCCGGTCTCGTCTACGTCGCCGCGCACGCGCCCGATGTCGGCGAGGACGAATCGGCGCTCGGCAAGAAGACACCGAGCGTGCTCGGCAAGACCGAAGGCGTCATCAAGGTCACGCCCGATAAGTTCACCTATCTCGATCCCGTGCAATTCCCGAAACTGTTTGCGCCCGATCTACCGCGTGAGCGCGCCGAGTTCGTTGCGCGCTCCCAGGTCCCGGCGGCGACGCAGGTGTTCAGCACGCCGCTGACGGCAGCGGCGTGGAAGACCAAGCCGAGCTGGGGCATCGTCGCCGGCAGCGATCAGATCATCAATCCGGATCTCGAGCGTTGGTACTACGAACGCGCCAAGAGCCAGACCACCGTGATCCCCGGCGCCAGCCACTCGGTCTACGAGTCCCATCCGAAGGATGTGGCGGCCGTGATCGCACGCGCCGCGCGCAGCATCCCGCAGCCGGCTACCCGCTGACGCTGTTTTTGCCGGTCTGGACGCACGACTGGCAGAAGGAAGGACGGCGGGGGTTGACAGCACTCCCGCCGGCCCGACTGCCCCTGAAATTTCACGAACGCGATCGAGGAAGCGCTGACGCATCGGTGCGGCGCCAGTCTTGCGAAGGAATGACAGTCATGACGAGCTGGCAGAACAATCGCGCGGTGCGTGATGCGCGCATTGCGGCGGGAGCCGGCCTTGCCCGCGGCAAGGTCGTTGAAGCACACGACGTCACGCGCCTGCTGGAGGCCGTGATCCGGCCGGGCGACCGGGTTTGCCTGGAGGGCGATAACCAGAAGCAGGCGGATCTGCTGAGCCGCGCGCTGCTGGCTGTCGATCTCTCCAAGGTCAACGATCTGCACATGGTGCAGTCGGGAGTCGTTCTGCCCGAACATCTGGACCTGTTCGACCGCGGCGTCGCGAAGCGGCTCGATTATGCCTATTCCGGGCCGCAATCGGCGCGCATCGCGCGTATGCTGTTCGGCGGCAAGATCGAGCTGGGCGCGGTCCATACCTATCTTGAGCTGTTCGCCCGCTACTTCATCGACCTCACGCCGCATGTCGCGCTGATCGCCGCTGTCAGCGCCGATCGCGAGGGAAATCTCTACACCGGCCCAAACACCGAGGACACTCCGACCGTGGTCGAGGCGACGGCGTTCAAGGACGGCGTCGTGATCGCCCAGGTCAACGAGATCGTTGAGACCGTTCCGCGGGTGGACATCCCGGCGGACCGTGTCCACTTCATCGTCAAGGCTGACAAGCCGTTCTTCGTCGAGCCGCTGTTCACACGCGATCCGGCCGCGATCACGGAAGGCCAGATCCTGACAGCGATGCTGGCGATCAAGGGTGTCTATGCACCCTATGGCGTGCAACGGCTCAATCACGGCATCGGCTTCAGCACGGCCGCGATCGAGCTCCTGCTGCCGACATTCGGCGAGAGGCTGGGCCTGAAGGGCAGGATCGCGACCCACTTCGCGCTGAACCCGCATCCCGCGCTCATTCCCGCCATCGAGTCCGGCTGGGTGCGGCAGATCCACTCGTTCGGTTCGGAGGTCGGCATGGATGACTACATCCGGGCCAGATCCGATGTCTACTTCACCGGTCCCGACGGCTCGTTGCGCTCCAACCGCGCCCTCTGCCAGACCGCCGGGCTCTATGCCTGCGACATGTTCATCGGCTCTACGCTGCAGATCGATCTGCAGGGAAATTCGTCAACCGTCACCACCTCGCGCATCGCGGGTTTCGGTGGTGCCCCGAATATGGGAGCGGACGCCCGCGGGCGGCGTCATCCGAGCGAGTCCTGGCTGAAGGCCGGAGCGGAGGCCGATCCCGACAGTCCGGCGCCGCTACGCCGCGGCCGCAAGCTGGTGGTGCAGATCGGCGAGACTTTCGGCGACAGGAACGTGCCGCTGTTCGTCGAGAAGCTCGATGCGATCGAGCTCGCCGAGAAGCTGAATCTCGAGCTCGCGCCGGTCATGATCTATGGCGACGACGTCACGCACATCGTCACCGAGGAAGGCGTGGCCAACCTCTTGCTGTGCCGCACAGCGCAGGAGCGCGAGCAGGCGATCCGCGGCGTCGCCGGCTACACCGATGTCGGTCGCAGGCGCGATCGCAACATGGTCGCGCATCTGCGGGAACGCGGCGTGATCCGCCGGGCGGAGGATCTCGGCATCAACCCGCTTGACGCGGATCGCAGCCTGCTGGCGGCGCGCTCGATCAAGGATCTCGTGCGCTGGTCGGGCGGGCTCTATGCGCCGCCATCGAAATTCAGGAACTGGTGAGGACGGGCCATGGAAGATCTCAGCTTTCAACATCGGGTTCGCGGGCGTGCAGGCGGCACCAGGCAGAACGCAATTGTCGGCGTGGTGGCCTCGGGCAATCTGGAAGTGCTGGTGGAGCGCGTTTTGCCGGATGCGGAATGCGTCGTCGATATCAGGACCGCGGCGATGGGCTTCGGCGAGATATGGAGCGCCGTGATCGGCGATTTTGTCGAGCGCTATTCGCCTGGCGGACTGAAGTTCTCGATCAATGATGGTGGTGCGCGTCCCGACACGGTCTCGCTCCGGCTGGCGCAGGCGGTGCGATCGATCGCGGAGAACGGCCAATGATCGCCCCGATCAAGGATATCGTTCAGGCCGAGCGGGCCCGCAACACCAGCTTCAACGAGGCTTCGGCGCGCACGCGGCTGGCGCTATTGCTTGATGGCGGCAGTCTTGTCGAGTTCATCGGCCCGGAAGCGCGCGAGGTCAGTCCGCATCTGAAGACTTTCGATCTTCCCGAGCAATATGATGACGGCATCATCGTCGGCCATGGCCGCCTCGAGGGGGCACCGGTGTTCGTCGCCGCGCAGGAGGGCCGCTTCATGGGCGGTGCCTTTGGCGAGGTGCACGGCGCCAAGCTGACCGGACTGCTCCACGCCGCGCGCCGGATCGGCTCGATCCCCGTCCTGATCCTGTTCGACACCGGCGGCGTCCGGTTGCAGGAGGCAAATGCCGGCGAGCTCGCCATCGCCGAGATCATGCGCGCAATGATCGAGGCACGCGCCGCAGGCGTGAAGGTCATCGGCCTGATCGGCGGTCGCTCCGGCTGCTATGGCGGCGGCGGCCTGATCGCGGGCTGTTGCTCCGCGCTCGCCGTCTCGGAACCCGGGCGCATCGCGGTCTCCGGCCCCGAAGTCATCGAGACCAATCGCGGCGTCGAGGAATTCGATTCCCGAGACCGCGCTTTGGTCTGGCGCACCATGGGCGGCAAGCACCGGAGGCTGCTCGGCGCCGCCGACGTTTTCGCCGACGACACCGTTCAGGATTTCCGCGAGGCTGCGCTCGAGTTGCTCGAACTGCTGGGTCCGGTCGGAACTTTCGGCCTCGACAAGTTGAAGGCGGAGCATGAGCGGCTTGCCGACAGATTGCGCCGTTTCGGCGCCTGCGAGGATGCGGTCGACATCTGGACAGCGGAAGGCGTCGCGCATGCGGCAACGTTGCCGGAATTGCCGGCCGACCAATTCATTGCGCTTGCCAACAGGATCGGGAGGACCAGCCGTGACGCTCGATGACATTCTCGCCTCGCTGTTTCCTGGCGGCCATGAGATCAGGCACGACGATGGCATCATTGCCGGTCCGGCGATGCTGCGCTCTGGTGGCAAGGTACTTGTCATCGGCATCGCGAATCGGACTGCGCTGGGGGTCGACGAAGCGATCAGGCTTTCCGGGCATTTGCTGGATTCGATCGACAAGGGAAGCGGACCGATTCTGGTCCTCGTCGACAGCGACAGCCAGCGCATGAGCAAGCGTGACGAACTGCTCGGGCTGAACGAGTTCCTCGCGCATCTGGCGAAGGTGCTGATCCACGCGGACATGCACGGCCGCCCGACGATCGGTCTTCTCTACGGCCACTCGGCTGCGGGGGCCCTGCTTGCAACGGGCCTTGCAACCCGTGTGCTGGTCGGATTGCCCGGCGCCGAACCCGCGGTGATGGACCTGCCGTCGATGGCGAAGGTCACCAAATTGTCGATGGCAGCTCTGGAGGAGAAGGCGAAGTCGACGCCCGTCTTCGCCCCGGGTCTGTCCAATCTCGAGCAGATGGGCGCCGTTCACATGACATGGAGCGATGCTTTCTCGCTCGCCGAGCAACTGGAGGCGCTGCTCGGCGACATGCCGGCTGTGCAGGATCGACGGGGTGCGCTTGGCAAGGAGCGCGGTGGCCGGCTGAAGGCCGCCGATATCGCGGAGCGCGTTCGTGACCTCGCCCTGCAAATCCGCTGAACGGCCACCCCGTCGTCACGACCTCGTCTTCGTCAGCCCCGCAGGCTGGCGCGCGATGCTGGATGCGCGCGGCGATCTTGCGACCGATTCCCTTGTCGCGCGCTGGCCTCAAATGAGATGGCCGACGATCAGGCGGCGCGCTTTGCCATACGAGGCGACCGGCCTCGCGTTGGGCCTGCCCTTGCCGCCTTCGGCCGGCAAGAAGCGGATCTCCTTTCTGGTTGATATCGACCACGTCGCCTCGGTTATAAGGCCGCCGTCGCTGCAACAGGCGCGGGCTTACGCGCCGCACAACTGGTGGCCAGCGCTCGACCGGCTCGACGCGTTGGCGCTTCGCCATGCGGTGGACGTGCGTGTCTTCGGCAGCCTGGCCTGGCAGTCGCTGACCGGGCTCGACTATGTGACCGACCATTCCGATCTCGATGTCCTGTTCGAGTTTCGCCGCGAAACCGACGTCGATCGTTTCGTCGCCGGCGTCGCCGCAATCGAGACCGGCGCGCCGATGCGGCTCGACGGCGAGCTGATGGGGGCCGACGGCGCCGCGGTCAACTGGCGCGAATTCCACGGTGGCGCAAGCGAGCTTCTGGTCAAGAGCATCGAGCGTGTCGTCCTGCTCGGCAGGCATCAATTCATTTTGGGAGCGATGGGATCATGATCACCACGGCCGCAAGAGGCGTGGAACGGCCATCCCTGCGCCGGGCGCAGACGGCGCCCGATGTCTCTGCCATCGGCGCCGTCGCCGCCGATTGCCTCGTCAAGGAGCTCGAAACCTGGCCGAAGCCGGGCCTGGTGAGCCATGTCGACAATGGCAGTCACGACGACATGGATGCGCGCACGTTTCGTCGCAGTGCTGCGGCCATCAGGCCCTATCTGCAACGGCTGGCCGACGCAGGCGCGCTTGGCTGCGGCATGGGACGGCTGCGGATCATCGGCCTCGAGGCGGAGCGCGCCATGTTCGCTGCGACGTCGGGGACCAACACGCATCGTGGCGCGATCTTCGGGCTCGGCCTGCTGTGCGCAGCGGCCGGCGCAAAAGCCGGCGGGTTGGTCGATCCCGTGCTTCCGCTCGGCGATGTCGTGGCGCGCCTGTGGGGCGACAGCATCCTCGACGGTCCGGTGTTGCTGCATAGCCATGGCAGCGTGGCCCGCCGCCGTTTTCGCGCGGGCGGTGCGCGTATCGAGGCCGCGAGGGGATTTCCCAGCGTCTACGGAATCGGCTTGCCGGCCTTGCGCAGGGCCGTGCCTGGCCTGCCGGAGAATATGGAAGCCGCCCGGGTCGAGGCGTGCTTTGCCCTGATCGCATCCGTCGAAGACACCAACCTGCTGCATCGCGGCGGGCTCGACGGCCTGTGCTTTGCGCATGTCGCGGCGCGGAGCTTCATCGATGCCGGCGGCGTCCGCGCGCCCGGCTGGCGTCCGCGCGCGCAATCGATCCACGAAAGCTTCGTCGTCCGTCGTCTCAGCCCGGGTGGATCGGCTGACCTGCTCGCCATGACGCTGTTCGTCGACGCCCATGAGAGGCTGAGCCCATGACGTCGAACGTCATCCTGATGGCGCTGGTGCCGGTCTTCTTCGTTCTGCTGTTGGGATACGCAGCCGGCAGGTTTCATGTCGTCGACAATCTCCATGTCGATGCTCTCAATGCGCTCGTGATGGATTTTGCGTTGCCGGCCTCGCTGTTTGCCGCGACCGCCTCGGCGTCGCGCCGCGAGATGATCGAGCAGGTCCCGCTGTTCCTGGTGCTCGGTGTGACGATGCTGCTGCTCTATCTCGCCTGGTATCTTGCTGCACGCAGGTTCTCTAAGGTCTCCCGGTCGGAGGCGTCGTTACAGGCATTGACGATCGGCTTTCCGAATCTGGCCGGCGTGGGCCTTCCGATCATGACGTCAGTGGTGGGGCCAACCGGCACCGTCCCGGTTGCTGTCGCGTTGGCGGCGGGCTCGATCCTCATCAGTCCGCTGACCCTGATCATGGCGGAAATGGGCGCTGCCAAGGCGCGTGGCGAGGAAATGGCGGCACGGCAGGTCCTGACGGCGATCCGGCGTGCGATCACCAAGCCGGTGGTGCTCGCGCCCGCGCTTGGCATCCTGTTCTCGTTGTCGGATGTGAGCCTCGACGCGCTGGCCCATGCGAGCCTCGCGCTGATTGGAAGTTCGGCTGCCGGCGTCGCCCTGTTCCTCACCGGCGCCATTCTGTCGGCGCAGTCGTTTCGGCTGGACTGGAAGATCGTCGCTGCAACCGTGGCCTCGGACATCGTCCGCCCGCTGCTGGCTGTTGCGGTCATTCGCGTCATTCCGGTCGCGCCCGATGCGGCGAAGACGGCCATTCTGCTCGCCGCTATACCCTCCGGCTTCTTCGGAATTTTGTTCGCGGTCAACTACCGGCTGGATTCCGCAAGGGCGGGATCCATGGTCATTGCGAGTACGGCATTCAGTGTCGTGACCCTGGCGATTGCGATCGCAATGCTCTTTCCCCATTAGGCCGCGACCATGACGCTTGCGATCCTGTGCTCGGGACAAGGCGGCCAGCATCGGGACATGTTCGCTCTCACGGGCGACGCGCCGGAAGCCGCGCAGCTGTTTGCGCATGCGACGACATTGTTCGGTGGCAGGGATCCGCGCGATTTCGTCCGCGTCGAACCTGATGAGGCCCTGCACCGCAACCGTGCCGGCCAGATTCTCTGTACCTTGCAGCCGCTCGCTGCGGCGTGTGCGCTCGCAGATGTCATTCCGCGCAGCGTCATCATCGCCGGCTACAGTGTCGGCGAGGTCGCGGCCTGGGGTGTCGGCGGCTTGTTCGATGCGACCGCCACGCTCGATCTCGTGGCGCGCCGCGCGGAGGCCATGGATGCGGCCACGCGCGCCGGCGACGGGCTGATTTTTGTCCGCGGTCCTTCCCGGGACGAGGTCGGTCGCCTTTGCGAACGTCACGGCGCGGCGATCGCCATCGTCAACCCCGGCGATGCCTTTGTCATCGGCGGCGGCCGTGAGGCGCTCAGCGGGATTGCCGAAGACGCGCGGGCGATGCACGCCGCAAGGATCGTCACGCTGCCGATTGAGGTTGCTTCCCACACCAAACGGCTTGCCGCGGCGTCTGCCGTGTTTCGTGAGACCTTGCGCCAGGCATCGGCGATATTCCCGCCGAAAGCCGGTGTGCGTATTCTAAGCGGGATAGATGCCGCTCCGGTCGTCTCGGCCGAGACCGGCCTCGACAAGCTTGCCGCGCAGATCTCGCACGCCGTGCAATGGGCAGATTGTCTGCAGGCCTGTGTCGAAGCGGGCGCAACGGGGTTTCTCGAACTCGGGCCGGGGCACGCGCTGAGCGGAATGGCTGCGGAAATCGCCCCCCGACTCCCGGCGCGCTCGCTGGATGATTTCAGGAGTCTTCAGGGTGTCCGCGCCTGGATTGCGCGTCACCTCGGCGCCTAGCGCCGGCTGGTCCGAACAGAGGCTGCCGTCGATCACGCCGCACTGTCAGAAAAAAGGGGGCCGTCCGCGGGGGAGGACGGCCCCTAGATGCTCGTATGCCCAGGGAGGAGAGAGGCTCGAGCGGTGACTTGGGGGGTCTCGGTCACCTAACACGCACAGCATCGCCGATCGCGTAACCAAAGTATTTCACGAACCCCTTCTGTTTCTCATTTCGCATGGTTCGCGAGAAATCCGCGGGCAGCACGTGAGCCACGGTCTTCGATGTCGAAGCCGGATCAACTGCGCGCCGGCCGCTTGCATATCGGTGAGCATTGCTCGTCCCGTCTCTTGGATTCTGCTGCCGTCGTGACGGCGGCAGAATGCAAATGGTCCATGCTCGAACGATAGGTGCGATCTCACCCCAAGGCTCGTTAAGGATGCTTAACCGGTACTAGATTCTGCAGATGCGAGGGGTTCCGGTCGCACGTCCGGTTGGGATGAGGGCCGTCTTGCGGACTACGGCGCGTGGCCTGAAAGCGCCCTTTCGAGCCAGCGAATGATCTCGTCACCGCTGGAGGGCTTTCCGAGATAGCACTGCGCGCCTGCGGCCATCACGCGCTGGCGCACGGTTTCGCTTGGAAACGCCGTCATGAAGATGATCGGGAAATGGCGGCCGGAGGCAATCAGCCGGGCCTGCAGCTCGTCACCGGTGATGACGGGCATCTGGACGTCGGCGATCATGCATGCCGGATCGTCTCCCGGCGCCCGCAGCAGAAAATCCAGGCCGGATTCGTAGGCCTGGGCCTCGTAGCCGACCGAACGCACGAGGCTCGCAAGCGAGGTGCGAACGCCTTCGTCGTCGTCCACGATCGCAATCACCGGGGTTTTGGCCATGAGCGCACAATCCTGACCGCGGTGTTCCGCAAGGAGGATATCTCCCTTTGCACGGCCGATGACGCCTTATATGCACCCGGTGCCGTCCCGCCGGAATTATACTCAGGTGTGGTCCGTAGTCCTTCGGGGCTGGGAAACCCCGAGCGCCTCGGCCTTGCGGACAAGGTCGGCCAGCGACCGGACCTCCATCTTGCGCATGACGTTGCCGCGGTGGATCTTGACCGTGATCTCGCTGAGGCCGATCAGGGCCGCGACCTGCTTGTTCATCAGGCCGGCGGTGACATGGCCCATCACCTCGCGCTCGCGCGCCGTCAGAGTCTCGTATTGGGCGCGGATATCCTCCTTGGTCGCGGCTTCGGCACGGTCCTGCGCGTCGCGCTCGAGTGCCGCCGTGACCGCATCGAGCATGTCCTGGTCGCGAAACGGCTTGGCGAGGAAATCGACCGCGCCGGCCTTCATGGCACGCACCGACATCGGAATGTCGCCATGGCCGGTCATGAAGATGATGGGATGTCTGATGCCCTGCCGGATGAGCTGGCCCTGCAAATCGAGCCCGCTCACTCCGGGAAGGCGGACGTCCAGCACGATGCAGCCTGGGCGGTCCGGCAGTGCGCCGCCGAGCAGTTCGGCGGGCGAGGCGAACAGACGCGTCTCGAGGCCGACGGATCGGAACAGGCTGTCGAGCGAGGCGCGGATCCCGGCGTCGTCATCAACGATGATGACAACCGAGTTGAGGGATTGGGCAGGCGGCTGCATTTGGTCTGGTCGTGTCATGGTCTGGGATGTTCTTCGGCGTATGGCAGTGTCAGGCGGAATGTCGCCCCCGCGCCGGGCGTGCTCTCGACCGACAACTGGCCGCCGTGAGCTTCCACCGTCGTCCGGCAGATCGCAAGTCCCATGCCCATTCCCCCGGGTTTCGTCGTGAAGAACGGATCAAACAGGCGCGGTATGTCGTCAGGCCGGATGCCGGGGCCGCTGTCCTTTACCGTGATGGCGAGACGCTCGCCGTCGACGGCGCTGGCGCGCAGCTTGACGGTGCGGGAACCGGGCTGATCCGACATGGCCTGGCCGGCATTGACCAGCAGATTGACGAGCACTTGCTGAAGCTGGATCCGGTCGCCGCGAATTGGCCGCAGGCCATGCTCGGTCTCGAAGGTGAGGACGACGTCGTCCTTGGCGAGCTCCCGCGCGACCAGAAGGGCCGCTTCCTCGATGATCTCGGCGATATCGATACTGTCCTGCTGGGCGGGCGCCTTCTTCAGGAAGGTCCGGATGCGAGCCACGGTCTCGCTGGCGCGGCGGCCCGCCGCGACGACCTGGACAATCGCGGCCGCGACCTCGTCCAGATTGGGCACCTCGCGCCGCAGCCAGCGCAGGCCGGCCTCGCCGCTGGTGACGATCGCCGCCAGCGGCTGGTTGACCTCGTGGGCAATGGAGGCGGTGAGCTCGCCGAGGGTGGCGACGCGCGCGGCATGGGCCAGCTCCGCCTGCGCCGCGAGCAGTGCATCCTGCGCCTGCTTGCGCTCGGTGATGTCGACGACAAAAGCGAGCACGTTGCGATCGCCGTCGGGTCCGGAGGGGAAAGTGATCGTGAACAGCACGGGAACCTTGCGTCCGTCGAGCCTGACGAGCTCGGTCTCACCCTCGTAGAACGGCTCGCTTTCAGCAAAGGCGATCAATGCGCCGAGGAAACTCCGGTCGTTCTCGCCGAGAAGCAGGTCGACATTCTCGATAAAGGCCGAGGCGCCGTTTGCACCTGCCATCTTTTGCAGGGCCGGATTGACGTCGGTGATTTTGGCGAGCCGGCGGGCATTCCGGACGAAATCGGGATGTTGCGCCAGATGGTCGCGCAGGCCGACTCCCGCGGTGTCCAGCGATTGCAGCGCGATTCGGACTTCTCTCCAGTCCTCTTCGACCACGCCGATCCGGCTGGCGTCGAACATCCGGCGGTATCGCCGCTCGCTCTGCACCAATGCGCTGTGCGCAGCCACGCGGTCGGTGACGTCGGTATGCGTCTCGAGAACCCCGACGGGCTTGCCGAGACGGTCGTGCTGCAAGGCCCATCGGGCATCGACGGTGAGCACGGCGCCGTCTTTGGTCCGCTGCAGCACGCAGCCTTCCCATCGGCCGGTGTCGAACAGGCCGGCTTCGATGATTTCGCGCCGGTCGGGATAGGTGGTTTGCAGAAGCTTGTCGGCGAGCTGTCCGACCGCCTCGTCGGTCGACCAGCCATAGGCCTGCTCGGCGGTCTTGTTCCAGAAGGTGATCACGCCGCCGCGATCCCTGACGAAGATCATGTCATGCGAGAGGTTGAGCAGGCGCGCCTGGGCCGCGAGGCGCTTCGTCGCCGCGTGATTCTGCAGCGCCAGCAGGGTCGTGATCCCGATCGCCGCGAGGCTCATCAGCATGCGCACGGCGGGCGAGGCGATGCTCTCCAGATCGTGCGACAGCACATAGGCGATAATCGTCAGGACGACGCAGCCGGCCGCGGCGACGATGGTGTCGTCGCGCCGGTTGGTCTTCGCCGCGAGCAGGATCGCCACGACATAGAGAACGGCGACCGCGCCCTCGAGCGGCGTCAGCACGTCAACCAGGAAGACCGCGACGGCGAGGATGGCGGAGCAGAACCGCAAGCCGACGCGGCTCATGGATGAACCCGTGGGTCGATCATGAGTCGTCATCGTCACTGGCAGTCGCTCTTCTCATACCAGCGGCGTTGATGCCGCGATTTGATCGCGTTCACAACATCCCGCGGCGTGATTTTCGTGCTCTCGTGGAAGACCTGCGCGCCACGCAATCCGGCGAAAGTGCCGGCAGACGGCATTCCCGGGAGAAACCGGCCGGCTCGTGTGGTTCCATCGGCGAATCTGTGCAAAGCGCGTCAACTTACCGCAGGCACCGCACGCCGCGATTCGCGTCCGCGATGCCGGTGAGCGCAGCACCGTCGCGCTTACCCGGCGAACATGCCGCGATCATACCTAGGTATGACACGGTTAACCCGAGAACCTATCGATGCACCCGCGCGTAGAATGGATCGCGCGGACCGCCGAACTACTCTGCTCCGATGACATTCGGACAAGCCGGTCAGGCGATGCCGGATCGAAAACGGGACAAGGAGATTCGACGATGTCGCTGCAGATGTCACGCTCACAGACAATCAAGGATCATGACGTTCGCGCGATCGATATCTCGGAAATCGATCGCGATCGGCTCGGGCTGTCGAAACTTCCTGACCGCTTCGGCGAAGACGGAACGATGTTATCCTTCGTCCATCTGGACGTCGCCCTGGCAGTCGAGACGCGTGCGGCAGACGTCGAGCGATCTGCCGCTCGCGGACCAGGCTTCAGGGTCTCCGCAAAACTCCTTGCGGGATCGCCTGCCGACAGCGAGCGGGCGTTTACAGCAGGAGAATTCACCGATCCGGTCATGCGGCGCCTGTCGGATGCGCTCGCGGCGACAGAAGCCGCGCACGATGTCCATTCGGGGATCATGGCCGACGCCCTGCGGCTTGCGATCCTCACCCGGACGTTCAGTCGGCAAGCGTCCGGCGCACCCGCCGCACTCGACCCGGCCGATGGCGTTCACGAGGAAGGGGCCTGCCGGACCGTGCGGTCGCTGCAGACCTGGCGCCTCAAGCGCGTTCTGGAATATGTCGACAAGAATCTGGCCGCCAAGATCACGCTTCAGGACATGGCCGCGGTCGCCGGCCTGAGCCGGATGCATTTCGCCGCACAGTTCCGCGCAGCCGTCGGTGACCGGCCTCACGAATATCTGCTGAGGCGCCGCATCGAGCGCGCCCAGGAGCTGCTCAAGCAGGCCGAAGTCACTCTGGTCGATATCGCCTTGACCGTGGGCTTCCAGACCCAGGCGCATTTCACCACGGTGTTCAAGCGCTTTGTCGGCGATACGCCGTATCAATGGCGGAGCGCCTATCTCGCGCAATTCATGCCGCTGCCGCGCGCAAAGGCAGGCCCGTCATGAGCAATTTCGGCATTCACACCCTGTTGCTGTTGCTACTCGGCATTCACCCGGCGCTGACGCACCATGAATTCATGGGAATGATCGAGATTGTCCGCGCTCTCGGCAATTCGTATCGCCTGGCCGCACTGGAGCCAGGGAGCGGTTTTCTCTACGGACGTTTCGCCTTCAATTTCTGCCGGGTCGTTGTGTCGTGTGTCGCGCGGTAGGCGGCACTTCGGTGGCACCCGGGCGTCGAGTATCCACGGCAGCGATTGTCTGAATTCAGCTGCGGCGAGTGAACCTCGCCCATCTCCCACTGCGCATCCAAACATCCGCTGGGCCTCGTATGACAGCCATCGTCGTTGCATCGCTCTGCCTTTCCGCGCTGCCCTGTCTAGGGCAAAAAAGCGGTCTGGCGGAGGATCAAGGCGCCGCCGCTAACACGCCGTGCAATGAGCGCAATGGTCGTGCGTAGTGGGTCTAGCCATGTAGCGGTCTCCCGCTACCATTTCCCCGAGCTTCGCATGTCCGTCCTTCACCAAATGGTGCGTGTCCTGATCTTGGCGGATTGGGGATGCGCGGTCGTGCTCGTAGCGATGGCAGTTCGCTTGGCATTTCTGAGAGCAGGCGAATTGCCGGAATGGCGCGGCCTTCAGTGCGCTTGAGCTGCAGCCGCCAGGTGCTCCCAAAACTCCGCCTCTGCGAGCAGCTTCCAACTTCTGTCAGGATTGCGCTCGGCAGTCTGCCGACAAAGCGATGCCATCGCGCGAAAGCGACGTGCTGTTTCCATGTCCGACCTCCCTGTTTTCCCCAAGCTTATTTTTTATTATTGCGATAGAGTCATCATGATTATGGGCCAGAATTAATTTTTGTCATTTTTGGAAAGTCACAGGTCATCTGTGGGAACCGCTTTCGTTTGCCTTCGCATCGGCTTCGAACGCTATTTGGATTTACAGACGGCTTGCTGCACCTCGCGCAGTTCCGGGGAGCAAGGAAGAATCCACCACTGGGTCTAGGCGTATCTAAGAAGCGTCGCCCATCAGCAACACAGTACCTGCCGAACCGCGCGAGCAAGCATCCAGCGTTCCGAACCGACTGACCACCGCGAATAGATTCAAATCGGTCCGTTGCCGAGCACCTGAAACGAACTTGCGATCGGCCCGGCGGAAATGCCGGGCTAATGCGTTCAATGGAACAACGAACAAACCGAAACGTGGATTGTGGCCAGCCTCAGGTTGGTCTCATCGGGAGTAACGCACATGGCAGGTCCTCCAACCCCAAAGGACATTGAGCGCCGGGCATATCACCTGTGGGAGCAGGCAGGCATGCCTAACGGGCGTGATCGAGAGTTCTATCTGGAAGCGGAACGACAGCTTGGGGAAGAGTTGATTCGCCACGAACTCAAAATGCCGGATACGCTGTAGAATACAGCAAGAAAAGCCCGGCGCGCCATTCATGGAGTTGCGATCAATCCGCTATCCGTCGCCACTATCCAACGGTTGCCCCAACGCACGATAGAGTCGATGCGCCCAATGCCGGGGACTGTGTCGCCGCGCATTGCCATCCGAACCCCATCCGGCCCACCGAGAACCGCCGTCCCGCCTCGAACATCAAGCACGGTCCAACCCTCAATCGTTGTCGGTCTTGTGTCTGGCGCGGGCGCAAGAGGTGCTCTGGGCTCTATCGAGCCGGTCACAGTCACATCTGCTTGGAGAGCCGGAGAGGTCGTGCTTGAAGAGTCCGTTGAGTGAGCCCCATCCGACCATCTGGCCAGAGGCTTGGCGGAAGTGCTCGTTCGACCTGCGGAGACCTGATTTACAGTGGACGGTGTTTGCAAAAGTGACGTGGATTCCGTCCTTCGGGCGCCTTCGGTCTTGACCGACTTTGTTTGGGCAACTTGGCGCAAAGGCATTTCTGGTTGAGTGATAGCATTGAGGACCGAGCTAGTTGCAGCACCGTGCCAACTTAGCCCGCCAGCCCCTCCTAATCCAAAGCCCGCAACCAGTGCGCCTGCGACCAGCCAGGTAGTCCGCTTTCGATAACCGTCCGGCTTCAATAACGCCAGAACCTCATCTCGACTGGGATTTGAGAAATCCCAGGGGTCCAACATCGCAGGCTGCGTTCGGCCTTCGCTGGCGCCTTCAGCAATCGTCGCCCCGAGCTTTTCCAAGGTACTCGCCTGGTGCAATCGCATGATCGGATTCCTGGTGGCTCCGCAATGATCCTGCTCGGAACTAAACCAACCCTTAACGGCTGATCGGCCGCAGCAGGAATAATGACTACAGGAATCGTGGAGAGGATGATCGTACCGGTGGTCATCCGGGCAGAGGTTGAATTGCTGGTCGGCATCCTGAGGTCCTCCCCGGGCGGCGCCGGAGGGGTTTGTGCCCGTTAAAACCGCAGCGGCGCCGGCCGGCGTGTCGCGCGCTTGGGTTCCTGAGATGATCCGAGCGGCGTGTCCTCTCGCGCATTTCAGCTTACATGGGGACGTCAATTGCCGCGCATCTGTGTCGACGAGCCTGGATTTGTACGGGGTACGCCAGTATGGGCCGGGCCGGTGCTCACGAAGCTGGGGCATGAAAGCAACAGTCCGCAACACGTTGCACTAGGGTCTGTTGAGATTCACTTGGAATGGATGACAGCGGTGGCGAGGTAGATCATCGCTGCGAAGCTGCCGTCTGTCTTGTCACATCGCATCGCTATGCGTTTGAATTCCTTCAGCTTGCCGAAGA
>NZ_JARWCR020000036.1:0-87836 GCF_029846695.2 Bradyrhizobium nivariense | reverse complement strand
GGCTTGCCGAGGACGGCATGGAGGAAAACCCCGTCAACCTCGATCCCCGCATGGCCAAGCTCGCCGGCGGCGTCCACCGCCTCGACGGTCAGCTCATGGTCGTCCTCGACGTCGATCGCGTCCTCGAACTCAAGACCGAAGTGCAGATGGCTGCGTGAGTCCCAAAAACATCGAAGCCGGAGAACCAAAATGAAGACGTGTTTGGTGGTCGATGATTCCAGCGTCGTGCGCAAGATCGCGCGCCGGATCCTGGAAGGCCTGGAATTCGAAGTCACCGAGGCCGAGGACGGATCCAAAGCCCTCGAGGTCTGCCAGCGCAAGCTGCCCGACGCGGTGCTGCTCGACTGGAACATGCCGGTGATGGACGGCTTCGAGTTCATGGGCCACATGCGCCGCCTGCCCGGCGGCGACCAGCCCAAGGTCGTGTTCTGCACCACCGAAAACAACGTGGCTCATATTGCTCAGGCGCTCAGCGGCGGCGCCAACGAGTACATCATGAAGCCCTTCGACAAAGACATCATCGCCGACAAATTTGCTGAAGTCGGCCTGATCCCGGTCGGACAGGCCATGGTCTGAGTGTCTGGCGGAGTGTTCCAGCCAGAGTGTTCCCAGTACAGCTTCCGAGAGGCTATCAGTGACCCCGACCGAGTATGAGTATCTGCGTAAGTTCCTGAGGGATCATTCCGGGCTCGATCTGTCCGCAGACAAGCAATATCTGATTGAAAGCCGGCTGCTGCCGCTCGCCCGCAAGGCCGGGCTCTCCGGCATCGGCGAACTCGTGCAGAAGCTGCAAGGCGCTGGCTCGGGCGCACTCGTCACCAGCGTGGTCGAGGCGATGACCACCAACGAGACCTTCTTCTTCCGCGACAAGGTCCCGTTCGATCATTTCCGCGACACCATCATGCCGGAGATCATCAAGGCCCGCGCCGGCCGCCGCAGCGTGCGCATCTGGTGCGCCGCCGGCTCGACCGGGCAGGAGCCCTATTCGCTGGCGATGAGCCTGAAGGAGATGGGTGCGGCCCTGACCGGCTGGCGCGTCGAGATCATCGCGACCGACCTGTCGCAGGAGGTGCTCGAGAAGGCCAAGGCCGGCATCTACAGCCAGTTCGAAGTGCAGCGCGGCCTGCCGATCCAGATGCTGATGAAATATTTCAAGCAGACCGGCGAGACCTGGCAGATCAATCCCGAGCTGCGGGCGATGATCCAGCACCGGCAGCTCAATTTGCTGCATGATTTCGCCCAGCTCGGCACCTTCGACGTCATCTTCTGCCGCAACGTGCTGATCTATTTCGACCAGGACACCAAGATCAACATCTTCAACCGCCTGGCACGCCAGATCGAGGGAGACGGCTTCCTGGTGCTCGGCGCGGCCGAAACCGTGGTCGGATTGACCGACACGTTCAGGCCGATTCCGGAGCGGCGCGGTCTCTACAAGCCGAACGATCCGCGTGTCGCAGCCGCCAGGCCGGCTCTCGCCGGCGCAGCGCCGCGCATGGCGGTCATGGCAGGACGATAGGCATGGCCGAGGATGGCAAGGGCGCGGAACGCGTGACGTTCAGTCGTGGCTATGATGTCTGCATCATGGCCATCGATGGCACCTGGCGCCGCGACTGCAAGCTCAACGCGATCTCCGACACCGACGCCATCCTCACGGTGGAAGGTTCGATTCAGGGCCTGAATCTGAAGGAGTTCTTCCTGTTGCTGTCGTCCACCGGCCTCGCCTACCGCCGCTGCGAGCTGGTGCGCGTCAACGGCCTCGAAATGGACATCCAGTTCCTGCGCGGCAAGAACCGGAAGAAGCGCGGCGCGGCCGGTGGCCGTGACGAGGCGGCGTGATCGTCACGTGCGTCTCGTCGCCGTTTGCTTAAGTCGTTGGTTCATATTTGCTGAAACATCCAACTGAATTTGCCGTAGCGACTTTACGTCGCCTAAGCGCGAACCGTGTATCCATTGCCGGTCTCAATCTCAGGATACGGTAATGCCCAGAAGCCCTCTCTCCCCCCTCCCGTCAAACCTGCCCGGCGGCGCCGAGCGGCGCGCATTTCAGCTTCTGGTGGTCGATGACGACGCCACGCAGCGCAGCCTGATCACGGTCGCGGCCAGACAGGCCGGCCATGAAGTCACCGTGGCGCCGTCCGTGGCGGAAGCGATCGAAAAGCTCCGCACCGCGCGCTTCGACTGCGTGACACTCGATCTCGTGCTGGAGGATGGCGACGGCATCGACGTGCTGGGCGAGATGGCAAAGGCGAAATTTGCCGGCGCCGTGATCGTCATCAGCGGCATGGACGGCAAGCGCCGCAGCGCCGCTCGCAGCTTCGCGCGTTCCGTCGGGATCGGGCTCCAGAGCCTGCCCAAGCCGCTGGATCTGGCGGCGTTGCGCATCAGCCTCGCCAATCTCGGCAAGACCGCGATGGGCCTGCCGGCGATCCACACCTGGGGTGGTGTCGCCACCGACGCGATCGTGGAACTGCACCGCGCCTGAGCTGCGGGGCTGCCATGCGATGCGATGCGGCCGCGGCCGCACCGATCGCGACCTACAGCGCGCTGCCAGCTTCCGACAGGCATTCCAGGGCGTGGCCGAGGCCCGCCCTGCAGGCGTCGAGGGCGGCGCACGCCGTGGCATACCGAGGCGTGACGTCGTCGAGTACGAAGACGTCGGCGGAACCTTCCGGATCGCTGCCGTGTTCTTGATCCATGGCTGTGGCGATCCGGCGCATGCTGGTCTCGATCTGCGAGATCAGCACGCGAAGGTCAGCCGCAATCAGCTCACGGCTCTCGACTTCGGGCATTGCGACCAGAGGCGGCGTACCGGCCAAATTTAGCATGGATATTCTCCGTCCTCTGCAATTAGGCGCGTTGCCGCTACTTGTGCGTTAAGTCCATGTCCCGTACAAATACGGGTGGGCCGAATCCGCGCCGAACGCCATAACGGTTGGCGCGGACGCGAGTCCTTCATGCCAACCGGATGTGTGGCACATGGCCGAACAAAGCTCTCGCGGTGAAATCTTCGTGGTCGACGACGACGCTGCCGTTCGCGACACCTTGTCGATGGTGTTGAAGGCGGCGGGCTATGAGGTGATCTGTTTTGCGGACGGCGCAGCATTGCTCTCCGTCGCGCGAAACCGCACACCTGCGGCGATCCTGCTCGATGTGCATATTCCCGGCAAGGGAGGTCTCGACATTCTGAAGGAGTTGCACGGCGAGGACTATCCGGCGCCGATCTTCATGATCTCCGGGCAGGGCGACATCGCGATGGCGGTGGGCGCCATCAAGAGCGGCGCGCTCGACTTCATCGAGAAGCCGTTCCGCGGCAGCGAGATCGTCGGCCGGCTCGACGAGGCGATCGGGGCCTATGCACGCAGGCAGGCGGAGAACGCGGCGCCGAAATTCGGCTCGCTGCATTTCCCCGGACGCGAGCCGTTGACGCGCAGGGAGCGCGAGGTGCTCGAGCAGTTCGCCGCCGGTGCCTCCAACAAGGAAGCCGGTCGCACGCTCGGCATCAGCCCGCGCACCATCGAGGACCACCGCGCCAACATCATGAAGAAGCTCGGTGCGCGCAATGCCGCCGACCTGATCCGCATCGTGATGACCGCGGCCCAGCGCGCGTCGTAAGTCTTTCGGTAGAGTTTTCGTAGCCCGGGTGAGCGAAGCGATACCCGGGAACGCTGCCGCAGAGTCCCGGATGTCGCTTCGCTCATCCGGGCTACGGGTTCGCCTTACCCGTTCAACGCCTTGCGGATGATCCGCGCCAGATCCGATTTGCGATAGGGCTTCGCCAGCAGCAGAACGCCGGAATCCAGCCGACCGTGATGGATGATCGCGTTCTCGGTATAGCCGGACGTGTAGACCACCCTGAGATCGGGACGCGTCCTCTGGAGTTCGTCGGCGAGCTGCCGTCCGTTCATCCTGCCGGGCATGATGATGTCCGTGAACAGGAGGTCGAACGGTTTTCCGGCGGCGACGATTGCGAGCGCCTCCGCGGCGTTCGCCGCCTGCAAGGTGACGTAACCCAGCGAATGCAGCTGCGCCAGCACGTAGTCGCGCACCAGCCGGTCGTCCTCGACCACCAGGATCGTCTCGTGTCCGCCCTCGATCGTCGCCGGCGTCACGCCCTCGCCGACCACCGTCGGCGTCTTGCCGGGCGGCAGGTACATCTTGATCGTGGTGCCGTGACCTTCCTCGCTGTAGATCTTGATATGGCCGGCGGACTGCTTGATGAAGCCGTAGACCATCGAAAGCCCGAGGCCGGTGCCCTTGCCTGGTCCCTTCGAGGTGAAGAAAGGGTCGAATACCCTGGCCAGCATGTTGGCGGGAATTCCGGTGCCGGTGTCGCTCACGGCGATCAGCACGTAGTGGCCTGGCCGGACGTCGTTGACGCTGGCATAGACCTCGTCGAGATAAGCGGCGCCCGTCTCCACGATCAGCTTGCCGCCGCGGGGCATGGCGTCGCGGGCGTTGAGCGCGAGGTTGAGCATCGCGGTGGTAAGCTGGTTGGGATCGACGATCGCGACGCAGCTCTCCGCCTCGAACACGGACTCGATCTGGATCTGCTCGCCCAGCGTCGGCCGCAACAGCTTCGCAGTGTCGATGATCAGCGAGTTGATATCGATCTCGCGCGGCTGGAGCGGCTGCTTGCGCGCAAACGCCAGCAGATGCTGCGTCAGCTCGGCGCCACGCCCGGCGGCCTCGTCGATCATCTTCGTGATCGCTGCAAGCTCCGGCTCCTTGGCTACAGCGTCGGCCAGGATCTCGATCGTGCCGGTGATGACGGTGAGGATGTTGTTGAAGTCGTGCGCCACGCCGCCGGTGAGCTGGCCGACCGCCTCCATCTTCTCGGCATGGCGGATGCGCTCCTCGGCCGCGATCTTGTCGGTAAGGTCGCGGTAGAACACGTTGAACAGGATGCCCTCGCGGCGCCGCAGCGCCGTGACGCTCAGCTCGGCCTTGAACTCCTTACCGTCGCGGCGGCGAACCATCAGCTCGCGGCGGCGGTTGAGCGTCCGGCCGTCCGCGGACTCGACGAAACGCGCGAGGCCGGCATTGACCCTCCTGCGCTCACCCTCCGCGACGATCAGATCGACCGCATTCTTGCCCAGCGCCTCGTCGCGCCGCCAGCCGAACAGCTGTTCGGCCCGCGAGCTCCAGTTCAGGATGCAGCTGGTCTCGTCGGTCTGGACGAAGGCGTCGAGCGAGGTCTCGACGATGTTGCGGGCGAGCCGCTCACTCTCGCGCAGGGATTCCTGCGCGAGCCGGGCCTCGGTCATGTCGCGCCCGACGAAGAAGAAGCGCTTGGCCTGGGCGGACCAGTTGCCGAGCCAGGACAGCCAGACCTCGTGGCCGTTCTTGTGCAAACAGCGGGTGTCGGCGAGCTTGGGACGTTCGCCGCGCCGCATCGCGCGCATCTCGCCGCGCGATTGGTCGAGATGGTCGGGATGAATGAAATCGGCGCCGCTGCGGCCGATCATCTGCTCGGGCCGGTAGCCGAGAATGACCTCGCTGCTCGGACTGATCTGCGCGATATGGCCGTGCGCGTCCATCACCATGATCAGATCCTGCGAGGTCTCGAAGATCTGTCGTCGTTCCTCGAGCTGCTGCTGCAGCGCCCGCTCGGTCCGTCGCGCCTCGGTCAGGCTGCGGGCCGACCCGGAGACGCCGATGATCTCACCCGACGGCCCCCGGATCGGGGAGAGGCTGAGCGAGATCTCCACCGGCGTGCCGTCCTTGCGCAGGCGCACCGTCTCGAAGCGCTCGATCGGCTCGCCCCGGGCGATCCGCCGTAGAATGTCCTTGCCCTGCTCGCGACGGTCGGGCGGGACAATGATCGAGGTGGATTTTCCGATGGCCTCGTTGGCCGAATGGCCATAGAGGCGTTCGGCGGCGGGATTCCAGCCGGTGATGATAGCATCGAGCGATTGCATCACGATCGCATCGTCGGAGGATTCGACCGCGGCGCTGAACAAGCGCTCGCGCGCTTCATGATGGCTTCGCGCGGCCTCGGTGCGGCGATGCTCCTCGACCTCGCGTTCGAGAGCGGCCGTCTTCGCTCGCGTCTCTTCGACCATCCGGGCAAAGGCCCGCGCCAGCACGCCGGTCTCGCCGCTGGCATCGACGGGAATGTCGGCGGGCCGTCCGCTTCCGATCGCCTCCACCGCCGCGGTCAGACGTCCGATCGGACGCGTCAATGAGCGCGCCAGAAGCACCGCGAGCGAAGCCGCGGCGAGGACGGCAAGCACGCCGACGAGCAGGGAGGTCTTTTGGATGGCCGCCGGCACGCGGGCGAACACGGACGGGGGAACTGTCTCGATGATTGCGACCCATTCCTTGCCCGCAAGCAGCGCCGGCGCGATCGCCGCGCCGCTCGGCCGGCCCGACCCGTCGGTCAGAAGCTGCGTGGATCCCTCCACCGTGCCAACCAGGGTTGCAAAAAATGGAAAGTCATTGCGCCAGTTGGTGGGGTGGCCTCGCAATGAGCCGAATTCTCGCGCGCGATCGGGATGGACGAGATAATCGCCGCGCGAGTTCACGACGTAAACCTCTCCCCCTGAGCCCGCGGCCGAGCGGACGCCGTCGAGTGCCGGACGCATGTCGATATTGGCGATGATGATACCGAACGGCTTGCCGTCCTGTGTGAACAGCGGCGTCGCGACTCGCAAAGTCGGCGTGTGAAAGACCGTGGTCCCTCCCTGGCGGGTGGCGAGATCGATCGGCGAAACGTAGATTTCGCCCGGCGCCAGTCGAATTGTTTCCTGAAAATAGGTTCGCTCGCTCTTGCGCTCCAGTTCGCTGTTGGGGACGATCCGTGCCGCTCTATTCGGGCCGGAGCGATCGACGCGGACCAGCTCGCGCTGGTCGTCGTCGAGACCGATGATTCGGAACTGTCCGTAGCGGGGTTTGGCCTCGATCTCGGCCGCGAGCCGCGCAGCGATGCGGTCGCGCCAGGTTTGCTCCGAAACGCCGTCAAGGGCGTCGATGCCTCCGCCGAGGTGAGCGCGGATCAGGCCATTGATGGCCGCAGCGGAGCGATAGCCCGCCAAATCGCCGCGAGCTCCGGCAACGTAGGATTCAAGATTGGTCGCCCGCAGGCGTGACTGGGCTTCGATGCGTTCCAGGACTCGCGGAATGACGGCTTGGGTGGTGTTGCGATAGCCCAGCCAGCCGACTGCGGCCACGGTCACCGCCACCAGCAGGATCATCGCGATGGCCAGCCGCGTGGTGAGCGTCATGGGGATGTTCGCACCGCTTCTCGAGGCGCCGCGCCTGTTCTGGTCTGGAACAGAACGGGCGTCCTCATCATCGGCTACTGGTGCTGACATCGGGCCCCTCCGGCTTGCCCGCGTCCAGGCAGCCGTCGACCGCGGCGAGCAGCGCCTCGGCTCTGAACGGCTTCTGCAGGCTCGCCAACGCACCGAGCTTGGTCGCCATCCTTAGAAAATCCGGCTCCGCATGGGCGTCAAGCGTGATCGAGCGGCCGGAAATGACAATGATCGGAATGGCCGCCTGTTGCGCCCGGATGTGGCGCATGGTCTCCAGCCCGTCCATGCCGGGCATGAAGATGTCGAGAAACAGCAGGTCGAATTGATTGGTCTCGAACAGCGCGAGCCCCGTGCGGCCGTCGCCGGCGACCGTCACGTGATGACCGGCCCTCTCCAGGAGCAGCCGGATCGTGAGCTGGACGGCCGGATCGTCATCCACGATCAGGATGTTGGCCACGTCTGGAATCCTCCGGGCCGGGTGGGACGTCTTCCGGCGACCGCAAATCAAAGCCATCGAGCACGAAATGGTTGCGCGGATTCTGCCCAGCCTGCAAGCACTTCGCGACCGGTGCGAGGGTTGGCCGCCACAACCGATTCCACTGATGCTTCCATATGCATGCCTTCGTGCACAAGACCTTGAGCGCATGGCGTAAGATCTTACGCCATCTCCGGAAAGACGGCGGAACTATATTTCTCGCCGTAGTTGCACGGAACCGGAGTTTCACCGAGAATTAAAAGCTCATCGATTAGAATTGCCGTCAGTTTCAGCAGTCAATTGTCAAGGCGTCGCATCGCTCACGTTTGGGCACCCAGCGAAACCGGCCGATCAGCCGATATCAGGACGAGATCCCAATGTTCAAATCGATGGCGGATACCGGAATTCGCACCCGGCTGCTCGGCGGCTTCGCGCTGATCTGCATCCTGCTCGCGGCGACCGTGATCTATACGGTCTCCGTCGTCTCCGACGTGTCCTCGCGCATCAACCAGGTCGTGCAACAACGGGCGCCGGTCGCGATCGCGAGCACCGAGCTGGTCGGCAATCTCTACTCCACGCTCTCGACGCTGCGCGGCTACCTCCTGACCGGCGACGCGCAGGCAAAGCGCGACCGCGCGGCGGTCTGGGCCGAGCTCGATCGCACCGCGGCCGCGGTCGACCACATGGCCGAGGGATTTTCCAGCCCGCAGAACCAATCCAATTGGCGCGAGGCGAGGGCGCTGATCGCGGGATTCCGCCAGGCCCAGGACAGGGCCGAGCTGGTCGCCTTCACCCCGGCGGCCTATCCGGCGAGCGAACTCCTGGCGAAGGAGGCCGCGCCGCTGATCGCGACGATGTTCGCCGAGATCACCGCGATGATCGACGAGGAGGAGAAGCTGGACGCGACGCCGCAACGCAAGCGCCTGCTCAAGACCTTCGCAGACGTCCGCGGCAATCTCGCCGCGGCGGGATCGCAACTGCGGCTCTACGTGGCCTCGGGTGAAGCCGCCGACCGCGACAAGTTCGAGAAGCCGCTCGCGACCTTCCGGGCCGCGCTCGCCTCGGTCGGGATGCAGGAGGAGCTGCTCACTCCCACGCAGGGGACCGCCTATCAGGCCATCGTCAAGGCCAACGAGGCCTTCGCGCCGCTGCCGGGGAAGATTTTCGCGATCCGCCAGACGCCGCAATGGAACGCGCCGGTCTTCCTCTTGTCCACCGAGGCGGCTCCCCGCGCGGCACGGATCCTCGATCTCCTCGACGGCAGGAAAGACGCCGAGGGCAAGCGCGCGGGCGGCCTGAAGAGCGACCAGCAGTCGAAGCTCGCGGAGGACGCCCGCAGCGTGGCCGACGAGGTCGAGAAGCTGCTCCTGCTGCAATGGATCCTGCTCGCCGCAGGGCTTGCGCTCGGGACGGCGATCGCCATCCTGGTGGCCCGCTCCATCACGGGTCCGATCGTCGAGCTGGTGGCCGATTCGGCGCGGCTGTCCAGCGGCGATACCAGCGTCGAATTCAGGACGGCGCAGCGCGGTGACGAGATCGGAATCGTCTCCCAGGCGGTGGCGAAATTCCGCGACAACGTCATCGCCCAGCAGCAGGCGGCGGCGAATCTCGCGCGTGAGGCCGAAGCGCGCGAGGCGGCCAACCGCAATGTGGAGCATGCGGTGGAGGAATTCCGCGTGACCTCGCACGATCTTCTCGCATTGGTCGGCGAGAATGCCGGCACCATGCGGATCACCGCACAGGGCCTGAGCGGCATCGCGAACGAGGCGACCAGCCAGGCGGCTTCCGCGGCGAACGCCTCCGAGCAGACTGCCGCCAACGTCCAGACTGTGGCCGCGGCGGCGGAAGAGCTCGCGAGCTCCATCGTCGAGATCGGCCGGCAGATTGAATTGTCGAACGCGACCGTGCGGTTGGCGGGCGACGTGACCGCGCGCTCCGAGGTCGAGATCGAGGGCCTCGCCCAGGCGGGCCAGAGGATCAGCTCCGTCGTCGACTTGATCGAGGCGATCGCCGCCCAGACCAACCTGCTGGCGCTCAACGCCACGATCGAGGCGGCGCGCGCCGGCGAAGCCGGCCGCGGTTTTTCCGTGGTGGCGTCCGAGGTCAAGGCGCTGGCCGATCAGACCCGCAATGCGACGCAGGAGATCAGCCAGCACATCGCCGCGATCCAGAATTCGACCGGCAGCGCAGTTGCCTCCGTCAAGGAGGTCGCAACCGCGATGCGCCGGATCGACGAGGTGACGGCGGCGATCGCCAGCGCCGTGGAGCAGCAGGGCGCGGCGACGCGGGAAATCTCTCAGAACGTCCAGATGGCGGCGTCGGGAACACAGACGCTCGCCACCAGCATTGTCACCGTCTCCGGCGCGATCTCGGAAACCAACCGCTCGGCCGACAACGTGATGGGGGCGGCGAACCAGGTTTCGGGGGCGGCCGAGCGTCTTGCCGCCGAGGTCCAGGCCTTCTTCGTCAAGCTGCGGAGCGGTCCGATGGACCGCCGCAAGGTTGCCAATTCCGAGTATCGCGAGCCGGAGCGGCGAACCGCCGCGCCCAAAGCATGATCCGGAAAAGTGCGAAGCGGGTTTCCGAAAAGATCATGCTCAAACAACAACCTAAAGCGCGATGATGATTCATCCTGATCTCATTGCGCTTTTAATCGGTGAGGTACTCGGGATAGTGGCTTCGGATCTTGTCGAGCTCGCTCAGCGTGCCCGACAGGTGCTTGCGCAGATGCTGTTGCGCGGCATCGGCGTCCCCGGCCTCGATCGCGCGCGTGATCAGCTTGTGGTGGCGGACGATGTTCTGGGCCTTGCCGGGTGAGGGCAGGTGCAGCCGGCGTAGCCGGTCGATATGTCCGCTGCGGCTGCGCACCAGCGTCCAGAGATCCTGCTTGCCGGAAGCGGCATAAAGCTGCGCGTGAAAATCATTGTCGCCAGCGATGAAGCTCTCGAAGTCTCCGGCCTTGGCGAATTGCTGCTGAAGCGCGATCGTCTGGTCGAGGCGGATGACCAGGGCGTCGTCATGCTGCTCCGCGAGCAGCCGGACGATTTCGAGCTCCAGCGCCTGACGAAGGAAATGGGCCTGCTCGGCGCGGCCGACATCGACCCGGCTGACGACGGTCGCGTGCTGCGGAAACACGTCGACCAGCCCTTCTTCCTCCAACCGCATCAAGGCATCGCGGATCGGCGTCGAGCTGACGCCGAATTGCGCGGCGAGGTCGGTGCGCGACAGCGGCGAGCCCGGCGGCAGTTCGAGCGCAAGAATGGCGTTGCGCAGCCGCTCGAACACTTGCGGTGCCGCCTGCCGGGCCCGGTCGAGCCGCGCGCCGGGGCGGGCGGCCGCGCGGGACGCGGGTTGGGCTGTTTCCATGCGAAGAGCTCCGGCGGCCTTGCCTTTGATGCACTAATGCATTAGTGCATCAGTCGGATCGCTCGTCAATGGCGGCCGGAGGAAACGAACAACAATGATCAAGCAATTGCAGTGTGGCCTCGCAGCCGTCGCCCTGATCGCCGCAACGGCGCTGTCGGCCTCGCCCGCGAAGGCGCAGCAGAAGTCCGAGATCGCACTGTCGCGGCAGCCCGGCATTTTCTACATGCCGAGCCACATCATGGAGAAGCAGAAGCTGATCGAGAAGCACGCAGCTTCTCTCGGCGTCTCCGGTGTCACCACCAAATGGATCACCTTCTCCGGCGGCGGCGCGCAGACCGATGCGCTGCTCGCAGGTGGCGTCGACATTCTCAACACCGGCACGGGCAATCTGCTGCTGCTGTGGGACCGCACCCGCGGCGGCGTCAAGGGCATCGTCGCGACCTCGGCGCAGCCGATGACGCTGATCAGCCGCGACGCCGACATCAAGTCGATCAAGGATTTTGGCCCCAGCGACAAGATCGCTGTGCCGACCGTGAAAGTCTCGACCCAGGCGATCGTGCTCCAGATCGCCGCCGCCGAGGCTTTCGGCGCCGACCAGTGGGCGAAGCTCGACGTCAACACCGTGCAGCTAGGCCATCCCGACGCCTATGCAGCGCTGTCCAATTCCAAGCACGAGGTGCACACCCACTTCTCGATCCCGCCCTTCACCTTCCTGGAGCTGAAGAACGTGCCGGGCGCGCATGTCGTGCTGAGCTCGCCGGACGTGATGGGCGGCCCGCTGAGCCAGGCGCAGTTCTTCACCACGACGAAGTTCGCCGATGCCAATCCGAAAATCATCCAGGCCGTGCGCGACGCCACCAAGGAGGCGCAGGATCTGATTCGCAGTGACACCAAACAGGCGGTCGAGATCTACAAGGAGATCACCGGCGACAAGACCTCGGTGGAAGAGCTGCTCGACCTGCTTAGGGAGCCCGGCATGATGGAGTGGAATCTCGAGCCGCAGGGCACGATGAAATTCGCCGCCCATCTGTTCAAGACCGGCACGCTGAAGACTCAGCCCAAGGCCTGGACCGACTATTATCTTCCCGTCGCGCACGATCTGAAGGGCAACTGATGGCGCTGCTCGACGTCAGCTCCGTGACGCTGCGCTACAAAACCTCCAGTGCCGTCGTCACCGCCACGGAAAGAGTGAGCTTCACCGTCGACAAGTCCGATCGCTTCGTGCTGCTCGGGCCGTCCGGCTGCGGCAAGTCGACCCTGCTCAAGGCCGTCGGCGGCTACATGGCGCCGAGCGAAGGCCGAATGACCATCAACGACCGCGAGATTCGAGGTCCCGGCGCCGACCGCATGATGATCTTCCAGGAGTTCGACCAGCTCCTGCCCTGGAAGAGCGTGCTTGGCAACGTGATGTTTCCGCTGCTCACCGCGCGAAAACTGTCGCGCAAGGACGCCGAGGCCCGCGCGCGCGCCTATATCGAGAAGGTCGGCCTGACACGCGTGGTCGAGGCCTATCCGCACACGCTGTCCGGCGGCATGAAGCAGCGCGTCGCGATCGCGCGCGGCATGGCGATGGAGCCGGATATTTTGCTGATGGACGAGCCGTTCGCCGCGCTCGATGCACTGACGCGCCGAACCTGCCAGGACGAGTTGCTCCAGCTCTGGAGCGAGACCAAGTTCACCGTGCTGTTCGTGACGCATTCGATCGCCGAGGCGATCCGGATCGGCAACCGCATCCTGCTGCTGTCGCCCCATCCCGGCCGCGTCAAGGCCGAGGTGGTCGACGTCGACAAGGTCTCCAATGAGGATGGCAGCGCCGGCCGGCTGGAGAAGGAGATCCACGATCTCCTGTTCGCCTCCGAAGCAACGGCGCATTGAAGGAGCCGCCATGGGCGAAGCCAGAATATTGCTGCGTGACGCGCCGGTCGCCGGCGGCGCAACCGAGGTCGAGCGCAAGCTGAGCGTGCTTGAGCTGTTGTGGAACGACGGTCTTGTTCGCAAGACCGTCATCATCCTGTTCCTGGCCGCGGTCTGGGAAGCCTACGGCCTCACGCTCGACAATCCGCTCCTGTTTCCGACACTGCACGACACCGTCATCACGCTGTTCGACCGCGTGAAGGACGGCACGATTCCGATGCGGGCCTGGGCCTCGCTGAAGGTGCTGTTCATGGGCTATTCGGCGGGCATCGTGCTCGCCGCGATCTTCACCGTGCTCGCGATCTCCACCCGCATCGGCACCGACTTCCTCGAGACGGTGACGGCGATGTTCAATCCGTTGCCGGCGATCGCGCTGCTGCCGCTCGCCTTGATCTGGTTCGGTCTCGGTAACGGCAGCCTCGTCTTCGTGCTGATCCATTCGGTGCTGTGGCCGGTCGCGCTCAATACCCATTCCGGCTTCAAGAGTGTCTCGAACACGCTGCGCATGGTCGGGCGGAATTACGGTCTGCGCGGGCTGCCTTATGTGGCGAAGATCCTTATTCCCGCGGCATTCGGCTCGATCCTCACCGGCCTGAAGATCGGCTGGGCCTTTGCCTGGCGCACGCTGATCGCGGCTGAGCTGGTGTTCGGCGTCTCCTCGGGGCAGGGCGGGCTCGGCTGGTTCATCTTCGAGAACCGCAACCTCCTCGACATACCTGCGGTCTTCGCAGGCCTCTTGACGGTGATTATCATCGGGCTTTTTGTCGAGAACCTGATCTTCCGCGCCATCGAGCGGAACACCGTGCAGAAATGGGGCACCCAATCATGACCAAGAAGAAAATATCGCCCGACCAGCTCCGTAGCGCGCGCTGGTTCGCGCCCGATGATCTCCGTTCGTTCGGCCACCGCTCCCGCACCATGCAGATGGGCTACGCGCCGGAGGAGTGGAAGGACCGCCCGATCATCGCGATCCTCAACACCTGGTCGGACGCGCAGCCCTGCCACATGCATTTCAAATCGCGCGTCGACGACGTCAAGCGCGGCATCCTGATGGCCGGCGGCCTGCCGCTGGAGTTGCCGGCACTGTCGCTGTCGGAATCGTTGTTGAAGCCGACCACCATGCTCTATCGCAATCTGCTGGCGATGGACGCGGAGGAGCTGCTGCGCAGCCATCCCGTCGACGGCGTGGTGCTGATGGGCGGCTGCGACAAGACCACGCCGGCACTGCTCCTCGGCGCCACCTCGATGAACATTCCGGCGATCTATCTGCCCGCAGGCCCGATGCTGCGCGGCAACTGGAAGGGCAAAACGCTCGGCTCGGGCTCGGACGGCTGGAAATACTGGGACGAGCGGCGCGCCGGAAAAATCTCCGACAAGGACTGGCTCGACATCGAAGCCGGCATCGCGCGCAGCTACGGCACCTGCATGACCATGGGCACGGCTTCCACCATGACCGCGATTGCCGAGGCGATCGGCATGACGCTGCCGGGCGCCTCCTCGATTCCCGCCGCGGACGCCAACCATATCCGCATGGCCTCTGAATGCGGCCGACGGATCGTCGAAATGGTCTGGGAAGATCTGACGCCGAAGACGATCCAGACCCGCAAGGCTTTCGAGAACGCCATCGCCGTGGCGATGGCGATGGGCTGCTCGACCAATGCGATCATCCATCTGATCGCGCAGGCTCGCCGCGCCGGTCTCGACATCGGCCTCGACGATTTCGAGATTGCGAGCCGCAAGGTGCCCGTCATCGCCAACGTGCGGCCGAGTGGCGATGCCTATCTGATGGAGGACTTCTTCTATGCCGGCGGCCTGCCGGCGCTGATGGGCCAGATCAAGCCGCACCTGCATCTCGATTGCATCACGGTCACCGGCAAGACTCTCGGCGAGAACATCGAGGGAGCCGAGGTTCACAATGACGACGTGATCCGCTCGATCGACAATCCCATCTACAAGGAAGGCGCGCTCGCCGTGCTCAAGGGCAATCTCGCGCCAGACGGCTGCGTCATCAAGCCCTCCGCCTGCGCCCCGCGGTTCCTCAAGCACACCGGGCCTGCCCTGGTGTTCGACGACTATCCCGCGATGAAGAAGGCGGTCGACGATCCCGATCTCGACGTCACCGAGGACCACATCCTGATCCTGCGCAATGCGGGACCGCAGGGCGGACCGGGCATGCCGGAATGGGGCATGCTGCCGATCCCGACCAAGCTTGTGAAGCAGGGCGTGCGCGACATGGTGCGGATCTCGGATGCGCGTATGAGCGGCACCAGCTATGGCGCCTGCATTTTGCACGTCGCCCCCGAATCCTATGTTGGCGGTCCGCTGGCGCTGGTGCGGAACGGAGATCGCATCACGCTCGATGTCGCCGCCCGCACCATCAATCTCGATGTGTCGGAGGCCGAACTGGAAAAGCGCCGCGCCGCCTGGAAGCCGCCGGAGCGCCGCTTCGAGCGCGGCTATGGCTGGATGTTCACCAAGCACATCAAGCAGGCCAATGATGGCTGCGACTTCGACTTCCTCGAGACCGATTTCGGCGCGCCGATCGGCGAGCCGTCGATTTACTAGAGAGCACCAAATGACCAAACTCACCGAAGCCACCCGCAACAAGCTCAAATCCGTCTCCACCGCCACGGTCGCCACCGCCTTGTTCAAGCGCGGCCTGCGCATCCAGATGATCCAGGATGTGCACCCGCTCGGTGCCGATCAGCCGACCATGGTTGGTGAGGCCTTCACGCTGCGCTACATGCCGGCGCGCGAGGATCTCAACACCATCGACGTCTTCAAGGACCGCTCGCATCCGCAGCGCAAGGCGGTCGAGGATTGTCCGGCAGGCAGCGTGCTGGTGATGGACAGCCGCAAGGACGCGCGCGCGGCGTCAGCCGGTGCGATCCTGGTCACCCGCTTGATGAAGCGCGGTGTCGCCGGTGTCGTCACCGACGGCGGTTTTCGCGATTCAGCCGAGATCGCCAAGCTCGGTATCCCCGCCTACCACCACCGCCCGAGCGCGCCGACCAATTTGACGCTGCATCATGCGATCGAGATCAACGTCCCGATCGGCTGCGGTGATGCGCCGGTGTTTCCCGGCGACGTCATTCTCGGCGACAGCGACGGCGTGATCGTGATCCCCGCGCATCTGGCCGACGAGATCGCCAACGAAACCTTCGAGATGACCGCGTTCGAGGACTTCGTCACCGAGGAAGTCAACAAGGGCCGCGGCATTTTTGGTCTCTATCCGGCGACGGATCCGCAGACGCTTACCGACTTCGCCGCATGGCGGAAGGCGAACGGCCGGTAAGGCCCACGCGCCGGCACCAAGTCATATCAAGAAACAGGCCGGCCGCACCAAGCGCCGGCCTTAATTCACCCAGGGAGGACGCTTATGAATTTCACACGACGCAATCTGTTGGCCGGCGCTGGCGTGGCGGCGGCTTCCACGTGTCTCGCCCGCGCCGCCGGCGCCCAGTCGTTTCCGTTCACGCCGAACCAGCGCTACCCGGACCCGGCCATCCAGATCCTCGATCCGGGCTTTGGAAAATACCGGCTCTATTCCTCGACGCTCGAGCAGGTCGCGACCGGCATGCGCTGGGCCGAAGGGCCCGCCTATTTCCCCGAAGGCGGCTATCTGCTGTTCTCGGACATTCCCAACAACCGGATCATGAAGTTCGACGAGAAGACCGGGCAGACCAGCGTGTTCCGCGCCAACGCCAACTACGCCAATGGCAATGCGCGCGACCGCCAGGGCCGCCTCGTCAGCTGCGAGCACTCCGTCACCCGCCGCATCACCCGTACCGAGAAGGACGGCAAGATCACCGTGCTCGCCGACAAGTTCGACGGCAAGCGGCTGAACGCGCCGAACGACATCGTGGTGAAATCCGACGACAGCATCTGGTTCACCGATCCGCTGTTCGGCATCAACGGCGAGTGGGAGGGCAAGAAGGAGAAAGCCGAGCAGGCCACCACTAACGTCTACCGCATCACCAAGGACGGCAAGATCAGCGCGGTCCTCACCGACCTCATCAATCCGAACGGCCTCGCCTTCTCGCCGGACGAGAAGAAGCTCTACATCGTCGAGTGGAAGGGGACGCCCAACCGCAGCATCTGGAGCTACAATGTCGGCGACGATGGCAGCCTCAGCGGCAAGACCAAGCTGATCGACGCCGCCGACCAGGCCTCGCTCGACGGTTTTCGCGTCGATCGCGACGGCAATCTCTGGTGCGGCTGGGGCTCCAACGGCGCGCTGCAATCGGAGCCGACCGACATCGGCGGCCGCAAGGTGTTTCAGCTCAAGGGCAAGCCCGAAGATCTCGACGGCGTGATGGTGTTCAACGCGGACGGCAAGCCGCTCGCCTTCATCAAGCTGCCCGAACGCTGCGCCAACCTCTGCTTCGGCGGCCCCAAGAACAACCGTCTCTATATGGCCAGCAGCCACTCGGTGTATGCGCTCTACGTGGAGGCGCACGGCGCGGTGTGAGGCGGCTTGATGTCGTCCCGGCGAAGGCCGGGACCCATAACCCCAGGGAATAGTTTGGCGAAGACTCGGAGTCGTCGTGTTTTCGCGCGGTACTGGCACCGACCTTTATCGGATAGATCACGCTGTATGGGTCCTGGCTTTCGCCAGGACGACGATGGGGAGGCATATGAGCGCCTACACCCCAGTCTCCGCCATCCCAACCGCCCACAGCGCGAACGCATAGACGATCGCGACTTCATCCAGCCGGTTGAAGCGCCCCGAGGCGCCGCCGTGGCCGGCGCCCATGTTGGTGCGCAGCAACACCGGGCCGCCGCCGCTCATGGTCGCGCGCAGGCGCGCGATCCATTTGGCGGGCTCCCAGTAAGTGACTCGCGGGTCAGTCAACCCGCCCATCGCCAGGATCGCGGGATAGTCTTTCGCCGCGACATTGTCGTATGGCGAGTATGACAGGATGGTGCGGAAATCGGTCTCGCTCTCGATCGGGTTGCCCCATTCCGGCCATTCCGGCGGCGTCAGCGGCAGCGTGTCGTCGAGCATGGTGTTGAGCACGTCGACGAACGGCACTTCGGCGACGATGCCGGCGAACAATTCGCCGGCACGGTTGGCGACCGCGCCCATCAGCATGCCGCCGGCCGAGCCGCCGTGGCCGACGATGCGCGTTGCGCGGGTGTACTTCGCATCGATCAGCGCGCGGGCGCTGGCTGAGAAGTCGTCGAACGAATTGGTCTTCTTCTCGCGCTTGCCGTCGAGGTACCAGCCCCAGCCCTTGTCGGCGCCGCCGCGGATATGGGCGATGGCGTAGACGAAGCCGCGATCGACCAGCGACAGCCGGTTGGCGCTGAACGAGGCCGGCATCGCCATGCCGTAGGAGCCGTAGCCGTAGAGCAGCAGTGGCGCCGCGCCGTCGAGCTTGAGCCCGCGGCGATGAAGGATCGACACCGGCACCTCGGCGCCGTCCTGCGCCTTTGCCATGATGCGGGTCGTGACGTAGTCGCTCGCATTGTGGCCCGACGGGATCTCCTGGCGCTTGCGCAGGGTGCGGGTGCGGCTGGCCATGTCGTAGTCATAGACTTCCGACGGCGTGGTCATCGACGAGTAGGCAAAGCGCAGCGTCGTCGTGTCGAACTCGTAGGAGCCCATCGTATCCAGCGAGTAGGCCGCTTCATCAAATGCGATGGCGTGTTCCTCGTTCGAGGCGAGGTCGCGGATCACGATGGACGGCAACGCGTTGGCGCGCTCCAGCCACACCAGATGGCCGGCATAGAGATCGAGGTCGATGATGTAGATGCCGGGACGATACGGGATCAAATCGCGCCAGTTCTTGCGCTCGGGAACGCTAAGCGGTGCGCTGACGATCTTGAAGTCGATGGCGTCGTCGGCATTGGTGAGAATGAAGAGCTCGTCGCCGCGGTCGGCGAGCGAATATTGCACGCCTTCCTCGCGCGCCGCGACCAGGCGCGGCGGCGCTTCGGGGTTACCGAGATCGATCAGCCGCTGCTCGGAGGTCTCGTGATCGCCGCCCGCGATCACGCAGAAGCGGCCGCTGGTACTCTCGTGCAGATGGGTGAACCAGCCGGAATCCTGCTCCTCGTAGACCAGCGTGTCGTCGGCCTGCCTGGTGCCGAGCTTATGCCGCCACACCTGCATGGGGCGATGATTGTCGTCGAGCTTCACATAGAAGAACGACGTCGCGTCCTTGCTCCAGACCACGCCGCCGTCGGTCTCCTCGACGACGTCGTCAAGATCCCTTCCGGTCGCCCAGTCGCGCACGCGGATGGAGAAATATTCCGAGCCCTTGGTGTCGGCGCTCCAGGCCTGCAGCTTGTGGTCATTCGAGTGCCGGCTGCCGCCGAATTTGAAATATGTGTGGTCCTTGGCGAGCGCATCGCCGTCGAGCACGATATGGCCCTCGCCGCCATCGCGCGGCATGCGGCCGAACAGCTCGTGCTGGCCGCCTTCGCGGAACTTGCGGAAATAGGCGAAGGGACCGTCCGGCGACGGCACGCTGGAATCATCCTCCTTGATCCGACCCCGCATCTCGCGCACCAGCGTCTTCTGGAGGGCTGCGGTATGGCCGAGCAAGCTCTCGGTGTAGCCATTCTCTTCGTCGAGATATTTGCGGATGTCGGGATCGAGCACCGCGGGATCGCGCAGCACCTCCTGCCATTTCTCGTCCTTCAGCCAGGCATAGTCGTCGGTCACGGTAATCCCGTGCCGCGTGAAGGAATGCGGCCGGCGCGGGGCGACGGGCGGCTGGGAAGGCGTTTTGGCTTGTGTCACTCGATCCTCGTTGCGTGTCACGTTCGTGCGGCGCTCCTTCTTTACCTCTCCCCGCTTGCGGGGAGAGGTCGGATCGCACTTGCGATCCGGATGAGGGGGTACAGGTCCGTCGACGATCTCCTGCGCGGAGAGAGGCCCCTCACCCCAACCCTCTCCCCGTAAGAACGGGGAGAGGGAGAAGAAAGCTACGCACTGTCTTATATCGTCTCGATTCCGCGAATTGCCAGCGCCGCTGCGCCAAGTCGCGGGGTTGTTGGGGCCCGGCTTGTATGCTTTAGGGACCATGTCCCCGCCGCCGGTCCAGCCTGATGCTGTTCAATTCCTACCCGTTCATCCTGCTGTTCCTGCCGGCTGCGCTGGCTGGCTATTTCTGGCTCGGGCGACGCAGCAATCTGGCCCCGGTGATCTGGCTCGCGGCCGCCTCGCTGGCGTTCTACGCCATCGGCAACTGGCAGTTCGTGGCCCTGCTGCTGGTGTCGATCGCCTTCAACTATGGCGTCGGCTATCTCCTGATTGCGGCGGAGCTCGCTCCCTCGCAGCGCCGGGCGGCACTTGCCCTCGGCGTCGCCGGCGATCTCCTGGTGCTTGGCCTCTTCAAATATGCCGGCTTCGCCGCCGACAACATCAACGCGCTAGCCGGGACGCACTTCGCGGTCCACTTCCTGCTGCCGGTCGGCATCTCCTTCTACACGTTCACCCAGATTGCGTTCCTGGTCGATGCTTATCGCGGCCAGGTCGCGGCTTACGCGCTGCCGCACTACGCGCTGTTCGTGACATACTTTCCGCATCTGATCGCGGGGCCAATCCTTCACCACAAGGACATGATCCCGCAATTCGAGCGGAAGGAAACGAAGCATCCGCATCCGCATCTGATCTTGTGCGGCCTCATCATCTTCGCGATCGGCCTGTTCAAGAAGACGTGCCTTGCCGACGGCATCCAGCCGCTGGTCGCGCTGGCCTTCGAGGCGCGTTCGCCGAGCTTCGACCAGGCCTGGCTCGGTGCGCTCGCCTACACGTTCCAGCTTTATTTCGACTTCTCCGGCTATTCCGACATGGCGATCGGGATATCGCTGATGTTCGGCATCTTCCTGCCGGTCAATTTCAACTCGCCCTACAAGGCTGCCAGCATCGTCGAGTTCTGGCGGCGCTGGCACATGACGCTGTCGCACTTCCTGCGCGACTATCTCTACATCCCGCTCGGGGGCAACAGGCGCGGCCGCGTGCTGCGCTATGTCAATTTGATGCTCACGATGCTGCTGGGCGGGCTCTGGCACGGCGCGGCCTGGACGTTCGTCGTCTGGGGCGCGCTGCATGGCGCCTATCTCTGCGTCAATCACGCCTTCAACGCGCTGGTGCCTGACATTCCGACGCTCCTTGCGCGCCCGGTCCGTATCGCCGGGGCCGTGCTGACTTTCCTTGCCGTCGTCGTCGCCTGGGTGTTTTTCCGGGCCGAGCGGGTCGATTGGGCGCTGCGGGTTCTCCACGCCATGGCCGATCCCGCGAACATCGCCTTCGGCCGCGAGGAGATCGCGGCGCTGGTGCAGGTATCGATCTATGCTGCGCTGGTGTGGCTGGCGCCGAACACGCAAGGACTCATGGGATACGACCACGCCAATCGCAGGGTCGGCGAGCGCTTGATGGCCGGACGGATGCGGCCTTTGGTCCTGTATGGCGCGTCGCTGGTGCTTGCGTTCGGGATTTTGGGCATCCAGAGCCACAGCGAATTCATCTATTTCCGGTTCTGATGCGAGGCGCGTTCACACATCCAAGGCGTCTTCTCCTCGCGAGCATCGCGTGCGTGCTGGGGGCGGCTGCGCTCACCTACGTCATCGATCCCCTGCAACTGTTTCGGCCCTCGCGTGTCGTCGCGCCGTTCTATTCCGACGATACGCGCGTGCAGAATGCCGGGCTGATCCGCAGCCAGTCGTTCGACGCCGCATTCATGGGCACCTCGCTCGCGATCCATTTCCGTCAGAGCGACATCGACCGTGCGCTCGGCGTGCACTCGCTCAAGCTGGCGATGACCGGGTCCAATTCGCGTCAGCAGGGCTTTGTGCTGGAGCACGCGATCGACCGCGGCGCGAGGCGGGTGATCTGGGCGATGGACGATTTTATCTTCGTCGATGCGGCAGACATCGAGTCGGATCCCTTTCTGTCCGTCGATCTCTATCGCGGGACGGCCAAGGGCATCGCGTCCTATCTGTTCAGCGCGGCGATGGCGAAGGAATCCCTGTTCGCTCTGCTGCGGTCGGTTCCACCGTTGCGAGGGCCGTTGTCCCGCGCGTCGCCCTTTCTCCCCGTCAAGTTTGCGCTGTCCGACGTCGACGACATCTACGCGCTGCCGCGCGATTTCGACGTCGCGCGTGGCTACAACGCAGAGAAGACGCTCGCGGCCTTCGCCTACATCACCAGTCCCGTACGCAGCCGCTTTCTCGGCGACGGCTATGGCTACGAGGCTATGGTGCGGCACTTCGAGCGCGATGCCGTCGGCCTGATCACGCGCCATCCGGACGTGACCTTCGACATCTACTTCCCGCCCTATTCGATCCTGCAATTCGTCGCGATGCGCGATGCCTCGCCTGCGACGCTGAAGATCGTTTACGACCTCACGGCTGTCATTGCGCAGCGCCTGACACAGTTTCCCAATGTGCGCCTGTACGATTTTCGGACGATCAAGGAAGTGACGCACGACCTCGACAACTACGGCGACGTCATCCACCATTCGCCGGTGGTGGACGCGAAGGTGTTGTCGTGGCTGGTGGGTGGGGAGTATCGGGTCGATCCGAAGGCGCCGCTCACATCACTGAATGAGCTGAAGGCGCAGGTTGAAGCGTATCGGTTAAAACAACCGGGTCGTCCCGGCGAAGGCCGGGACCCATAACCCCAGGGAGGAGTTTGGCGAAGACTCGCAGTAAAACGGTCTTCGGTACTACGACCGCGCTCTGTCGATAGATCACGCGGTATGGGTCCCGGCTTTCGCCGGGACGACCGCGGATACTACACCGCCACCTCTTCGCCGAGATACGCGACCGCGGCCTCGAGCCCGCCCTTGCCGTGCGGAATCTTCAGTGCGTTCAGCCCGATCTCGATCACCCCTAACGTGCCGAGCAGCATCGGGGCGTTGACATGGCCCATATGGGCGATGCGGAAGGCCTGTCCCGAGAGATCGCCGATGCCGGTGCCGAGCACCACGCCGCACTTCTCCTTGCAATAGCGTTGCAGGATTGCGGGATCGTGGCCGTTGCTCATGGTCACCGTGGTCACGGTGTTGGAGCGTTCGCTGGCTTCGGCGACGTTGAAGCCGAGCACCTGGCCTTCCGACCATGCGCCGACCGCGCGGCGCGCCGCCTCGCCGAGCAGGCTGTGGCGGCGGAAGGCGTTCTCCAGCCCCTCCTCGTGCAGGAGGTCGATGGCCTGGCGCAGCGCGAACAGCAGATGCACCGGCGCGGTGCCGGCATATTTGCGATAGTGCTCGGTGCCCTCGCGCTCGCTCCAGCTCCAATAGGGCGTGCTCATGTTGGCCTTCTTCTGCACCTCGAGCGCGCGCGCGTTGGCGGCGACGAAGCCGAGGCCGGGCGGCGTCATCAGGCCTTTTTGCGAGCCGGACATCGCGACGTCGATGCCCCATTTGTCCATCTCGAACGGCATGCAGCCGAGCGACGCCACGGTGTCGACCATGTACAGCGCGGGATGGCCACTCGCCTTGATCGCCTTGCCGATGCCCTCGATGTCGTTCTGCACGCCCGAGGCCGTATCGACCTGGACGACGACGACCGCCTTGATGGTGTGCTCCTTGTCGCGGCGCAGGCGCTCCTCGACCTCGTGCGGCCGTACCGCGCGGCGCCAGTCGCCCTTGAGCACCTCGACCTCGGCGCCCATCAGCGCCGCCGCATGGCCCCAGCCGATCGCGAAGCGCCCGCTCTCCAGCACCAGCACCTTGTCGCCGCGCGACAGCACGTTGCTCAGCGCCGCTTCCCAGGCGCCGTGGCCGTTGGCGATGTAGATGTAGGACTTGCCCTTGGTCGCAAACAGGTTCGAGATATCGCGGAGCAGGCTCTCGGTCAGATCGGTCATCTGTTTGGAGTAGATGTCGATCGCCGGACGGTGCATCGCCTGCAGCACCTCGTCGGGCATCGTGGTGGGCCCGGGGATGGCCAGAAATTCCCGGCCCGCGCGAACGGTCATTGCTGTTGGTCCTTGTGTCGTGAAGACGCTCTGGAGGGTAGACGACTGCGTTTCTACGCGGTGGAGGCGTCCAAGAAAAGCACGGAAAATGCAGGTCTGAAGTGGGTTATCGCTTCGTCTCGCGGCAGCCCGCGGCTTCGGCGTCCTCGACCGAGCAGAACCAGCGGGTACCCTTGCTGATCTTCATCTTGATCTGGGTGTACCAGCGGCTGTTTGGCTGGTGGTAGATGCACTCGCCGGCGCTGTTGACGTTGCCCTTGATGGTGCAGTCGGGCGAGGGCGCAACCGGCCCCGAGGCCGAGGCGAGCAGCACCGAATGCGCGCCGTCGGGCGGCTTGATCGCGCCCAATATCGTGGTCTTCTTGTTGCGTACGCGCCAGTCCCAGGGCGCGATGAAGGCGCCCTGCCACATCCCGGCTTTTGCCTCCCGCGCGGCGGCCTCATCGGCGTCATAGTCGTGCGAGACGCGGGTGTAGGACAGCGCCCAGCCGCTCCGCACCAGCCATTTCTGGATGTCCTCGCCGCCGACCTCGCAGCGCGCCACGGTGCGGCCGCGCCGGTCGGTCGACCTTGCATGGCAGACCCAGCTCTTGCCCTCGGTGTATTTGGCGAGCTCGTCGCGCGCCGCGATGCCGCAGGTCCAGCGCTCGTCCTTGGTGTTGAGGCAGAGCTGATCGGACGACGGCGCATCGATGCCGCCGAGCCGGATCCTTGTGTTGCCGATCAAGACGGAATCGCCGTCGCGGACCTTTGCCGTGCCGGTGATGTCGGCGGCCTCAGCCGGCGACGGCAAGCCGGGCAAGGATAAGGCGACCAATGACAGCGCAATCAGGAGTTTTCGCAACATGCCGGTCCGCGTCTGATGAAAATGGCGATAAACCCCGCAATTGTGGTCGGCTTTTGTCCGCCCGGCCAGCATATGCCTGACAGTTGGGCTTTCAACTTACTGTCATCGAGCCGGGGGATGAGACCATCTTACCCGCGCCCCGCCATCGCCCGCTTCGCCACCGCCAGCCCCATCAGCACGAACGCCGACGTGACCTCCGGACCGCCCACCAGGATCCGCGTCGGCGTCTTCATCTTGTTCCATTCATAGGCGCGGAACGGGCCGCGGCGGCCGCCTTCGCCGATGGCGCCGACGATCACGTTCAGCGCCGGCGCAAAGGCGCGCGGGTCGGCGCCGAGATGGCCGAGCGCGATCAGCGCCAGTGCCGCGTCGAACACGTTCATTTCGGCGGCCATCAGCTCGCCCTTGACGTAAGAGAGCACGCGGTGGCGGATGAAGTCGAAATCGCCGTCGGGATCGATCGCGGCCTGCGCCGCCAGCGGCAGCGCCAGGAACGCCGCGTAGCAGCGGCCGAAATAGGCGCTGTAGAGTTCCGGCAGATAATAGATGTGCGAGCGCGGATTGGCGAAGGCGCCGCTTGCGGCGAGCCGCTTCTGGAAGCCGATGATGCGATGAACGGTGGCAAGCCGCGCCGGCGTCTCTAATACCTTCCAGCGCGCGAGGTTGCGGAAGCTGACCTCGAGAATGTCGAGATTGAGCGTCGGATCGAGATCGTTGCCGTAGGGCCGCTCGCCTTTGAGGTTGTCGATCCAGGTCGCGACCCCGCCCTCGTAGTCGATATTCTCGTTGATCGGCACGGTCACGCGCGGCTCGTTGACGCCGGCGCGCACCTGATAGCCGGCGTAGAAATCCAGCAGCGGCTGGTCGAGGATCGGATCGGTGCAGCCGGCCTGCGTTGCCGCGGAGATCGAGCACGCCGTGGTGTCGCAATCCGGTACGTAGACGCCGAAACCGAGGTCCTGCTTGATCTGGGCGAAGTAGCGTGAGAAGCGCGGATGCGGCGCTGGCGCGAGCGCGGTGATGACGTTGAACCGCGCGCCGTCGATGCCTTCCACTTCCTCGCGGCTGATGTTGACGCAGAAATCGACCATGTCGGTGACCGCGCGCTCCGCCGCAATCTTGTCGGCGGCCGAGGCGAGCCCGGTCTCGACATAACTCAACAGCGCCTCGATGAAGAACGCATCGTAATAAGCCGAGCGGTGGCGGATCTGCACCGGCTCCCACATCGGTTCGGCAACCCCTCGCCAGGGCGGATTGACGACCGCGCGCGCCGGCGATCGCGCGATGAAGACACGGGCGAGGTTGAACAGCAGCGACGAGTTCTTGTAGCCGCGCGCGTTGAGGCCCGTGAGCGCCATGGTCAGCTCGCGCCCGCGGAAATCGGGATCGCCGATCAGGTTGAACGCGGCGTAGGTCGGGAGGAAACCGTTCTTGCGGTACGAGCCGAGCAGATGCTGCGCGCAGTCGCGGATCACGCCGTCGATCTGCGATTGTTGCGGCATGGAGCCGGTGAACATGGCTGGCGGCGGCTTGGGATGATCCAGCGCGATGCTGTCGACGAGATCGGCGACGGGCTGGCCGACCGCCGCCCAATCGGGCTCGGCCTCGTCGCGGGCGCGAACCAGCGCCTCGCGCAGCCGGGCCAGTTTGGCTTCGTTGCGCAGCTCGGGCAGGCCTGCGCGGCGGAGCAGCACCCGCAATGCGGGATTGCCGAGCGCGGTCTTGTAGAACTTGGCCAGATGCGGATCGCCGCTGGCCGCCACAGACAATACGGGATCGCAGACGTCGTAAAGCGAGGGGCCGTCCTTCCGCGCCGTCAGCGCCCGGCAGGCGGCGCCGGCAAAATATTGAAAGCTCATGAAATACCTGGTCGCGGGAATTTGGCCGGGGGCCGACCGGCACGCTCCCAGCCGCGCGCCACCCCCTGCAAGTCGTTGAAAAAGCTACCCGGATTCGCAGGAAATACAAATGTGATGGGAGTCACAGAAAAAGCCGGCACGAAGGCTGCATGATTAGGCTCCGAAAGGCTGCGGGGCGCGAAAGATGGAGACTTTTGGGCGGGAGAATTAACTAATGACTTCAGTGATTTAGCTCAAAATCTGGGCAATCTATTGCCGGGGAGGCGATATCCGGTTAAGGGTTTGTTTGGTGCGGCGCCGCAAATTGCGCGCAATTCGGGGGCACACCCCGGCCAATCCCTCAAACCTGAAGACGCAATCGCGCTACTCAAACAGTGTGCGCGCGCTTGGCTGGTCTTTGGCACAGGAACGAACCGAGATGAATTTAAGGCAGCTCGACCTTTCCCGACGCACGATCGCGGTCGCCGCAGCCCTCATCGGCACGGTGTCCCTCGTGATCGGCGCCCATGCTGCTCTCAACATGCGGGCGCTCGATGCCGCCAAGGCCGTCTCGACCGACCAGGTCACCGGCTCGATCGGCCAGGCCTCGCGTCTCGCCCTCGTCATCGGCAATGGACATTACCCCGACGCCAACGCGCCGCTGACGCAGTCGATCAACGACGCCCGCGCGCTGTCCTCGTCGCTGCGCAAGAGCGGCTTTGACGTCGACATGGTGGAAGACGCGACCAAGGACGACATGGTCCGCGCCGTCAATCGCCTGAAGTCCCGGATCAAGCGCGACACCGTCGTCATGCTGTTCTTCGGCGGCTACGGCGTGCAGGCCGGGCGCGAGAGCTACATGCTGCCGGTCGATGCCGTGATCTGGAGGGAAAACGATGTCCGCCGCCAGGGCGTCTCCATCGACGGCGTGCTCGACATGATGAAGGAGCAGGGCGCCAAGGCCAAGCTCGTCGTGGTCGACGCCTCCCGCCGCAATCCCTATGAGCGCCGCTTCCGCTCCTACAGCCACGGCCTCGCGCCGATCAGCGCGACGGACAATGCGCTGATCCTCTCCTCGGCCTCGCCCGGCAAGGTCGTCGACGACGGCAAGGGCGAGCACAGTGTGCTGGTCAGCGAGTTCCTCAATAACCTCAATGCGCAGGGCAGCGCCGAGAGCGTCTTCAACAAGACCCGTGTTGCCATCTCCCGTGCCAGCGAAGGCGACCAGGTCCCGTCCGTCTCCTCCTCACTGCTCGAAGACGTCCATTTCGGCGAAGCCGGCGGCTAAAGCATGATCCGGAAAAGTGCGAAGCGGCTTTCCGAAAAGATCATGCTCAAACAACAACCTAAAGCGCGATGATGATTCATCCTCATCTCATCGCGCTTTAGTTTTTCTTAAGTCCTGCGAAGTCGCGTGCCCCGGACACGGCGCATCACATGATGATGCGACGCCGAGCCGGGGCCTGATTTTTTTAACCGCACATCAAGCGATGGGTCCCGGCTTTGCGCAGCAGTGTTGCACGCTGCAGCGCGTCCGGGACACGAGCCACTTTACCTACTTCGCTGCTTCCGCGGCCATCACCGTGCGCACCGGGTCGCCTTCGCGCAGGAGCGCGCCGGCGCGGGCGACGACTATATCGCCTTCGTTGAGGCCGTCGCGGACCTCGATATTGCCGCCCGACATCAGTCCGACCTCGACGCGCTTGGTCTCGACGCGGTTGCGGCGGATCACCTGCACGACGGTGCCGGCGGAGGAATACTGCACCGAGGTCAGCGGCACCGCGACGTTGCAGCTCTGTCCGGACTTGATCAGCGCGCGCCCGCTCGCATTCAGCAACAGCCGCTTCTGCGACGAGATGCCGATATAGACCATGCCCTGCTGGATGTTCGGCTCGACGGTCGGGCCGATGCGGCGCACCTTGCCGTCGATATCGCCGGCGCCGGCGATGCGCACGGTCGCCTGCTGGTTGACCGCGAGCTTGCGCATATCGCTGGTCGCGACGAGGCCGACGAGATCGTATTCGCTGCGCGCCACGATCGTGAACAGCGCCTCGCCCTTGGCCGAGGCGAGGTTGCCGATCTGCGCGGTCGACGTCGCGATCACGCCCGCCACGGGGGCGGTGACCTGAAGCGTGCCGCCCTCGGGCAGCGCCAGCCGCGCCAGCACCTGCCCGGCGGTGGTGGTCTCGCCGGCTTCCGCCAGCACTTCCGTCACCTTCAGGCCGGGCCGCTCGGGCCGCACGGAGCTTTCCTCGCGCGCGATGATCGTGCCAGTGGCCTCGACGATGTCGGAGAAACAGGATTTTGCGACCTTCAGCACCGTGACTGCCGGCCCCTTGGGCGCGTCGTCATCGGCGGCAGGCGCGGGCTGGGCGGACAGCAACAGCAGTCCGGTGAGCGCAACGAAATGTCGGGAAAAGGAACGCGCAGGCAAAGGACGCATCGGTCATTCCGGTTGGGGCCGTGACGGCCTCATCGATAGCAGAAGCAACCGCGGCGGACCATGGGCCGGCCGAATGAGAATGCCGCAGCAAGCACGGGCGGCGCGATGCCGCCCGTGAATTAGTCTTCGGGACCGGCGCCAAGGTTCGCTGTCTTCCACCGTCCTTGCGGCCATCCTTCGAGACGCCCGCCTGCGGCGGGCCCTCAGGATGAGGTCGTGCTTCGCGGCGAGCTATCAGACCCTCATGGTGAGGAGCCCGCCAAAGCGGGCGTCTCGAACCATGCAGGCCGAGCTCATCCCGCAGCCTCCAGGGGAGAGCAATCTCACGGCAGGCTCAAGAACTCCACCCAGTTCGGCTTCTTGCCGGTGGCGTAGGATTTCAGCTTGGCGAGTGCGCCGCTGCTCTGGTCGATGGCATAGACCGTCATGCTGTCGGAGAGCTCGCCGACCGCGGCGAGGTAGCGCCCGCTGGGATCGATGTGGAAGCCGCGCGGCTGCTTCTCGGTCGGCACGCTGCCGATCGTGGTCAGCTTGCCGGTTGTTGCATCGACCTTGTAGGCCGTGAGCGTGTTGGTGGTGCGCTCGGATGCGTAGAGGAAACGGCCGTCGGGGCTGATGTGGATGTCGGCGGCCCATGGTTTGCCGGAAAACCCTTCCGGCAGCGCGGTGGTGCGCTGGATCTCGTCCCATGCGCCGCTCTTGGCTTCGTAGGCGAACGCCGCGACGTCGCCGTTCAGCTCGTGGACGAGATAGACGAATTTGCCGTTGGGGTGGAACACGAAATGCCGCGGCCCGGATTTCTCCGGCACCTTGTGGGTTGGCGGATCGCTCGGCGTCAGCGTACCGGTCGTGGCGTCGAACGCGAAGGCCAGCACCTGGTCGGAGCCGAGATTGGTCGCGAACACGAAGCGGTTGTCGGGCGAGGGCAGGACGGCGTGCGCGTTCAGCCCGGTCGGGATCACCTGCTTCGGCTCGCCCGCAACGCCGTTGGCGAGCAGCGGATTCAGCGCGACCTTGTTGCCGCCATAGGAGGCGCTGAACAGGAATTTGCCGCCGCGGTCGAAGGCGATATTGGCCATGCTGTCGGCGAGCGGGCCGTTGCCGATATGGCTGAGTTGGCCCGTCTTGGGATCGATCGCAAAGCTCACCGCCACGAACGGCTGCGAACGGATTCCGGCGATCAGCACGCGGTGGTCGGGCGTGATCGCGAGCGGCGTCGAGGAGCCGGGCTTTTCGACGCCGGTGAAGGCGGCCGTCTGCACGGGCGTCATCTCCCCGCTCTCGGCCATCTTGAACACGCTGATGTCGTTGCTATCGGCGTTGCCGACATAGGCGAAGGTCTCGGCCATGCCGGCGCGGACTCCAGAAATGAGAGTGAGGAAAGCGAGGGTGGTGGCGATCGCAGCGCGGGGCGCGCCGGATGCAATGCGTCGGGTCGGTTTCAACATGGGGTCCTCCTGGAAGCCGGTGCGGCATTGTCGTTTTGCCGGCGAGGATAGCGGCAGCCGCCCCGCCGCACCAAATTCCAATTGGGATCGATCGATGCCGAAATGGTATCGGTGGGAGGTCTACCGCACCGCCGCTGTGCGGGAGGGCGGATGCGCGCCGGACGTGTGGTCGGGCGGCCCGAGCACGGTCCACACGGTGACCGCGAGCAGCGCGCAGGTCAGGATCGTCCAGGCGACGAGTTGTTTCCGCATCGGGCCGAATCCGTCCGTCATATGAATCTGAATGCTCCCGGGGAGCGTGCCTTGCGATCGTGCACTGCAAACCGCGGCGATCCTATGAACTCGTTCACAGGCGAAACGAACCGATGCCGCGCGAGCGCATTGACCGGCATGCCCCCGCGAAAACGATCTCGAAGGTAAGCCCGACATGGGCGGCAAGCATGGCGGTCAGGCCGGCCAGCCCAAGCCGCCGCCGCGCCCGCATCAGGGCGAGCGCGATGAGGACGTCGTGGCAAAGCGCCACACCGGCCAAACCGATCGCAACTCCGCGCCGACCAAACCAAAATAGCGCCTCGCTCGCGCCGCGCTCGCTCTGGGAACGGCGGCCCCGCCTTGCCGTTACCCTGATCCCGCGGGCGGAGCAGATCGAAACGGAGGCTGGCACGTGTTTTGGATTTATTGGGACACCGCCTGGTCCCTCATCATCAGCGGCATCATGTTCGCCACCATCGTCACCCATCCCGACGCCGAGTTCGCCGAGATCCGTGCGGCCAAGCAGGCAAAGTGAGCCCGCGCGTCTTTAGGCTGCTCCGATCTCCGTGATCCAACCCAGTCCGGCTCGCCTGCGTCAAACCCGCGACTTCTCTATCCGCGGCAAGAAAAAAGAGGGTCGGTTGAGCCGGGCGGGACTGCGCTTCGCGCAGCCGCGCGGCTACCCCACGCTTACCAATCTGCATAACCTCAAGTCATGCTGCCGGGCATGAAGCAGCGGATCATGGCGCGGCCGTTGACGTAATACGGCCAGACCATGGTGCGACCGGCGCGGTTCGGCTCGGTGATCACAGTATCGTCGGGCACCTCGATCCAGTCGCCCAGAAGCCTGACGCGATAATGTCCGTCTCGCGTGTCCCAATCGACATCGTCGAGGGCGGTGCCGTCGGCGTCGGCGCAGCACGGACCGCCGCCCTTGCTGCGCAGGCTCTCGAACCAGCCCTTGAGGGGAGAGTTTGCATAGCGACCGTCGTCGCGGGCTTTTGCGGACAGGCCGATCATGGCGACAACAGCTACGAGAGGGATCATCCTGAATGCCACGATCGCCATATCGCCTCGCTCGATCTCGCGCGCGCAAGAGCGCAGACGAGAAGCCGCCTGCGCTGCACGTGACGCAATGCTGGCTGACGCCCGCCGACCGGGTTCCAGCCGTCTCAGCGGGGCGATAACCGCGAGGGTCGATGTTTGATCCAATTTTCAAGGGCGCGAACTCATCGATGCCATGAGTCCATACAACATGGGTCCATTCAATCAGTCCGCGCCCTGCTTCGGCTCTAGCCCGGCAAGCGGTCAGTAGTCCCAGAACACCGGGACCCAACGAAAGGCGTCGCCGTCGACGGCGACCCGGCCCACGGACGGGAACGGCAGGTGCGTGGCCACCAGCATCTCGCCGGTCTCGGCAAGCTCCCGCAACATACGGACACGAACGCGCGCGGCCTCCTCTGGGTCGTGTTCGAAACCATTGTGCCAGTCGGGCTGCTCGAACCCGACGGCAAACACGGCATCGCCGGCGAATGTCAGCGCGTCACCGCCGGACGCCATGCGAACCACGCTGTGTCCGGGGGTGTGGCCGCCAGTGCGACGCGCGATGACGCCAGGCGCAATCTCGTGCTCGTCATCGAACAGCCGCAGCTGACGGCCGTACTCCTTCACGAACCGCTTGGCGGTCGATCGCAGCGCGTCCGGGAACCCTTCCGGCATGGCAGTGCGGGAGAAATCAGGGTCTTCCCAGAACTTGACCTCGGCGGCCGCGACGTGGATCCGCAGGTCCTTGCGCAGCTGCTCCTTCACCCCGTCGACCAGCAGCCCACCAATGTGGTCCATGTGCAAATGGGTCAGCACCAGATCGGTCACGGACGCAAGATCGATACCCGCGGCCGCCAGTCGCTTGATCAACTGCCCGGCCCGCGGCAAGTTCAGGTTCGGGTCGGACCCCAGTCCGGCGTCGATGAGGATGGTCTTGCCGCCGCTGCGGACCATGACGGCGTTCAGCGCCCAGTCGAAAGCATCCTGCGGCAGGAACATGTCGTGCAGCCAGGTCGCCCGGACCGCCGGGTCGGCGTTGTGCGCGAGCATCTTGGTCGGCAGCGGCAGCACGCCATCGCTGACCACCAGCACGTCGATCTCGCCGATCTTCAGCGCGTAGCGCGACGGAACGAGCTCTTCGGGCCCCGATGTCACGGGATATGAGGTGTTGTGCAGATTCATGTTGGTCTCCTGTTTCAAGGTTAAAGGCTCCCGGCTGGTCTGTTGAGCAGGCCGCGCCGCCAGGAGAGCGCGGCCGTCATCGCTTCGCGCGTTAGAGGCTGGTCACGCGCTCCGGATCGGCCGCCGCGAGCGCCAGGGCGCGCTCCGCCTTCGGCGGATAGATCCAGACGGTGTTGATCTCCTGCTTGGTCTTCTTGGCGGTCGCGCCGACCATCTCGACCTTGCGCTCCCATCCACGCGTGAACAGCGCCCCGGCTTCGCCGAGGTCGAGGCAGGTGACATAGGCCTTCTGGTGATAGGGCCTCGTCGGCACGCCCAGCAGCTCGGCCGCGGCGTTGTTGCCGGCAAAGGCGCCCATCCGCGTGGCGTGCTGGCACGACATCAGCGCGTGATTGCCGTCATCGTCGCAGGCGGCTCGCGCAGCATCGCCGGTGGCGAAGACGCCCGCGGCACCGGGCACGCGCAGATCGCGGTCCACCAGCAACCGCCCGAAATTGTCGCGCCCGGCGGGAATCTGCGCGGTCAGCGGCGCGGCGCGAATGCCCGCCGCCCAGATCACGGTCTCGGTTTCGATGCGCTCGCCGTTCGACAGCGTCACACCGGATTCATCGAGCGAGGCGACACCGGCGCCGAGCCGCGTCTCCACGCCGAGCTTGCGCAGGGCTTCCTCGATGATGGGGCGGGCGCCTTCGCCCATGTCGGGTGCGATCGCATTGTTGCGCTCGACAATGATGATGCGGGGCCTGGCGTCCTTGCCGAAGATATCGCGCAGCCGCGCCGGCATCTCCGTGGCCGCCTCGATCCCGGTGAAGCCGCCGCCTGCGACGACCACCGTGTTGCGTCCGTTCGCGGCGGACCGCTCCGGAAGACCGTGCAGATGCCTGTCGAGCGCAACCGCATCGTCGATCGTGTCGACGCTGAAGCCGTGCTCGGCGAGGCCCGGAATGTTCGGACGGAACAGCCGGCTGCCGGTGGCCACGACGAGGCGATCGTAAGAGAGCGTCTTCCTGGTGCCCTTGGCGGTAGCGATCTGCACCGTTCGAGCTTCGATGTTGATGGTCTCGGCGCTGCCTTGCACATAGGCGACGTCGATGGCCTTGAGGACATCGAGCAGCGGCGCCGTCAGGGTCTCGGGCTTCGCTTCATAGAGCCGCGGGCGAACCACGAGCACAGGCGAGGGGGCAACCAGCGCGATCTCGAGCTGCTCTGGCGAGACGCCCTGGATCTCGCGCTGGCGCGCTGCGGAAAGCGCGGCGTACATGCCGGCGAAGCCGGCGCCGATGATGATGATTCGCATGGGTTTGCTCCTTGTTTGTGCTTGTCGAAAGTTCGCACGCGACCGCGTTGCTGCGTTGAGAGCAGCGTCCGGCAGCGGCACGAAGAGGTGGATTCGATCGCTGGTCTTAAGGCGCCATGCAGCGTTGCAGCGGCGAACGCGGCGGCAGGCTGTAGCGAAGGACGAGCGGCTGAGGCTCCATTGGACCCCAGTCCTGATAGGGCAGGCCGGGGCCATTTCGCGTCATGATGGAAACCAGCGGGTAGGTCGGGTGCATGGAGTACGCCGGAATTTCCACCTCCTCGCCCGTCGCCGACGTGAAGCGAACGGCCAGCGAGAGTCCGTACAAGGTTGCGGTCGCGAGGCTTCGGCGGCGTGACGCAATCAGCCGTCGGCTGACGAAGTTTTTCCAGGTCATCTTTGGTCTCCCTCGATTGGTCTGGACATGGTGATGATGTAGCCGACCCGATTTGCCGCTGCCCCAGCGCGATTGCCGTTCCTGTCGAGAGATTGCTGCTAACGCACGCGCCTGCGCCAATCGCTCGGCGTTTCATCCGTCAGCTTCTTGAATGCCGCGGCGAAGGCGGTTTGCGAGGAATAACCAAGCGCGGCCGCGATCGAGACGATCGAATCGTCGCTCTCCCGCAGCATGTTCATGGCCTGCTCGAGCCGGTGCTGGCGCAGCCATGCATGCGGCGAGAGCCCGGTGCTCTCCTTGAAGGACCGGCAGAAATGAAAGCGCGATAAACCGGCATCGGACGCCAGCGCATCGAGCGAGACGTCCGCGTCGCTGTCGGAGCGCAATCGTTCGATCGCACGGAGCAGGACCTTCGGCGACAGCCCGCCCATGGTCGGTTGGAACGTGGTGGGCGAGCCTGCGTGCGCCGCCAAAAGGCGCGTGGCCAGAAGATCGGTCAATTGATGCCGGAATAGCGTATCCAGCGCGCCATGGCCCTCCAGCGTATCTGCCGCGCTCAGGAGCAGTCGGGACGTGATGGGGTCAGGATGCGCCGTTCGCTCCAGCAGGTCGGCCGGTCCGGCGGTCCCGGCTTCGTCCGCAACGCGCTTCAGGATTGCATCGGGAAGATAGAGTTGAACTACGTCGACAGGCTTCGGGATATCCCATCGCGAGCTCGATCCTTCCGGAATGATAATCAGGGCCCCGGGACGAAACGTGCCGATCGCAACCGATTTTCCCGAGCGCCGCTCCATGCGCTGCATCACGCCGTTATAGGCCATGATCACGTGGTGGCTCATGGGCTCGACGACGTCGTGCAGCGGATCATGCTTCCAGTGCGCGATGCCGGCACCGGAGGAGTCCAGCGCCATGCGAAACGGCTCGGTTCTGAGTACGCGCGCCATCTCCGCGTCGGCGGCGCGGCGCTCGGACGTCGAACTGTCGTCTGGCTGTGCGCCAGGTGCGGGCGGCAAGCTCTTGTGCGAGGGATTGCGCATGAGTGCGGTGTTCCCGGTCATGGTGTGGCTCCTCCTGATCACCTCGGATTTTGGATCAGTCGTCCGTATTTGTACGGAACGGCGCATGTTCTATGCGCCGCGAATGCCCGGCGTATTTCCTGAAGCCGCGATTCTTTGTCCGATCCTGCTCCAAGCCGGCGCGCGCTTGCGCGAACGCACGGCGGGCGGGCGGCTGGAAAGGATGTCTATGACAACAAGTGCGACAGGCCGTCACGGGGCTGTGACGATTGGACCCGTTTTTGGCGCAGCAAGGCCGAATTTCGAAGCGGGAAAGCCTTCCGATTCTGCGACACCCCTCCAACGGAGGGTACGAGATGACCGTGCGCGGCTAAGCCGCCACCGCCTGCGCCGACAAGAGCTGCTTCAGCTTCGCCGCCGGCACGGCCGGGCTGAACAGCCAGCCCTGCATCTGGCTGCACCCGAGCTGCCGCAGCACATCGCGCTGGGCTTCGGTCTCGACGCCTTCCGCGGTCGTTGCCATGTGGCGGGCGGCGGCCATGTGCACCACGGCCTGCACGATCGGCGAGGAATCCTCAGGTTCGCCGATGTCGCTGATGAAGCTGCGGTCGATCTTGATCTTGTCGAACGGGAAGCGGTGCAAATAGCTCAGCGACGAATAGCCGGTGCCGAAATCGTCGAGCGCGATGCGGACGCCGAGCTCGCGCAGCTGCTGCAGGATCGTCAGCGCCTCCGAATCGTCGCGAATCAGGACGGTCTCGGTGATCTCGAGCTCGAGCCGTCCGGGCGCCAGCCCTGACTCCGCCAGCGCAGCTGCGACCTTGAGCGCCAGCGTCCTGGAGCGGAACTGCACCGGCGAGACGTTGACCGCGATATGGATGTCGCCGGGCCAGGAGGCGGCCTCCGTGCAGGCCTGCTTCAGCACCCATTCGCCGATCTCGCCGATCAGGCCGGTCTCTTCCGCGACCGGAATGAAGTCCGCAGGCGAGATCATGCCGCGCTCGGGATGGCACCAGCGCAGCAGCGCCTCGCAGCCGGTGACGACATTGGCGGCGAGATCGACCAGCGGCTGGTAGTGCACCTCGAACTCGCCGCGGGGCAGCGCCTGACGCAAATCGAGATCGAGCTGGCGGCGCTGCCGGGCCTTGGCGTCGTATTCGGGCGCGAAGACGCGGTAAGTGCGGCGGCCCTCGGATTTCGCCGCATACATCGCCAGATCGGCGCGCTTGAGCAGATCGTCGAGGGTGTCGCCGTGGTCGGGTGCGATCGCAATGCCGATGCTGGCATCGGTCGGGATTTCCTGGCCGTTGCAGTTCACGGGCGCGCGCAGCGCCGTCAGGATCTGCTCGGCAAGGGCCGTCAGCTCGGCCTGATCGCTGCTGCCGGCCTTGACGATGGCGAATTCGTCGCCGCCTAGCCGTGCGACCATGTCGTTGCCGCTGACGCACGCGCGCAGCCGGTTCGCGACCTGGCGCAGCAGCTCGTCGCCGACCTCGTGTCCCAGCGAATCGTTGACGCCCTTGAACTCGTCGACGTCGATATAGAGGATCGCGAACGGCTTGCCCTGACTGAGTTCCGCGACGCGGCGCTCCAGATGGCCGCGCATCAGCACGCGGTTGGGCAGGTCGGTCAGCGCGTCGTAATGCGCCATATGCGCGATGCGTTCGTCGGCACGGATGCGCTGGGTGACGTCGTCATGGGTCGCGAGCCAGCCGCCGGCGGCGCCGGGCTGGTTCTTGACCTCGATCAGGCGGCCGTCCGCGGTCTCGACGATCGTGCTCTGCGTCTGCCCGGCATTGCTCAAGATGCCGTCGCAATAGGAATCGACGTCGCCATGGAACGACCCGGTGTCGTGGCGATGCCGGATCACGTCGCGGAAATAGGCGCCGGGCTTCACCAATTCGGCCGACAGACCGTACATCTCGATGTAGCGGCGGTTGCAGACGATCAGCCGTTCGTCCTGATCGAACATCAGGAGGCCCTGCGTCATGGTGTTCATCGCGGTGTCGAGCTGCTGCTTTTCCACGGCGAGCCGGCGCGTCACCTGGCGGAAGATCAAATAGAGCGTGAGCACGAGCAGGCCGATCGACAGCACGGCGACGGTGACGAAAAATTTCGTTTGCGTATGCCAGGTCGCCAGCGTCGCATCCAGCGACTTGGTCGCGACCACGACCAGCGGCTCGCCGGTGAGGAGGCGCGAAGCGACGATGCGGTCTTTGCCGTCGATCGGGCTTGCGAGCTGCGTCGTGACGAAGCTGCGTTCGAACACGGCTTTCTGCTCGGGCGAGCCGGTGCGGTAATTCTGCCCGATCATCGCGTCGACATGAGGAATGCGCGCCAGCAGCTGGCCGTTCTGGTGGTGCATCGCGATCGAGGAATCCTCGCCCAATCCTGTCGAAGCGAAGTACGATTCGAGCTGCTCCGGCGTGATCGCCCGGGTGACCATGCCGAGGAATTCGCCATGCAGGCCGGACACGCGGCGCGCGATCACGATCGCCGGGCCATTGCCGAGCCGGCCGGGCACGACCTCGATCTCTTCCTGTGCGATCGGATCGTTCTTGAGCCGGTTGAAATAGCCGCGGTCCGCGACCGAAATATCGGCGACCGGCCAGCGCCGCGACGAGTTGACCAGCACGCCATTGGCGTCGAACACGTTGGCGCCGGCGACATCGGACCAGCCGCTCGCCTTCGCGCGCAGCTCTTCGTGCATGGCGAGCGTGCCCATCTCGCTGCGGAAGACGTCCGCCGATTCGATGCCGTGGCTTTCGAGTTCCGCGATGACGCTCTTCTGAAGCACCGCGAAGTCCGCGAACTCGCGGTCGAAATGACGGGCGAGCAGCCGGACCGCGCTCTCCAGGCTGTCGCGGCCGCTCTCGATCGCATTCTGCCGGAAGCGGTCGACGGTGAGCGCGGTGCCGATAGCCATTGCGGCCATCAGCACGAAGCCGCCGATGATCAGCCATGTCAGCGGCGCCCCGCGCCAACGGCGCAGCAACGCGCGCGTGCGCGCGCTCCACCGGATCGATGTGCCCATGCAGTCCTCCCGTCGGATGCAAGATGCAGCAAAACCGACAAGAGCCCGTTACCAGCGACGGTTAGGAAAACATGAATCGGAACGGAATCAGCGGGTTGGTTCCCGACGATCCGGGTGCGTTCAGCGGCGGATTTCCCATCTCAGCGCTTCCGCATTCGTCTTGGCGAACATCGCCGGCACGTCGAAGGTCCCGGTCTTGAGATCATAGCGGCAGCGCCAGTCGGCCAGCCCTTTCACGGCGACGTTCTTCGGATGCTTGTCCATTTCGCCCGACAACGAGATCACGAGGTAACGGTTGTCCGGCCAGTGCACGCCAAGCCCGCGATAGGCCTCTTCGCTGCCTTGCACGAGATTGGCCGAGATGTGGTAGTCGAGCTTCATCTTCCTGGTGTCCGGCCGGCTGTGGAAATAGGCCCAGGCGAGATCGCTGAGCGAGGTCTTCGTTGCGCTCGCGAAAGCGCCTTTCTCGACATGGTAGAGATAGAGGTCCTGCTCGCCGGAGCCGGTCTTCTGCATCCGCAGCAGCCATTGCGAGTCGGGGGTCCAACGGAAGCCGGCCGGATAGTCCTGCTCCGGCTTCAGCTCGGTCATCGCTTCGCCGTTGCGCGCCCAGACCTGCCATTTGATATCGAAATCTCCGCCGTCCTTCATGTACTGCTCGAGCCTGGTGGTTTTGTCGGGCGAGGTGAAGGCCAGTTCGGCATCGTCGCTGAGAGTGAACCCAGGCGGCGGGCCGGAAGCGGCCAGCGCCGGAGTTGCGACCAGCGTCAGGGCAAGCACCAGCAATTGTGCGGGACGGCAAAATGCGTTCACGGGGAAATTCCTCAAGAAAAATGCCGCGATGCGGCCTCGATGATTTGACGCCGGCGGGGTGGCGCCGGTTCATCCCTTGCGCGCTGGCTCATCATCCTATCGACCGTCTTGCTGCCGTAGCCAAAACGGCGCAACCTGCCGCCCCCGGCTGATTTGCAGGGTTCGTTCTGATCGAGGTTCGTTTACGATGGTGACCGCATCCAAGGCCTTCATTGCACTCTGTCTGCTCGCGGTGGGGGGCACCGTGCTGGTGATCGGCCCCGCCGAGCTGCGCCGCCTGCTGCCGAACGGGGCGAAGACCGACATCTCGGTCGCCTCCAAGCCGGAACTCAAGCCGGAAGAGCCCAGGCTTGCCGCGAACGCGCCGGCGCCGGCCGCGTCTCCCGCCCCCGAGCCGCGGGCGGGTGCGGTGGTCGAGACCGAGAGGCAGGTCACGGCCGCGCTTGCCGATCTTGCGCCGGTCAAGCCGCCGCCGGCGGTTGCGGATACCGGTCCCCGTTTCGACGTCGCGCGCGTCGATAATCACGGCGAGGCGGCGGTGATCGCGGGCCAAGCGACGCCGGGCGCCAAGGTCGAGCTGCTGCGCGACGGCAAGCCGCTCGACACGGTGGTGGCGGATGCGTCGGGCCAGTTCGTGATGACGCCGCCGCAGCTTCCTGCCGGTTCCTATGAGCTGACCCTGCGGGCGAAATCGCCTGACGGCACCGTCACGCAATCCAGCCGCAGCATGCCGGTAACGATCGCCGAAGCCGCGCCGCCGCCCGCGCGCGCCGCACCGGCCGCGAGGCAAGATACGAAGCAAGAGGCGAAGGCCGAGAAGCCTGATGACAAGTCGGATGTCGTGGCATCGGTATCGGACAGGTCCGCGGTCCGGCCCCGACTGATGGGCGCACCGAAACCTAAGGTCATGGCGCGGGCGCCCGCGGCCACGGCGGTCGCATCGGCGTCGCCGGCGGACGTCATCAGCGGTGCAGCCGCGGAAGCAGGTGGCAGCCGGGTGATCTCCCGCGGCGACAGCCTGTGGGCGCTGAGCCGGCTCGCTTATGGCGACGGCGCCCGCTTTGCCGTGATCTACAACGCCAACCGCGCCAAGATCCACAATCCCAATTTGATCTATCCCGGCCAGACCTTTGTGCTGCCGCAGAAGGCGGAGTGAGGGCGGCGCTTCGCCGCTGCGTTTGCAATCTTGCCGTCTAGACCCGCTGTTCTTCTCCCTCGCCCCGTTCTTACGGGGAGAGGGTGGGGTGAGGGGTTCTCTCCGCGAAGGCGCAGCCGGTTGGGACTCCCGCAGCCCGCGATGCTTTGCCCTGTGTGCTTCCGGAACTTTTGGTTCCCCTGCGCGTCATCGTGATGCGGCGCGATGCGCGCTTGGCGCCGGAGGAGGGCCAAGGTGGACAGGTCAGTGGTCATGTCGAGATCACGCTTGGGGCCCAGGCTGGGGCTGGCGCTATCAGGCGCAACCCTCGTGATGCTGGCGGCGCTGTTGCCAAATCGCGCCGAGGCGCAGTTCGGCTTGCGCGGCGGCCCGCTCGGCGTTGCACGCTTTGCCGTCGGCCACGTGATTGGCCTGTCGCGCTTGCGCCATGCCCGCATGGCGGTGCGGGGCGGCCGATACCGCTCCGCCGCGTTGAGGTCGCAAGATCCTCGCGGCGCAGAGCGTGGCCAGCCCGCCAATCCCCAGCCTGCGAATCCCTACGTCCTCCGTGCGGCGCTCACGGCGCAAGCTGCGCTGGCGGGCTGGCGTGGTGGCCGCCGGCCGCAGGGCTGGTGGCGCCATCCCGACGGCAGCTACGGCTGGGCCGGCCCGGTGTTCTGGCCGTTCGCCCATGACGATCTCACCAATGCAATCATCTTCGGCGATACGACCAGCATCTCGCTCTACGGCTATGGCGACATCTACGCCGCGATCTTCGCGCCCTATGCCGCCACGGAGCTTGCCGCCTACACCGCGCCGCAAGGCAGGCGCGCGCGCAAAATTCCGTCGGCGCAAAACATCTGCGACGTCAGTGATCCCGCCGGCTTCCCGGTGGATCGCATCGCCGCAGCGGTGCAGCCGAACGAATTGCAGCGCACCGCACTCGACGATTTCAGTGCCGCCTGGCTGGCTGCCCGCGACAGCATTCGTGCGGTCTGCCCATCGCAGGTGCCCGCGACCGCATCAGAGCGCCTCGGCCTGATGCGCGAGCGCCTCGAGGCCGTGATCAAGGCAACGGACGCCATCGCACCGCCCCTGGCGAAATTCGAAGGTCTCCTCGACGACGGCCAGAAGGCAAAGTTCGATGGGTTGGCCACGGACCGTCGCGCCGCGCTCGCGTCGATTCAGCAAAAGAATCCCCAGGCGGCATCGGCCTGCCAGGCGGACAGTGATCCCCGCTACGACGAGAAGGTGCAGCGCCAATACGAGCAGCTCGTGCAGCAGCAATGGCCTGCGGCCGACATCGCGTCCACGCTCAAGCTCGACGATACCGCCCGCGCCCGGCTCGACGTCCTCCAGGACACCACGCTGCGCACCATGGAGACGCTGAGCGCCTGTCCGTCCAAGGCTGAGCTCACGCCTCAAGCCCGCCTCACAGCGGTGAAGGCGCGGCTGGAGACGATGCTGCAAGCGGTGAACGGCGTCAGTGACGCGCTCGACGATTTCGAGGCGGACCTGAGCGACGAGCAGAAGGCGGGGTTCGAGGCAATCGGGCCGAAGCGCGGGGTGTGAGTAATGGCTGTATCGCCGATGATGCCGTCCAGCCGGTGTTTTGCCGGACGTGTCAAAGCGGCTTCGTAGCGTGCCGCGCAAGTCATTGATTCCACAGCCCCCGGCTACTGTGCATGGGGTTGTTTTCGCATTTTTTTGTTTTGGCTACCCTCGCCGCCTTGCCGCCGCGGCATCCACCACGTTCTCCACCTCCTCGCGCCACGACAAGATCTCCATCGCGAGCACGGGGTGGTTAAAACCCTTGAGCTGGAGATCATCGAGCGCGCCGGCTTCGACCCAGGGCTCGACGATGCCGTAGACGCGGCGGCTGACCACGATCTGGTTGGCCTTGGCCTCGCCGCAGAGGCGGGAGGCGAGGTTGGTGACGCTGCCGATCGCGGCATATTCCAGCCGCTGCTCGAAGCCGACCTGGCCGAGCGTTGCATAGCCGAGCGCAACGCCGATGCCGAAGCCGAGGCTGTGGCCGCGGTTGCGCCAGCGCTCGGTCAGCGGGCCGATCGTGTCGCGCATCTCCACCGCCATCTTCACGGCGCGCTTGGTGTGGTCCTCGAACTGGATCGGCGCGTTGAACAGGATCATCACGCCGTCGCCGGCATATTTGTCGAGCGTCCCCTCGTACTTGAATATCAGCGTGCCGAGCGCGGCGTGATATTCGCGCAGCACGTTCATCGCCTCTTCCGGTTCGGTCGCCTCGGTGAAGGCCGTGAAGCCACGCAGGTCGCAGAACACCACGGTCACTTCGCGGCGTTGGCTGGTGAGCAGCCCCTCGGGGCTGTCGGAGGAGGCGATCAGCTGCGCCACCTGCGGCGCCAGGAATCGCTCGAGCTTGCGGATGCGCTCGATCTCGCCGAGCTGGGTCTCGACACGCTCCTCCAGCGACTTGTTCCAGTCCTTGAGCTGCTCGGTCTGCTCGCGCAGCTTGTCGGCCTGGGCGCGGACGGTCTCGTTCGCAGCCGCGAGCTCGCGGCCCTTGTGGTCGACCTCGGTGAACAGCCGCGCATTACGCATCGCCAGCACGGCCTGGTTGGCGAAGGTGCGCATCAGGCCGATGATGCTGGCGGCGAACTCGCCGCTGGCGCGGCGCAGCACCACCAGCGAGCCGAGCGTGCCCTGCTGGTCGACCAGCGGCACCACCAGCACCGAATGGAAGCCGGCCTCGATCGCGACGTCGCGCAGCGGCTGCTCGGAGGCCTGGTCGAGATCGGCTAGCGCGATCGGCTCGCCGCTATCGGCGGCGTCGCTCAGGATGTTCGCGCCTTGCTCGATGGTGACATGCGCGCCGTCGGCGGATTTGTCGATGCCGTTGGCCTCGACCAGATTGAAGCGGCGCACCTCGGCGTCATAGCCGTAGATCAGCACCGCATCGGCATGGGTGATCTCGATCGCGCGGGCGGCGATGGTCGGCAGCACGGCGTCGAGATCGAGCGAGGCGGCGACCGCGCGGCCGACCTCTTCCAGCACTTTGAGCTCGTTGATCGACTGCGCGAGATCGCGGGTGCGCTCCTCGACCTTGGTCTCCAGGTCCGAATAGGTCTCCTGGAGCTGGCCGGCCATGCGGTTGAACTGGCCGGCCAGATCTTCCAGCTCGTCGGAGGTGTGCACGTCGATGCGGTGGCTGAAATCGCCCTCGCCGAGCTTGTGCGCGCCGTCGCGCAGCGCCGTGATCGGAATGATCATGCGGCGGGCGAGCAGCGTGCCGGCGAGGATCGCGACCAACAGGCCCATGCCGATCAGCAGCGCGATGCGCACCAGCTGGTCGCGGATCGGCATCAAGGCCTGCGTGGTCGGTTGCTCGAACAACACGCTCCAGCCGAGCTTCGGCACGGTGCTCGCGGCGCTCATCACCGAATGGCCGTTGAAATCGGTGCCGGACGTGTCGCCCTCGTGGCCAGGCGCGACCGCGGCCGCAACCTGCGGCAGCTTCGACAGGTCCTTGCCGACATCGGGCCCTTTCGAGGACGTCGCCAGCACGCGGCCGCGCGGATCGACCACATAGGCGAAGGCAGCCTTGCCGACCTGGGCGTCGGACAGGAAGTCGGAGAGAAAGCTGAGGTCGATCTCGGCCACGGTGACGCCGGCGTTGAAGCCGGAATGCGCCACCGAGATCGACATCAACGGCGTCCGGTCGGAGAACCAGGCCGGCGCGTAGCTGACGCCGCGGGCGACGGTGTCGGTGAAGCGCATGTCGCGGGAGAGGTCGGCATTGCTGCCGGTCGTGGTCGACTGGCGCGAGACGCGAAGCACCTCGCGGCCCTCGCCGTTGAGCTGGAACAGCTGGTTGACGACCGAGACCTGGTGCAGCAGCTGGGCGTAGTCGGCGCGGCGCTTCTCGAGCGTGTCCTGGCTCGCCCGCGTCACCCAGCTGATCTGGCGCTCGAGTTCGGAGATCGACTGCTCGATCCGCCGGGCGCCAGCCTGCGCCTTGTCCTCCAGACCGTCGGTCAGCGAGGTCCTGGTGGCGCGGTAGGAGATCCAGCTCTCCATCGCGCCGTTGACGGCGAGCACGAACACGACGAGGCCGACGAGGGAGACGACGTATTTGGCGAACAGGCCCTCGCGCAGAAACCGTGTCTTGTCGCTCTCTCCTGCCATCCCGATCCTCTCGCGCCGCCATCGACGCCGGCGCTACGGGCCGTACAGACCCTGCGAGCCTTCTACCACAATTTGGGCCAAGGGACTGGACAAGGGACTGCTTGACCGGTCGGTGTGGTTACCGGCTGTGGCCGCTGGGGGCAGGCGGAAGGATGGTGAATTGTCGCAGTCTCATCCGTTTGGAGGAAGCCGCGGCCGGGCGAGCCGATGTAAGGGGATGCTCTGGAGTCCAGCGCTTTGGTCCTGCAATCACCGATTAAAGAGCTGCCGCAGCACGTCGTTCATCGGCTGACTGTCCTGCTGCGCCGCCGGCGGGTCCTCCAGGGCGGGGGACGCGGGCGAGACCTGCGGCACCAGTGTGGATGTGGATGGCGCTGCCGGCAGGCTGCGGCTGCGGCCGGTGCTATTACCGGTGCCAGTACCAGTGCCGGTGCCAGTGCCGTTTCCCGCGCCACTGGAAAGCCCCTGCTGGATCAGATTGCCGATCGCCTCGCCCAAGGGACCGCCGAGCAGATTGTTCTGTCCCGGCTGCTGGGTTTGCGGATTGGCATTGCCGGCCGCATTGCCGCCACCTGGCGCGGTGGTCCCTCCGAGGCCGAGGTTGCCGCCAAGGTTACTGCCAAGACCGCCCAAAATATTGCCGAGCCCGGCACCATCAGCTCCGAACAGGCCCTTGCCCATCTCGCGCAGCTTGGCATAGGCGGCGTCCGGATTGTCCAGCATGCCGGTCATGTCAGGATAGATCCGCGGCTGCGACCAGGTGCCCTGGATCATCACGGGGATGCCGAAGCCGACCGGCTCCGAGGCGCGGCCCTGGCCTTCGGTCGTCATCACCAGCTTCGGCTCGACGCGAAAGCCCATCATCTTGGTGTCGAGTGCGATCGTGCCGGCGCCGGTCACGCGGACCAGCGGTCCGGTCAGATTGAGATCGGTGGTCACCGCCTGGCCCTTGTCGACACGGAAGGACGCCGAGAGCTGCGACAAATCCGTGCTCTGCTCCTTGCTGTTGTCCTGGTTGTCCTGCCAGCCGGACAGCGTGCCCGACGTCAGCGAGCGGATCATCTGTGCGACGTTGATGCCGCGAATGGCGCCGTCCTGGAAATTGACGAAGGCGGTGCCCTGCATGTTCGCCATCAGGGCGCGCTGGCTGGTGCCGGCACTGCGCAGCGCGAGCTTGGCCTGCAGCTTGCCGTCGATCCGGTCGAATTCGGCAAGGCCCTGGAGCAGCGGCAGCGCGCGCACGCCGGTGAGGTCGGAATGCATGGCAAAGCTCGGCGCGCCGCTGGTCGCATCCAGGATCACCTCGCCCGAGACCTGGCCGCCATAGGCGCCGAGATTGGCGGTGCCGGCCTTCAGCACGCCGCCGGCGAGTTTTGCATCGAGCGCCAGCGGAGCGAGGCGCGTATCGCCGATCACCGCCTCGTTCGCGGAGACCCTGATTTGTGCATCGACATAGTTGAGCCCGGACACGTCGATCGGCGCATCGCTCCAGGGCTGCCCGGACGCGCCTTCCGGCGATTTCGCCAGCGGAATCGCGAGCCGCTGGAAGTCGAGATCGAGCTTGACCAGAGGTTTGCTCGCGATATCGACCGAGGCCCAGCCGTTGAACGCGCCATCGCCGAGCGTGCCGTTGACGCCGTTGATCATCACGACATCGCCGCTCAGCCGCATCTCGGCACGACCTGCGAGCTGAGACTTCAGCACATCAGGCATGTCGATGGCGAAATCCACCGGGATGGTCGGCCGGTCGGCTGGCGGGGTCGGCATCGTCGCCTTGATGTCGAACTTGGTCGGATGCTCGCCGACCCGCGCGGTGCCGGTGATGTTGACCTTGCGGTCGCGACCGACAATTGCATCGGCATTGATGGCGCTGATGCGGCTCTCGACGCGATCCCGCACGCGCGCGAATGCGACCTCGCCATCTGTGACCTTGATGCGGTCGATGGCGGCGCCATCGGTATCGAGCGCGATCGGCTTCGACGCGCTGCCGGCATTCGGCAGGCGCTCACGCAGCAGCGGCTGGTAGAGCACGGGATGGGTGACGACGAGCTCGCTGATCTTCGGGCGGCCCGACCAAACGCTCGAGAGCGACATGTCGGCCTGCACGCTGTCGATGGTCAGGCGCGTGATGCCGCTGCGGTCCTTGGGGTCCTGAAGCGTGAGGTCGTTCAGCGTCACGTTCAGTGTCGGCCACAGGCTGATCCTGGTGGTGCCGTCGATCGACAGGCGATAGCCGGTCGCACTCTCGACCCGCGAGGCAATCGTCGAGGTCAGGAAGCCCGAGGGGATCCCGACCACCAGCAGGAGTGCGATCACGACGATGACGGCGGCCACCGCCGCGCCGGCGAATTTCACTGCTCTCATGTCGACTTTCCAACGACGGCCGATCGGCGTCGAATCCGGCAGATGACCGTCATTTGCACCCGTCCTTTGCGCCTGAGTTTATCCCCGGACGGGAAGCGACTCCAAGCGCGTAAAAATAGTCTGGGGGTGCTGCAAAGTTATGTGACTTGTGACACACTTCCCCGGCGCGGTTTTACGCGATCCTGATGTTGATGGTTCCAAGCGATTCGCCAAGGAAACTGGTCAAGGAAATTCACAAGGACATTGAAATGAGCAAGCAGGCCGAATTTGCGGTCATCCTGAAGATGAACGCGATGTTCGCCGATCTCGGCGCGGACGAGCTTCAGCGGCTGTCGAATCTCTGCCACACCCAGCATCTGGGGAACGGCGAGGTGCTATTCCAGAAGGGCGACGCGGGCGATGCGCTGTTCGGCGTGCGCCGAGGCCAGGTCCGTATCGAGACCGGCGTCTCCGACGGCAGCCGGCTGACGCTGAACTTCATGGGGCCGGGCGACCTGTTCGGCGAGGTCGCGGTGCTGGACGGCCAGAGCCGCACCGCGGATGCTTCCGCGGGCGAAGCCAGTGAACTATTCGTGCTGCGGCGCGAAGACTTTCTCGCTTTCCTCGAACGCGAGCCGAAGGTCGGGATCAAGATCATCGCGCTGCTGTGCCAGCGCATCCGCTGGCAGAGCGAGCGCATGGAAGAGTCCATGCTTCAGCCGCTGCCGGTCCGCCTCGCGCGGCGCCTTTGCGCGCTCGCCGCCGATTTCGGCTCGGAGGTGCACATCTCGCAGGAGCAGCTCGGCGTCTTCGTCGGGGCCGCCCGCGAGAGCGTCAACCGCCAGCTTCAGGCCTGGCGCAAGGAAGCGATCCTGGATCTCCAGCGCGGCCGCATCCTGCTGCGGAACATGACCAAGCTGACGGCGATCGCGCGGAACGAATAGGGAGGCAGTAGTCTTCGATCTTCTGAATGTCGAGGGTGGCGTTCTTGCCATTCGGAATCTGCATTTTTGTGGGCACCCTATCGCTCGCCCGGAATCTACTCCGCCGCAGGGTGCGCGATGTTCTTCGGCCCCGGCATCGCTTCGGCAGGCGCAGCGCCGTGATGACCGGCGTCCTTCGCATCTTCGCTGTGCACGACCAGCCGCTTGCCGAAGCGCCAGATCAGGGCGCCGAGATCGTCCATCACCATGAACATCGCGGGCACGAACACCAGCGACAGGATGGTCGAGAAGATCAGGCCGCCGATCACCGCGAGCGCCATCGGCGAGCGGAACTCACCGCCGGCGCCGACCGCGAGCGCGCTCGGCATCATGCCGGCGGCCATCGCGATCGTGGTCATCACGATCGGGCGGGCACGCTTCATGCCGGCGTCGATCATGGCTTCGTCGCGCGGTTTGCCGGCGTGAATGGATTCGATGGCGAATTCCACCAGCATGATCGCGTTCTTGGTGACGATGCCCATCAGCATCAGGATGCCGATCCACACCGGTGTCGTGAGCTGCTTGCCGGTGACGAGCAGGGCCGCGATCGCGCCGCCGATCGAGAGCGGCAGCGAGAACAGGATGGTGATCGGCTGCAGGAAGGTGCCGAACAGCAGCACCAGCACGGCGTAGACCATCATCAGGCCGGCCGTGATCGCGGTGGCAAAGCCGTCGGACAGTTCGTTCAGGCTTTCGGCGTCGCCGGAGGGTGACACCTTCACGCCCTTCGGCCGGCTCTTCATGACCGGAAGGTCGTAGATCTTCTTGGTGGCGTCGCCGAGCGCGGCGGAGCCGACGAGATCGGCCGCGACGGTGGCCTGTCGCTCGCGATCGTAGCGGTTGATGCTGGTCGGACCCTGGTCGAGCTTGACGTCGGCGATGACGGAGAGCGGCACGCCGCCCTTCTCGCCGTGCTCGCCGAGCGGCACGCGCAACTGCTCGAGCGTCTTCAGATTGCCGCGCGCGGCATCCTCGAGCTGCACGCGGATCGGCACCAGGCGGTCGCCAACGTCGAACTTGGCGAGCGCGGGACCGACGTCGCCGATGGTGGCGACGCGGATGGTCTGCGACAGGCTTTCGGTCGAGACGCCGAGCCGTGCGGCGAGATCGGCGCGCGGTTCGACGCGCAGCTCGGGCCGCTCCAGCGTGGTTTCCGAGATCACGTTGGAGATGGTGGGAATCCGCTTCATCTGCGTCGCGAGCTCGCTGGCGACGTTGTTGACGATGTTGGCATCGACGCCGGTCACAACCAGCGAGATGGCACGCAGGCCGTTCTCGTCGAGGAACCAGAAGCGGATGTCGGGAACGTTCTCCAGCTCCTGGCTGATCGAGAATTCGAGCTCGCGCTGGGTGATGTCGCGGCTGTCCTTGGGCGTGTAATTGATGATAAGGGCCGCACGCCGGACCTCCTGGGTCCCTGGTGGAACGCGGCCGCCGTCGACAAAGATGCTCTTGACCTCGGACCGCTTGCGCAGGCGCGCGACGATATCCTCGGTGACCTTTTCGGTGTAGGCGAGCTGTGTGCCCGGCGGCAGCTCGAGGGCCAGCAGCGAGCGCGCGCTGTCCTGCGCCGGCAGGAAGCCCTGCGGCAGCAGCGTGATGCTCCAGATCGAGGCGGCAAAGACGCCGAAGCCGACCAGCACCGTGATGAAATAGTGCTTCACCGACCAGGCCACGATCCTGTGATAGGACCGCAGCACGCGGCCGGGCGGCGGCTCTTCGTGATTGCCATGTTTGAGGAAGTAGGCAGCGAGCACCGGCGTGACGAAGCGCGCCGCGAGCAGCGAGAAGAATACCTGCACCGAGACGGTGATGCCGAACTGCTTGAAGAACTGTCCGGCGATGCCCGACATGAAGCTCGCGGGTGCGAAGATCGCGATGATCGTCAGCGAGATCGCGATCACCGCGAGGCCGATCTCGTCGGCGGCTTCGAGTGCGGCACGATAGGGCGACTTGCCCATGTTCATGTGCCTGACGATGTTCTCGATCTCGACGATGGCGTCGTCGACAAGAATACCTGTCGACAGCGTGATGGCGAGGAAGCTGACGAGGTTGAGCGAGAAGCCGAGGAGGTCCATCGCCCAGAACGCCGGGAAGATCGACAACGGCAGCGAGATCGCGGCGATGATGGTGGCGCGCAGGTCGCGCAGGAACAGCAGCACGATGACGACGGCGAGGATGGCGCCTTCGAACAGGGTCGAGATCGCCGCGTGGTAATTGCCGTTGGTATATTCGACCGAGGTGTCGATCACCTTCAGGTCGACGTCGGGATAGGTGGCCTTGAGCGCGTCGATGCGCTTCTGCACGGCCTCGGCCACCTTCACGTCGCTGGCGCCCTTGGAGCGCTTGATGCCGAGCGCGACAATCGGCTCGCCGTTGAAGCGGGCGAAGGTGCGGCGGTCTGCGATGGTGTCGGTGACGGTGCCGAGATCGTCGAGCCGGACCTCGCCGCCGCCGAAAAGCGGAATCATGGTGCCGGCGAGGTCGCTCAGCGTCTTGGCGCCCGCAAGCGTGCGGATCGCCTGGTCGTTCTTGCCGATCTCGGCGCGGCCGCCGGCGACGTCGACATTGGTGCCGCGCAGGCTCTGGCTGACATTGACGGCAGTCAGCCCCATCGCCTGCAGGCGATCGGGATCGAGCGAGACCAGGATCTCGCGCTCGACACCACCGATGCGCTCGACCTGGGCGACGCCGCGCACGCCCTGCAGCGCGCGCTTGACCACGTCGTCGACGAAATAGGAGAGCTGTTCCGGCGTTTTGCCGGGGGAGATCGCGGCGTAGGTGACGATCGGCAGACCGATGACGTCGACGCGCTGGATCAGGGGTTCGGTGACGTTTTGCGGCAGGTTGGAACGTACGCGCGTCACCGCGTCCTTGACGTCGTTGAGCGCACGGTCGGTGTTTGTTTCCAGCGCGAACTGGATGGTGGTCACCGACAGGCCGTCGGTGATCTGCGAGGTGATGTGCCTGACGCCTTCGACACCGGAGACGGCGTCTTCAACCGTCTTGGTGACCTGGGATTCGAGCTCGGCGGGTGCCGCGCCGAACTGCGATACCGCGACCGAGATCACGGGAATGTCGGCCGAGGGTAGCCGCGTCACCGCGAGCTTGGTGAAGGACACCCAGCCGAGGATCAGGAGGATGATGGAGAAAACGACCGACGGCAGCGGATTGCGGATCGACCATGCCGAGATATTGAGAGCCATCAGCGTACCCGCGTGCGATCGAGTTCATCGGCGAACATGGTCTTGATCTGGTCGCCGTCATGCAGCGAAGAGCCGGCGTCGGCGACGACGATTTCGCCGACGTCGAGGCCCTCCAGGATTTCCGTGGCGCTCTCGGACGACAGCCCGACCCGTACCTTGCGCGTCTCGACAATGTTGCCCTTGACGACCTGCACGGTGAGATGGTCGATCGCGGTCTTGGGAACCGCGACGCCGCAGCTTCGCTTGGCGTCGATCGAGGCGCGGGCGAACACGCCGACTTTCAGCGAGGGATTGTTGGTGACGCTGATGCGAACGCGGCCGAGTTGGGTGGCGCGATCGATTTCGGGCGCGACCAACCTGACCCGCCCGATCAAATCGGGCGCGTCGTCGCGGCTGATGCGCACGGTCGCGCCGGAGCTGAGCTTGGGCATGTGCACCGCCGGGACCTGCGCGTCGAGCTCGATCTCGTTGTTGACGGCGATGCGGAACATCGGGCCGGCCTGCGGCGAGGCCGGCGCGCCGACGATGGTGCGGACCTCGGTGACGAGGCCCGGCGCAGGGGCCTTCAGCGAGACCGGGCCTTGCGGGCCGGGCCGCTGCGGCTGGCCCGGGATCTGGGGCGGCGCGGTCAGGCGCGCCAGCTCCTGATTATCGGTGACAAGGGTGCCCTCGGTGACGAAGAGGTCGGTGACCCTGGACCCCTCCTGGTCGGCGAGGACCACGGCTTCGCGGCGCGGCACGAAGAAGCCGGTCACCCGGACCAGGTCGGAAAAGCAGGCATTGGTCGACTTCGTCACGATGACCAGCGCCTCGCTCGGCGTTTCCTTGGCCTCGGGGCGATGCCGGTGCTCGAACAGATAATAGCCGACGCCGAGCGCAACGACGAAGACCACCGTTCCGGCCGGCTTGAGATATTCGGAGAGGTTCATCGCCGGATCGTCCTGGCCTGGCTCACGGCCATCCGCACGCGGCCCATGGAGAGCATTTCCCTGAAACAAAGCAGCGTCCCGCAAGGCTGCGGGACGCGCTCTGGAAGCGAGACTTTACACCACATCACGACTTGTCACTTCATACGTCGTGGTCACTTCGATGCGGTGGTCTTGTTTTCCATGTTGACGACCTGCACGCGACGATTGACCTCCGCCATCGGCTGGCCCGGGTCCTTCAGCTTGCTCTTGCCGTAGCCGACGGTGACGAGGTCGGTCGCGGAGATGCTGTACTTGTCGACCAGATAGCGCTTGATCGAATCTGCGCGGCGCTCCGACAGGTCCTGGTTGTAGGCCTCGCCGCCGGCAGCGTCAGTGTGGCCGGCGACCACGAAGGTCGAGCCTTTCAGGTCAGGGCTGGTCAGCGCACGGCCGAGCGCCTGTACCGAGGTGAGCGATTTGGCGCTGATATTGGCGGAGTTGTAGTCGAACGTGATTTCCAGATCGATATTCGGCTTGTCCATGGCCACCGACGCGATTTCTTCACGCTCGGTCGACGAAAGCGAGCGCGTCGAGCGGCCGCGCACGGACTGGATCAGCTTGGTCTCCGACGCACTCGGCGCGGGATCGGCCTGCGGAGCGATCGAGAGGCCGCGGGTCAGCGGCTTTTTCGGCGGCGGCGCCAGCGCGCGGACGATCTCGTCCTCGGTGACGTTCTTGCTGTTGCCGTCGTCGCCCGCGAATGCCAGCGGGATCGTCAGCGACAGCGCGGCGCCGACGGTGATGATGGACAGGATTGCGGTAAGTCCCTTTGCAGCCAATCTCATAGCCAGTCCCTCCTGCGCAGCCAGCTGGCGCGATTCCAAAATCCTGCAATAAGCCCCCCGAAAGGCGGCCTGCGGCATCCGTTCGATTAGTCTTCGCCGGGCCGTCGAGGGTTCGAGGCGCATCGGCCCCGATTCAAAAAATATCAACGCACTCCGTAGCTTGCGAATTCCTGAACAATGTTCGGATCCATCGCCTTGGCATTGGCGATGTCGAGCGCGCCTTCCTGGGCCGAGCCGTTGCGCTGCTTGGCGATCCCGCGTCCGAACAGCGAGGAGGTCAGGCGCGGATTGATCCTCAGGGCCGCGTCGAAATCGGCGATGGCGTTCTTGGCCGCTCCCGATTTCAAATTGACGAGCCCCCGGCTGTCCAGTGCATCGACGAAGTTCGGCCGCAGCCGCAGGGCCTCGTTGCAATCCTTCAGCGCGCCCTGGAGGTCGCCGACCACGGTGCGGGTCCAGCAGCGGTTGTTCAGCGCCTCGACGTCTTTCGGGTTGATCCGGAGCGACTCGTCAAAATCCTTGATGGCCAGATTGTAGGCGCCCTTGCTGGCATAGACCTGGCCGCGCCGGTAGAGCGCGTTCACGTCGTCCGGATTGGCGGCGATCTTGGCCGTCAGGCCCTTGATAGTGGGATCCTCCGCCAGGGCGGCCGCGCTCGGCCCGCTATCCAAGCTCGGAGCGATGACGGGATCGGCCGGTTTCACCGGCGGTGGCGGTGGCGGCAAGGCGGCGTCGACCTGCGGCTTCGGTGACGGAGCAGCCGCCGTGTCGGCCGGTTTCGTTGGCGGAGGCGGCGATGGTGCGGGCGGAGCCGGCGGCGGGTTGTTGGCGACGACCGGCGGCGGAGCGGGAGGCGGCGGCGTTGTCGGACGCGACCCGCCGGCCCCCGGAATGAACGAGAAATCTTCGGCCAGTGAAGAGGATATCCACGGCACCTGCTCGCTCCGCGAGGCGCGGGTGACGCCCATCTTGGTGCGGTTCAGCGTCTCCTCGGCCATCAGGTCGGGCACGCGGATTTCCTTGAGGAGTTCCTGGACGAACAGGCTGTGCTCGCCGCCGGCATCCGACACCACCGAGGCCAGCGCCGCCGAATACATCACCAGCGTGCCGTTCGGCGCGATGACCGGGGTGAGGCCGGCCGAGAAACTGCGGAACCGGCGCTCGAACGGGTTGCGCCTGGAGGCATCGATTAGCGCGATCTTGACGCCGGCGCCGCGGGTGTTGAGCTCGCCGAGCACGGTTTCGAGGCTGATGCCGTCGCGGCGCACGTCGGATTCGGTCCAGATCTGCGCGTCGATCGGCAGCAGGTAGCTTTGCCGCGCCGACTGGATGCCGAAGCCGCTGAAGAACACCAGTGCCACCGACCCCGGCTTGATCTTGCCGTACAGCTTGTCGAAGGCGCGGCGCATGCCGTCTCCGGTCAGGTTCTCACCGGTTTCGACGGAAAAACCGTCGCGCTTGAGCTCGTCGGCGACGTCGCGCGCGTCGTTGAGCGGTTCCTTCAGCGGGGCGTCGGCGTCCGGATATTTGGCGTTGCCGATGACCAGCGCAAAGCGATCGCCGGCCGCAAGCGACGGAGCGGTCGGGATCAGCGCGACGAGCAAGGGCAGAAGGAAAAGGAAGCGAATTTTCATAATCAGCGCGGTCCAGCCAAAAAGGCGCCGTTTCCAGCTTGCGCCGCGGCGACCTTAACTTACGCAATGTGCATTATCAAACCGGGGAACGAGGGCGTCAACCGCTTGCAGATTCGGCGCTATCGCGACAATTGACCGCGACGCATGGGCACGTTGCGAGGGGAATAAACGGGTGGTCACGATTGTACGCGATCCATTGTGGTTGACATTGTGGCTCCATGTTAGGGCAGTCCTGATGTTAGGGCAGTCCTGGCGACAGAAATGTGATTGGTCTCACATTGCAGGCCGGCGCCCTTCGCGGCCTCTGGTGTTTGACCTTTGCGGCGGACAATGGCTTGGTGCGATCGATCGCTCCTGAAGGTCCACCCAGAAAAAAGAGCAAGATCAAAATCATGGGAAACGCCTACGAAATCTACGCACTGCGCTATGCGACGATGTCGCCCCGCACCCCCAATATGAATTTCCTGGCGCCCGATCCGCATGACAGCGCGGCGCAGGATCTCGACTATTTCGTCTGGCTGATCCGCGGCGGCGGCCGCGACATCCTGGTCGATACCGGCTTCAATGCCGAGGAGGCGGGCTTGCGAGCACGCAAGCTGACGCTCAATCCGGTCGATGCGCTGGAGCGCTTTGGTGTCGCGGCGCCAGCGATTCGCGACATCATCGTGACACATCTGCATTATGACCACGCCGGCAATCTCGACCGCTTCCCCAGCGCGCGCTTCCATCTCCAGGAGCGCGAGATGGCTTACGCGACGGGGCGCTGCATGTGCAACGGACTGCTGCGACATCCGTTCTCGGTCGAGCACGTCACGCAGATGGTCCGCCATGTCTATGGCGAACGCGTCAATTTCTATTCCGGCGACGGCGAAGTCGCGCCCGGCGTCACCGTGCACCGCGTCGGCGGCCATTCGGACGGCTTGCAGGTGGTGAGGGTCGAGACCGCCCGCGGACCGGTGGTGCTCGCCTCCGACGCCGCGCATTATTACGCCAATCTCCAGCGCCGGAGCCCATTCCCGATCGTCTACAATGTCGGCGACATGGCGGTTGGCTGGGAGACGATCGAGCGTCTCGCCGGCCATCCTGACCGGTTCATTCCCGGGCATGATCCGATCGTGACCGAGATCTATCCGCGCGCCAGCGACAAGGTCGATGCCTGGGCGCTGCATTTGCCGCCGTCGCGGTCGTTTGCCAAATGACTGCTTGCCGATCCTCATGGTGAGGAGGCGCAAAGCGCCGTCTCGAACCATGCAGGCCCAGCTGTCGCAGCTCGGTCTTCATCCTTCGAGACGCGCGCGAAGAGCGCGCTCCTCAGGATGAGGGTCTGGCGTCACGCGAGGTGTCAATACGCCTGCTTGGCGTCGGCCTCCTCGCTGGTCTGGATCAGGTCGAGGCTCTGTTCGATCTTGCCGAGCAGCGTCGATAGCTGCTTGCGCTCCTGCGCGGTGAGGCAGGCGAGGATCTCGTCTTCCCGCCGCAGCAATTGCGGAAACAGCTCCTCGTAGAGCGTGCGGCCCTTCTTTGTCAGCTGCAGGCGGAATTCGCGGCGATCAGCTTCGTTCTCGACGCGCTCGATCAACCCCTGCTGCAGCAGCATGGTCACCGCGCGGCTGATGGTGGATTTGTGCGTGCGGGTGCATTGCGCGACGTACTGCGCGCTGCAGGCATCGTTGCGGAAGCCGAGCGTCGCGATCACGCGCCAGGCCGGGATGTCGAGGCCGTGACGTTCCTGATATTCGACCGAAAGCGCGGCACTGACTTCCGCCGCGAGCCGGTTGAGGCGGAACGGCACGAACTTGAACAGGTCGAGCCGCGTTTTTGGCAGCGGTAAAGCCTCGTCGGCCACCCGTGTCTTCAGCGCGATGTCGCTGGATGTCCTTGCCAAGGAGAGCGCTCCGAATTCCAGTTGACGGCCGGCCGGCACCGGTCCAAAATAGTTGCACGTGAGACTATCTAGCAGATCAGTCCTCTCCTGACCAGAGCCGAGGTTAGCGCATGGCGCAAGCCAAGACCCACCAGGCCAAGACCCACCAGGCCAAGACCCAGTTCGGCTATCGCCGCCACCCCGATCAGGACCGTCCCGGCCAAGGCCCTGCCGAGCATCCGGTGGTGGTCGTTGGTGCTGGCCCGGTCGGGCTGTCGCTGGCGATCGACCTCGCCCAGCGCGGCCAGCGCGTCGTCCTTCTGGATGACGCCGACCGCATCGGCGATGGCTCGCGCGCGATCTGCTTCTCCAAGCGTTCGCTGGAATATTGGGACCGGCTCGGCGTCGGCGACCGCATGGTCGACAAGGGCGTGGTCTGGAGCGTCGGCCGCATTTTTCACGGCGAGTCCCAGCTCTATCAGTTCAACCTGTTGCCCGAAGACGGCCACAAGCGGCCCGCCTTCATCAACCTTCAGCAATATTACGCCGAGGCCTACCTGGTCGATCGCGTGCAGGATCTTCCGGGCATCGATCTGCGTTGGTGCAACAAGGTGACGGCGCTGGAGAGCCGCAACGATTCCGTCGCGCTGACGATTGAGACCCCCGAGGGCGCCTATCGCCTTCACGCGCAATACGTCATCGCCTGTGACGGTGCGCGGTCCTCGCTGCGGCAGATGGTCGGCGCCGACTTCGTCGGCCAGGTGTTCGAGGACCAGTTTTTGATCGCGGACGTCAAGATGACCGCGGAATTCCCGACGGAGCGCTGGTTCTGGTTCGATCCGCCGTTCCACGCCGGCCGCTCCGCGCTGTTGCACCGGCAGCCCGACGATATCTGGCGCATCGACCTCCAGCTCAGCCGCGACGCCGATCCCATCGTCGAGAAGAAGCCTGAGAACGTGCGGTCGCGGATCGCGCGCATGCTCGGCCACGACAAGTTCGAGTTCGAGTGGATATCGCTCTACAAATTCCAGTGCCGGCGGATGGATCGCTTCATCCACGGCCGCGTGATCTTCGCGGGAGACTCCGCGCACCAGGTCTCGCCCTTCGGCGCGCGCGGTGCCAATTCCGGGCTCGAGGACGCCGAAAACCTCTCCTGGAAGCTCGATCGCGTGCTGCGCGGCGCCTCACCCGCGAGCCTGCTCGAGAGCTATCATGTCGAGCGCAGCATGGCGGCGGACGAGAATATCCGCGAGTCCACGCGCTCGACCGATTTCATGGCGCCGAACTCGCATCAGGAAGCGCGGCTGCGCAAGGCGGTGCTGTCGCTGGCGAAAGAGACCGAGTTTGGCAAGCGCATGGCCAATGGGGGACGCCTGTCGGTGCCGTGCACCTACGACTCGCCGCTGTCGTCGGCCGATGTCGACATGTGGGGCACTGGGCCGCGGCCCGGCTGTTCGATGCCTGATGCCCCCGTTGCAACGCGCGCAGGTGAGCAGATTTATCTGACGGATGCATTCCGCGAGGATGGAACGGACTTCACATTACTATCGTTTGGCAATGGCGCGGTGATCGATGCGCCCGATGGCGTGAAGGATATCCGCATCGGTGGCGAGGGCGGATTCGCCGATCCGGAGGGTTTTGCCGCGAAGCGCTACGACGGGGAGCCCGGCTCAGCCTATCTGGTCAGACCCGACGGCTACGTGGCGGCCCGCTTCCGTCATCCGACGCGCGCGGCGATCGCGGCGGCGCTGTCACGCGCTCAAGGCTTGAATTGAATGGCTTGAATTGAGGTCTCGCATGCCGCTCTCCACCAGCTCCAACTTCGCGCGGCCGGACGACGCCTTTCGCGCTGTCGTCGAGGCGCATCGTGGCTTCACCGACGAGCAAAGCGCCGATTTCGACGCGGCGCTGGTGCTGATCCTCGCAAACCATATCGGCGATATCGACGTGCTGCGCGAGGCGATCGGGCTCGCCAAGCGCCGCATGATCGACGGCCAGCAACAACAACAGCAACAACAATAACCCAAGACTTAAGGATGAACTGATGGCGAAGAACTTCGCATCCACCGGCGATCTCTCCGAGAAGAAGATCACCTTCTCCGAGATTGGCACCGATCTCTACGCCTTCACCGCGGAGGGCGATCCGAACACCGCGATCATCGTCGGCGACGACGGCTGCCTGGTATTCGACGCGCAGTCGACGCCGGCGATGGCCAACAAGGTGATCGAGCGCGTCCGTACCGTCACCGACAAGCCGATCAAATATGTCGTGCTGTCGCATTATCACGCCGTGCGCGTGCTCGGCGCCTCCGCCTACAAGGCGCAGGGCATTGTCGCCTCGCAGGAGACCTATCGGCTGATCGAGGAGCGTGGCCAGCAGGATTGGGATTCCGAGTATGGCCGCTTCCCCCGCCTGTTCCAGGACGCCTCGAGCATTCCCGGCCTGACCTGGCCCACGTTGACCTTCGAAGGCGAAATGTCGATCTATCTCGGCAAGCGCGAGGTGCGCCTGATGCAGCTTGGTGCCGGCCATACCTCCGGCGACATCGTCGCCTGGGTGCCCGATGCCGAGGTGATGTTCTCCGGCGATCTGATCGAATACCACTCGGCCTGCTATTGTGGCGACGCGCACTTGCGCGAATGGCCGCTGACGCTGAACGAAATCCGCAACTTCAATCCCAAGGCGATCGCGCCGGGCCGCGGCGACGCGCTGAAGGGTCTCGCCACGGTGCGCGAAGCCATCGCGATGACGCGCGACTTCGTCACCTCGCTCTATGGCGCCGCCGAAATCTCGGTCGCCAAGGGCCGCACGCTGAAGGAATCGATGGCCGCGACGCGCGAGGTCATGGATCCGAAATTTTCAAGCTTCGCCATCTACGAGCATTGTCTGCCGTTCAACGTGTCGCGCGCCTTCGATGAAGCCTCGGGAATCGACGACCCCGTGATCTGGACCGACAAGCGCGACCAGGAGATGTGGGCCGCCCTGCAAGGAGGAGGATAGTCATGAACATCAATACTTCGCCCGATCAGATCGTTCGCAGCACCGCCCAGGTCACACCGGGCTACATGTCCGGTTTCGGCAACAGTTTTGAGACCGAGGCGCTACCGGGCGCGCTGCCCATCGGGCGCAATTCGCCGCAGCGTTGCGCCTATGGCCTCTATGCCGAGCAGCTTTCCGGCTCTCCCTTCACGGCGCCGCGCGGCACCAATGAGCGCTCCTGGCTCTATCGCATTCGCCCGTCGGTGAAACATTCGGGTCGTTTCGAGAAGGCCGACGACGGCCTGTGGCGTTCGGCGCCGTGCCATGAACACGATCTGCCGATCGCGCAGTTGCGCTGGGATCCGGCGCCGATCCCGAAGGAGGACATGACTTTCCTTCAGGGCGTGCAGACCATGACGACAGCCGGCGACGTCAATACGCAGGCCGGCATGGCCGCGCATATCTATCTCATCACCAAATCGATGGTGGATCAGCACTTCTACAATGCCGACGGCGAGCTGATGTTCGTGCTGCAGCAGGGCAATCTTCGCATCGTCACCGAGTTCGGCCGCATCGACGCTGAGCCCGGCGAGATCGTGGTGATCCCGCGCGGCGTCAAATTCCGCGTCGAGATTCCGAACGGGCCGGCGCGCGGCTATCTCTGCGAAAACTACGGCGGCGCCTTCACGCTGCCGGAGCGCGGGCCGATCGGCGCCAACTGCCTCGCCAATTCCCGCGACTTCCTCACCCCGGTTGCGAACTACGAGGACAAGGACACGCCGACCGAGCTGTTCGTGAAATGGGGCGGGTCGTTGTTCAAGACGCAGCTCGCCCATTCGCCGATCGACGTCGTCGCCTGGCACGGCAATTACGCGCCGTACAAATATGATCTGCGTACCTTCTCGCCGGTGGGCGCGATCGGCTTCGATCATCCGGATCCCTCGATCTTCACCGTGCTGACGTCGCCATCGGAGACCACGGGCACGGCGAATATCGACTTCGTGATCTTCCCCGAGCGCTGGATGGTCGCCGACAACACCTTCCGCCCGCCCTGGTACCACATGAACATCATGAGCGAGTTCATGGGCCTGATCTACGGCGTCTACGACGCCAAGCCACAAGGCTTTGTTCCGGGCGGCATCAGCTTGCACAATTGCATGCTGCCGCACGGCCCCGACCGCGACGCCTTCGAGCACGCCAGCAATGGCGAGCTGAAGCCGGTGAAGCTGACCGGTACCATGGCCTTCATGTTCGAGACCCGCTATCCGCAGCGCGTCACCGCGCACGCCGCGAATTCTGCGACGTTGCAGGACGACTACGCGGATTGCTGGAAGGGCCTGGAAAAGCGGTTCGATCCGAACAGGCCGTAACGTTCTTCCCCTCTCCCCTTGTGGGAGAGGGTGGCTCGCCGCGTAGCGGCGAGACGGGTGAGGGGTGTGTCTCCGCGAACAGGCCTCTCTCATTTCGACTCGCGGATAGAACCCCTCATCCGGCGCTTCGCGCCACCTTCTCCCGCAAGGGGAGAAGGAAAAAGGACCGGCGAAAGTGACAACCCACCCCAACGATCCCAGCCTCCGCTCCTTCATCGAAATCGATCCCGCCTCCGACTTCCCGATCCAGAACCTGCCCTACGGCGTGTTCTCGACGGCTAAGACGAGTCCACGCCTCGGAGTCGCCATTGGCGACTTCGTGCTCGACCTCTGGGAATTGGAGCAGGAGGGGCTGATCAGCGTCGGGGATCCCGGCGTCTTTGCCGTCGGTCTCAACGCGCTGATGCATAAGGGGCCGCAGGTCTGGTCTCGGACGCATGCACGCATTTCCGAGTTGCTCCGCCATGACAATCCGGAGCTGCGCGACAACAAGCAATTACGTGACCAGGTGCTGATCCCGCGGGCAAGCGTGACGATGCACATGCCCTTCACCGTCTTCGGCTACACCGATTTCTATTCCTCCAAGGAACACGCCACCAATGTCGGCGTCATGTTCCGCGGCAAGGACAATGCGCTGCAGCCGAACTGGCTCCATATGCCGATCGGCTACAACGGCCGTGCCTCGACTGTCGTGGTCTCCGGCACGAAGGTGAAGCGGCCGCGCGGGCAGCTCAAGCTGCCGAATGTCGAGGTGCCGAGCTTCGCGCCATGCAAGCGGCTCGATTTCGAGCTGGAGATGGGCGTCGTGGTCGGCCAGCCCTCGCCGATGGGCGGCATGCTCACGGAGAGCCAGGCCGAGGAGATGATTTTCGGCTTCGTGCTGCTCAACGACTGGAGCGCGCGCGATATCCAGCAATGGGAGTATGTGCCGCTCGGTCCGTTCCTCGCCAAGGCGTTCGCGACCTCGATCAGTCCGTGGGTGGTGACGCGTGAGGCGCTGGAGCCGTTCCGGCTGAAAGGGCCGGAGCAGGAGCCGGTGCCGCTCGATTACCTCAAGCAGGGCAAGCCGCAGAACTACGATCTCGAGCTCGACGTCTCCCTGCGCGCCGCCGGCGCGAATGCGCCTGCCGGCATCAGCCGCACCAATTTCAAGTACATGTACTGGTCGTCGGTACAGCAGCTGATGCACCATGCCTCCTCCGGCTGCGCCATGAATGTCGGCGATCTCCTGGGAAGCGGCACCATCTCCGGCCCGGAGAAGAACCAGCGCGGCAGCCTTCTGGAGATCAGCTGGAACGGGAGCGAGCCGGTCGAATTGCCCGGCGGCACCAAGCGGTCGTTCCTGGAGGATGGCGACAGCCTCGTCATGCGCGGCTGGTGCCAGGGCAGCGGCTATCGCGTCGGTTTTGGCGAGGTCGAGGGGACGATTCTGGCGGCGGAGTGATATGCGCCAATCAATGCTATTTAAGGTGCCAGCCCTCTATGTGCCTACATGTCCAGGCCAGCTTTATCGAGCTCATCTCTCATTCGATCTGAAAAATCGACGATCTGCCGCTTGTCGAAACCACAATACGTTGGGAGAGATTTCTCGGGCACATTTTGCGACAGCGCTGCGCCGCACCGAATTATGTACCTAAGCTCTTCCGGCGTTACTTCAATTTTCATTCCAGGCCCCACAGGTTCACCGCGCCTCCGGCGGCACGCCGCGTATCCTCGCGCAGTGCGCCGCGACATCCTCCAGACTGTATTTCAAATGCACCCGCTTGTCCGACGGAACGTGCTTCGTCACGCACACGCCCGACCGCCATTCCTGCGTGGGCCGGATCGGGCGCGCGACAAAACCGCCGCCGCAGTTCGGGCAGACGTTGGATAGTTTCGTCTCCACGCAGTCCGCACAGAAGGTGCATTCATAGGAGCAGATCCGCGCATCGGTTGCGTTCGGCGGCAGGTCGCGGTCGCAATATTCGCAGTTCGGTCGAAGCTGGAGGGCCATGGCTGAGTCTCCGTAGATTGGCCCGGATCATCGCAGATCGCACGCGCAGCACGAATGCCGCATTTCCCTCGATTTCAGCCGGGTTTGATTTCTTTTAGCGGCAGACGCGTGCTTTCCTTCAACCGGTCAAGCACGATCGATGAGCGCACATGCGCCACGCTCTGGTGCGGCATCAGCACGTCGTTGACGAGGTTGGAGAGACCTTTCAGGTCGCGCAGCACAGCCTTCAGCACATAGTCGGCGTCGCCGGTGAGCGAATAGGCCTCCTGGATCTCGTCGATTCGATTGACCAGCGCACGGAAGCGTTTCGAGTTATCCGGTGAGTGAGTCGCCAGCGTCACCTGGATAAAGGCGATCACGCCGAAGCCGAGGGCCTCGCTGGAGAGATCGGCGTGGTAGCCTGATATCACCTTCTCCTCCTCCAGCCGCATCCGCCGGCGCGAGCATTGCGAGGCCGAGAGGCCAGCGAGCTCGGCAAGCTCCTGGTTGGTGAGGCGGCCGTCGTCCTGGAGCGCGCCCAGGATCTTGAGATCGAAGGCATCCACGGAAGTCATGTGCCATTTTCCTGTTTTATGCACAGATCGTGCACAAGATAGCCAAAGAGCGTCCCGTTTGCACGCCCATTGCATGCCCTGTGAACGATAGTTCCTGACAGCAGCAATTTGGGAGAGCTCCATGGGTCCGTTTCCGCACGATGCACCGCCGGCCACGATCAGCGCCGACAATCCGATGGGCACAGACGGGTTCGAGTTCGTCGAATATGCGCATCCCAATCCGGAAGAGCTGCACGCCCTGTTCAAGCTGATGGGCTATGCGCCCGTCGCGCGCCACAAGTCCAAGACAATCACGGTCTATCGCCAAGGTGACATCAACTATCTCGTCAACGAGGAGCCCGGCACCCACGGTCACGACTTTGTCGCCGCGCACGGCCCCTGTGCCCCGTCGATGGCGTTTCGTGTCGTCGATGCGAAGAAGGCCTATGACCGCGCGATTGCGCTCGGCGCCGAACTTGCCGATGTGTCCTCGGCGCAAAAGACGCTCGATGTCCCCGCGATCAAGGGTATCGGCGGCAGCCTGCTCTATTTCGTCGATCGCTACGGCGCCAAGGGCTCGGCCTATGACAGCGAGTTCGAATGGCTTGGCGCCCGCGATCCGCAGCCCGCAGGGGCCGGCCTGTTCTATCTCGATCACCTCACCCACAACGTCCATCGCGGCCGCATGGACGTGTGGACCGGCTTCTACGAAAAGCTGTTCAACTTCCGCCAGATCCGCTTCTTCGACATCGAGGGCCGCGCCTCAGGCCTGTTCTCGCGCGCGCTGACCAGCCCCGACGGCAAGATCCGGATTCCGATCAACGAGGACGCCGGCGATTCCGGCCAGATCGAGGAATATCTGAATATCTATCGCGGCGAGGGCATCCAGCATATCGCCTGCGGATGCCACGACATCTATCGGACCATCGAAGGCCTGCGCGAGGCGGGCCTGCCCTTCATGCCGGCGCCTCCGGAGACCTATTTCGAGAGGATTGACGCGCGTCTGCCTGAGCATGGCGAGGACCTTGCGCGGCTCCAGAAGAATGGCATCCTGATCGACGGCGAGGGTGTCGTCGACGGCGGCCAGACCAAGGTGCTCTTACAGATATTCTCGGCGAACGCGATCGGCCCGATCTTCTTCGAGTTCATCCAGCGCAAGGGCGACGACGGCTTTGGCGAAGGCAACTTCAAGGCCCTGTTCGAATCGATCGAGGAAGATCAGATCCGGCGCGGGGTGTTGAAGGTGGATGCGGCAGCGTAAGCGGCCGTTGACGGGGACGCGGTGGCATTAAATGCCGCCGTCGTCCTGGCGAAAGCCGAGACTCATACCCCCAGGACCCATTGCCCCAGGGAGCGGTCGGTGGGCGGACTGGTAACTCCGAGTCTTCGTCAAACCACGTCTTCGTCAAACCACGTTTTGTGGCTATGGGTCCCGGCTTTCGCCAGGACGACCCGGAGTGTGATGCGACAGCGGAGGTCTTAACGCCCCGCTTTCCACTCCTTCGTCACCGCGCCGATCTCCGCGCCCTCTGGCTCGCGCACCACAGACGGTGTCCGTGAAAATCGCGGCGCCGGCGCCGGCTGCTTCACGCCGTGGCGTTCGACGAACACTTGGCGGGCGACCATGTGCGGATGCTCGGTCGCTTCCGACATGGTCAGCACTGGCGCGAAGCAGATGTCGCTGCCTTCCATGATCTTGCACCAGTCCTCGCGCGTCTTGCTCTTGAACACGGCCTGCAGCTTCTGCTTCAGCGCCGGCCAGGCCTTGCGGTCCATCTGCGCGTCGAAATCGGCATCGGTCAGGCCGGCGTGCTCGCGCAGCAGCGCGTAGAACTGCGGCTCGATCGAGCCGATCGAGACGAAATGGCCGCAGGCGCATTCGTAGACGCCGTAGAAATGCGCGCCGCCGTCGAGGAAATTCTGGTTGCGGCCTTCGGTCCAGCGGCCGAGCGTGGTCATGTCGAAGAAGAACGACATCAGCGATGCCGCGCCGTCGCACATCGCGGCATCGACGACCTGACCCTTGCCGGACTTCGAGGATTCCAGCAGCGCTGCGAGCACGCCGACGACGAGATAGAGTGCGCCGCCGCCGAAATCGCCGACCAGGTTGAGCGGCGGCACCGGCGCTTCCTTGGTGCCGATCGCTGCGAGCGCGCCGGTGATGGAGATGTAGTTGATGTCGTGGCCGGCGGCGTTGGCAAGCGGGCCCTCCTGGCCCCAGCCGGTCATGCGGCCGTAGACCAGCTTTGGATTGCGCGCGAGCACCACATCAGGCCCGAGGCCGAGCCGCTCCATCACGCCGGGACGAAAACCCTCGACCAGCGCGTCGGCATTCGCAAGCAGGTCGAGCACCTCCGTGATCGCTGCCTTGTCCTTGAGGTCGAGCTCGATCACCTTGCGGCCGCGGCCTGCGACCGACTTCATGCTCTTCTTGGCGCCGATCCGGTCGAGCGTGACGATTTCGGCGCCCATGTCGGCCAGCATCATGCAGGCGAACGGGCCGGGTCCGATGCCGGCGAATTCGACGATGCGGAAGCCCGATAGCGGGCCGGAGGTGCGGACGGAAGAGGTGGGGGCCGGTTGATCGAGCACGTTGTTGTTTCCTCGGGTCGCGGGCGGATTGCCGATGGTGCGGCAATCGCCTCCGACATTCCTCTGTGGGCGAGTTAATTGGCTGATTAACTTTTCTCGCCTTCACGCCAGCGAGGCAAGCGGTTTTCGTGCCGCACGGCCAAAATAAAAACGGCGCGCACCGAAGTGCGCGCCGCGGCAAATTTGCGTCGAGGCGCTATCAGCCGGCAGCAGCCACCGCGCGCTGTGCCATCACCTTGATCAGGTTGGCGCGGTACTCCGCCGTGCCGTGGATGTCGGCCAGCAGATTGCTCGACGAAATGCTGACGCTGTCGATCGCCGACGGTGACCAATTCGCCTTCAGCGCCGCTTCGATTGCGGGGACCCGCATCACGCCGCTCTGCGAAGCGCCGGTGGCGGCCACCCGAATCTCGCCCGACTTCGTCTGCGCGACGAACACGGCGGTCAGTGCGAAGCGCGAGGCCGGGTGGCGCATTTTTTCATAGCCTGCCTTCGCCGGAACCGGGAACGACACGGCGGTGATGATCTCGCCGTCTTCCAGCGCCGTCGTGAACAGGCCCTGGAAGAAGTCATCCGCCGCAATCGACCGCTTGTTGGTCTTCACGGTGGCGCCGAGCGCGAGCAGCGCGGCCGGATAATCCGCGGCGGGATCGTTGTTGGCGATCGAGCCGCCGATCGTGCCGCGATAGCGCACGGCGGGGTCGCCGAGCACCGAGGTGAGATAGGCGATTGCGGGAATCGCCTTCTTCACATCGGAATTCTGCATGATGTCGAAATAGGTCGTGCCGGCCTTGATGGTCAGCACGTCGCCGGAGAGCTCAACGCCCTGCAGCTCCTTGATCTTGCCGAGGTCGATCACGTCGGAGGGGCTGGCGAGGCGCTGCTTCATGACCGGTAGCAGCGTCTGGCCGCCGGCGAGGAATTGCGCCTCGCTCGCTTTGCCGAACAGGCTGACGGCTTCGTCAACCGAGGACGCGCGATGATAAACGGTCTGGTACATCTTCGTTCCTCCCCTTATGCCGCGTGGATCGTGCGCCACACCCGATCCGGGGTTGCGGGCATTTCCAGATTGTTCTTGCCGATAGCATCCGTGATCGCATTGATCACGGCCGCAGAGGCGCCGATCGCGCCGGCCTCACCGCAACCCTTGATGCCGAGCGGATTGCCCGGGCACAGCGTCGTGGTGTGGGAGAGGTTGAACGAGGGCAAATCGTCGGCGCGCGGCATGGAGTAATCCATGAACGAGGCCGTGACCGGCTGGCCGTTGGCGTCGTAGATCGCGTGCTCGAGCAGCGCCTGCCCGATGCCCTGGGCGAGGCCACCATGGACCTGGCCTTCGACGATCATCGGATTGATCAGTCGGCCGAAATCGTCGGCCGCGACGAAGTTGACGAAGGAGGTCTTGCCGGTGCCGGGATCGACTTCGAGCTCGCAGATGTAGGCACCGGCGGGGAAGGTGAAGTTGGTCGGGTCGTAGAAGGCGCTTTCCTTCAGGCCCGGCTCCATCCCGTCAGGCAGATTGTGTGCGGTGTAGGCCGCAAGAGCGACCATCGGGAACGCGATCGCCTTGTCGGTCCCGGCCACCTTGAACTCGCCGTTCTCGATGACGATGTCGCCTTCCGAGGCTTCCAGCGCATGCGCGGCGATCTTCTTGGCCTTGGATTCCATCTTCTCCATTGCCTTCAGGATCGCGGTGAGGCCGACGGCTGCGGATCGCGAGCCGTAGGTGCCCATGCCGAACTGCACCTTGTCGGTGTCGCCATGCACGATCGAGACCTGGCTGATGGGAACGCCTAAGCGCTCCGCGACGAGCTGGCAGAACGTCGTTTCGTGACCCTGGCCGTGGCTGTGCGATCCTGTCAGGACCTCGATTGTGCCGACCGGGTTGACCCGCACCTCGGCCGATTCCCACAGGCCGACGCCGGCGCCCAGGCTGCCGACCGCCTTCGACGGCGCGATGCCGCAGGCTTCGATGTAGCAGGACACGCCGATGCCGCGCAGCTTGCCGTCGGCTTTCGCCTGGGCCTTGCGGCCGGCAAAGCCGGCATAGTCGATCGCCTTCATCGCGGCGTCGAGCGAGGCGTTAAAGTCGCCGGTGTCATAGGCCATGATCACCGGCGTCTGGTGCGGGAACTGGGTGATGAAGTTGGTCCGGCGCAGCGCGGCCGGATCGACCTTCAATTGCCGCGCCGCCGTTTCCATCAGCCGTTCGATCAGATAGCTCGCCTCGGGGCGGCCGGCGCCGCGATAGGCATCGACCGGTGTGGTGTTGGTGTAGACCCCGATCACCTCGGCATGGATCGCCGGGATGTTGTACTGGCCCGACAGCAGCGTCGCGTAGAGATAGGTCGGCACTGACGAGGAGAACAGCGACATGTAGGCGCCGAAATTGGCATACGTCTTCACCTTCAACCCGGTGATCTTGTTGTTGGCGTCGAACGCCATCTCGGCATGAGTGACATGGTCGCGGCCATGCGCGTCGGTGAGGAAAGCCTCGGTGCGGTCGCCGGTCCATTTCACGGGACGGCCGACCTTCTTCGAGGCCCACAGCGCTACCATCTCTTCGGGATAGATGAAGATCTTCGAGCCGAAGCCGCCGCCGACGTCGGGCGCGATCACGCGCAGCTTGTGCTCGGGCGCGATGTTGTAGAACGCGGACAGCACGAGGCGGGCGACGTGCGGGTTCTGCGAGGTCGTGTAGAGCGTGAAATGCTCTTCCGCCGCATCGTAATCGGCAATCGCCGCGCGCGGCTCCATCGCATTCGGCGCGAGACGGTTGTTGGTGACGTCGAGCTTCACCACGTTGGCGGCCTTGGCGAAGGCGGCATCCGCCGCGCCTTCGTCGCCGATCACCCAGTCATAGACCTGGTTGCCGGGGGCCTCGGGATGAAGCTGCGGCGCGCCGGACTTGATTGCGGCATGGACGTCGGCGACCGCGGGCAGCTCTTCGTAGTTCACGACCACGGCTTCGGCCGCATCGCGCGCCAGATTCTTGCTCTCGGCGATCACGACTGCGACGGCCTGACCGACGAAGCGCACCGTCTCCGGCGCCATCGCCGGCCATGCGCCCATCTTCATCGGGCTGCCGTCCTTGGAGGTAATGGCCCAGCCGCAGATCAGGTTGCCGACCTTGTCGTCGACGATCTCTTGTCCCGTAAGCACGGCGACCACGCCCGGCATGTTGAGCGCGGCGGAGGAGTCGATCCCCTTCACCTTGGCATGCGCGTGCGGGCTGCGGATGAAATGGGCATGGGTCATGCCCAGCAATTTGATGTCGTCGACGTAACGGCCCTTGCCGGTAATGAAACGCTTGTCTTCCTTGCGCACGACGCGCGCGCCAATGCCTTCAACACCCATTGTCTGGTCCTCCCGACCGGAATTGTTTTCACCGCGCTTTCCCTCGAAAGCGGCAGCGGTGGTTCGTATTTCGAGGCGGGCCGCTTACTCGGCCGCCTGCGAGACCTTCATGCGTCCGGCCGCATCCAGCACGGCTTTGACGATGTTGTGGTAGCCGGTGCAGCGGCAGATATTGCCTTCGAGCTCTTGACGGACGGTGGCCTCGTCGAGCTCGCCACCATGACGATGCACGATGTCGATCGCCGACATGATCATGCCCGGCGTGCAATAGCCGCACTGCAGGCCGTGATTGTCGCGGAAGGCGGCCTGCATCGGGTGCAGCTCGTCGCCCTTGGCGATGCCTTCGATCGTGATGACGCTGGCGCCGTCGGCCTGGCCCGCCAGCATGGTGCAGGATTTCACCGCCTTGCCGTCCATATGGACGACGCAGGCGCCGCACTGGCTGGTGTCGCAGCCGACATGTGTTCCCGTGAGATTGAGGTGATCGCGCAGCAGCTGGACCAGCAGCGTGCGGTCCTCGACGTCGACAGCAACGGCCTTGCCGTTCACCGTCAGTTTGACTGTAGACACGGTTGAGGTCCTCCCGGATTGATTTTGATTGTTTCTAATTAGAGACAGCGACCCGGAACTTTGCAACTGGCATTTTGGTCGCCGGCGTCATGGAAAAGTCACTGATCCAGACGGACCTGCGTTAATTTGGGGGGCGAGTCGCCAGGATCGCAGGCGGCGCCGGGCGGATCTGGGATGCCAGCCTCTATATCCCTATGCGGTCCGCCCTGGCCGATAGAGCCGGAAACTCTGCGGGCGCGCCGAATTTACCGCCCCTTATCGATTCTGCCTTAGTTTTGCCCAGCCAGGTCAGGGGGCGGCCCCCCGGATCGCGGCTCAATAGAAAATGGGGGTGGGAATGTCCGGGCGTATCGCGTCGTCCTCGAAGCGCACAATAATGCCGACCCTCAGGTTCCGCGCCAAGATCATTCTGGGCTTTACCGCCGTGCTGGTGATCTCCGCCGGCAGCATGGCTTTCTCCTATTTCGGCTTCGAGCGGGTCTCGTCCGGGGTCGGGTCCTACCGCAGCAGCGTCACCGAGGCCGATCTCGCCCGCAATATCGACCGCGAGCTGCTCGCCTATCGCTCGGCCGTCAAATTTTTCGTCGTCACCGGCAAGGAGGACGACGCCAAAGCGGCGCTGGACACGGAGACCGGCCTGAAGAGCGCCATCGACCAAGCCATCAAGAGCGCCAAGAAGCCGGCGCGCCAGGAGAGCCTCAACAAGCTCGCCAAGGAGTTTTCCAACTTCTCCGCGACCTTCGCAAAGGTCCTCCAGGCCAAGCGTGACAGCGCGCTGCTGGTGCAGAACCAACTCACGCGCAACGCCAACCTCCTGAAATACAAGCTCGACGACGTCGGCAACAACGCCTCCGATTCCGAGGCGCAGGCGATCGAGTTCGGCACCAAGCAGGTCAATGCCCAATTCCAGACCGCGAACGCGGCGGCGACCAATTTCGTGCTGACGTCCGACCAGGCGATCGCGACCAGCGCGCTGGCGCGGCTGAAATTCGTAGAGAACTCGCTCGGCGCGGTCTATTCCATGGACGACAAGATCGTCGCCGGCCTGAAGGACGCCAGGGCGCTGTTAGGGGCCTATCGCGAAGCGCTGGAGAAGCTGATCGCCAACGCCAGGATGGTCGACGATCTCGTCACCGAGATGAGCGGCTCGGCCGGAGCGATCCTTCAGGGCGCCACCGCCACGAAGGCGGACCTCGTTGCCGAACAGCAGCGGCTGGAGTCCGAATCGGAAGCGACCATCGGGAAGACCGAGCAACTGGTGCTGATGCTGGCCGTCGGCGGCACGCTGCTCGGCGCGGTCCTCGCCTTCCTGCTCGGCACCGGCATCTCGCGTCCGATGATCGCGATGTGCAAGGCGATGCGCGAGCTTGCCTCGGGCAATTTCGACGTCGTGCTGCCGGGCCTGGGGCGCAGGGACGAGATCGGCGAGATGGCCGGCGCGGTCGAGGAGTTCAAGGTGCAGGCCGTTGCCAAGGCGGAGCGTGATGCCGCCGCGAGCGAAGTCCAGAACAAGGAAGCGAGCGCCGCCCGCCGCTCCGAACTGATCCGCTTCGCCGACGATTTCGAGAGCGCGGTCGGCGCCATCGTCTCCAACGTCTCGGCCTCTGCCGTGCATCTGGAATCGGCAGCCTCGACGCTGACCCGCACCGCCGAGACCACGCAGAGCCTGTCGAGCCAGGTCGCCGGTGTCTCCGAGCAGGCCTCCAGCAACATGCAGTCGGTCGCGACCGCGACGGAAGAGCTCTCGGCCTCGGTCGAGGAGATCGGCCGTCAGGTCCGCGATTCCAGCCGCATTGCCGAGGCCGCCGTGGTGCAGGCGAAGGAGACCGATGGTCGCATCGGCAAGCTCTCGCATGCCGCCCAGCAGATCGGCGAAGTTGTAAAACTGATCACGGCGATCGCCGAGCAGACCAATCTTCTGGCGCTCAACGCCACCATCGAGGCGGCACGCGCTGGCGATGCCGGCCGCGGTTTCGCCGTGGTGGCCAGCGAAGTGAAGTCGCTGGCAAGCCAGACCGCGAAGGCGACCGACGAAATCTCCTCGCACATCGCCGGCATGCAGGGCGCCACCGCCGAATCAGTTGCGGCGATCAAGGAGATCGGCGCGACCATCGGCCAGATCTCGTCGATCTCGACATCGATTGCGAGCGCAGTCGAGCAGCAAGGCGCGGCGACGCAGGAAATCGCGCGCAGCGTCCAGACCGTCGCGCAGGGCACTCAGACCGCCGCCACCGACATCGGTCAGGTCAACCGCGGCGCCGCCGAGACCGGCTCGGCCTCGGAAGAGGTGCTGCACTCGGCCAAGACGCTGTCATCCGAAAGCAGCCGTCTGCGCGCCGAGCTCGACCGCTTCATGGGGAATATCCGGGCGGCGTAGCGTTCCGCTGCCGCACCACCTCCAATGTCGTCCTGGCGAAAGCCAGGACCCATGACCCCAGTGAGGAGTCCTGGTGCGACGCCGGTAACCCCGAGTTTTCGTCAAACCACCCCTGTGGCTGGGTCCTGGATTGCATGTTGTTGGCGTCTTCCTGAAGGAAGATGGGACGACGAGGGAGGCGCGTCGCCTAACCGCCAGTTGCGGCGCCACAAATTTACCGCCGCTTATCCTTTGCCCCTTACCGTGCTCACGAGTCAGGAAGCGGGCTGCTTCCAGGCTGCGCCTGGTTTTCCGCGAATGGAATGGGGTGGGGAATGCCCGTCAAGTCGAAGCCGAACACATCGAAGCTGCTCACCTTGCGCTTTCGCGCAAAAATCATCCTCGGCTTCGTGGCGGTGCTGGCCATCCTCGCCATCAGCATGGCTTTCGCCTATTTCGGCTTCGAGCGGATCCAGGCCGCCGTGGCCTCCTATCGCGCCAGCGTGGCGGAAGCGGACCTTGCGCGGACGGTCGATCGCGAGCTGATCAGCTATCAGGGGCTGGCGCGGGCCTATACGCTGACCGGGGCGCCGGACGACGAGACCGCGGCCAAGGCCGCCGAAGATAATTTGAGGGTGGCGATCGCAAAGTCGACGGCCGCCACGACCGGCGCGGCGCGCCGCGAGCAGATCGGCAAGCTCGAGGCCGAGTTCCAGCGTTTTACGAAGGTGTTCAGCGAGATCATCACGCTGACGCGCGAGAACAACAAGATCGCGGCCGATGAGCTCAACAGCGTCGGCAACAAGATCCGCTTCAAGTTCGACGATCTCGCCGACACCGCGGCGCTGGCGGGGCTTGCATCCGTTCAGACCACGGCCAAGGACATCACATCGCAATATCTTGCGGTCTCCACCTCGGTCAGCGCCTTTGTCTCCAAGCCGGAGCCGAAGACCGCCGACGGCGTGATCGCCCGCATCAAGTTCCTGGAGACCTTGCTGGTCTCGATCTATGCCAACGACCAGAAGATCACCGAACGCGTCACCGAGATCGGCAATCTCCTGAAGCAGTACCGCACCTCCTTTTCGAAGCTGACCGAGAACGTGAAAGTGATCGTCAAGTCGAATGGGGAGATGACCAAGACGGCAGGGACCATCCTGAAACTCTCGGCCGAGCTGCGGTCGGAACTCTCAGCCGATCAGCAGCGCATCGAGGCGAGCGCCAATGCCACCATTGGCGACACCGAGCGGACGATGCTGATGATGGCGCTCGGCGGCCTCGCCATTGGCGCCGCGTTGGCTTGGATGCTGGGCAATGGCATTTCGCGTCCGATGATCGCGATGTGCAAGGCGATGCGCGAGCTTGCCTCGGGCAATTTCGACGTCGTGCTGCCGGGCCTGGGGCGCAGGGACGAGATCGGCGAGATGGCCGGCGCGGTCGAGGAGTTCAAGGTGCAGGCCGTTGCCAAGGCGGAGCGTGATGCCGCCGCGAGCGAAGTCCAGAACAGGGAGCAGGCCACAAGCCGCCGTTCCGAACTGATTCGTTTCGCCGATGATTTCGAGAGCGCGGTTGGCGCCATCGTCTCCAACGTCTCGGCCTCTGCCGTGCAGCTGGAATCGGCAGCCTCGACGCTGACCCGCACCGCCGAGACCACGCAGAGCCTGTCGAGCCAGGTCGCCGACGTCTCCGAGCAGGCCTCCAGCAACATGCAGTCGGTCGCGACCGCGACGGAAGAGCTCTCGGCCTCGGTCGAGGAGATCGGCCGCCAGGTCCGCGATTCCAGCCGCATTGCCGAGGCCGCCGTGGTGCAGGCGAAGGAGACCGATGGTCGCATCGGCAAGCTCTCGCATGCCGCCCAGCAGATCGGCGAAGTCGTCAAGCTCATCACTGCGATCGCCGAGCAGACCAATCTTCTCGCTCTGAATGCGACTATCGAGGCGGCGCGCGCCGGCGAAGCCGGCCGCGGTTTCGCCGTGGTCGCCAGCGAAGTGAAGTCGCTGGCAAGCCAGACCGCGAAGGCCACCGACGAGATTTCCTCGCACATCACGGGGATGCAAGGCGCCACCGCCGAGTCGGTTGCGGCGATCAAGGAGATCGGCGCGACCATCGGCCAGATCTCATCGATCTCGACATCGATTGCGAGCGCAGTCGAGCAGCAAGGCGCGGCGACGCAGGAAATCGCGCGCAGCGTCCAGACCGTCGCGCAGGGCACACAGACCGCCGCCACCGACATCGGTCAGGTCAATCGCGGCGCCGCCGAAACCGGCTCGGCCTCGGAAGAGGTGCTGCATTCGGCCAAGACGCTGTCATCCGAAAGTAGCCGCCTACGCGCCGAGCTCGACCGCTTCATGGGGAATATCCGGGCGGCCTAGGGCTTCGTTACGCTTGAGCGAGGGGCGCGCTTTCCGCGCTCACTCCCTCCCGAACGCTCGCTTCAGCTCCACCTTGGCTCGCTCCAGCCGCGTGCGCTGCGTCTGCGGCAGCGTCTTGCCGGCGCGGTTGATGTAGAACGTCAGCATCGACAGCGCCGAGCGGTAGGCGCCGGTCTTGCGGCGCGCGCTGTGCTCGGCCGAACGCTTCAGCGAAGTCGCGATCTTCTTCGCGCTGGTCAGCTTGAATACGCCTTGTTTGAGGTCGAGCGCGTCGCTCTCCCTCGTCACGCGCTGTGACCAGCGCTTTGGTGTGGCGCGTTTGGTGCTCTTGCGCGCCGCCGTTTTGCGAGAATGTGTCGTCTTTCTGACATGAGCCATGCGTCAACTCCCTGCGGCTCCATCGAAAACCAGCGGGGCGAACGGCCGTTCCCACGGGAACCTGCCCTCGCCGCAGACGTTGTCGCAGGTGGCAGGCGGAATGCCGCACCGGGGCCATGTCCATTGGTCAGATGCAACAACGCGATGGAATTGCAGCGAAGCCCAGCGCCGAATGATGGACCCGTGGTCTTCACGGCGGCCGCGGCCGACCGCATCATCGAGACCAGCATTCCCGCACGGCTCGACGCGCTGCCGTGGAGCGGCTTTCACACGCGCGTCGTGCTCGCGCTCGGCATCACCTGGATTCTGGATGGCCTCGAGGTGACACTGGCCGGCGCGCTCTCCGGCGCGCTGAAGCAGAGCCCCACCCTGCATTTCTCCAATCTCGATCTCGGCGTTGCCAATTCCGCCTATCTTGCGGGTGCGGTGCTCGGCGCGCTCGGTTTCGGCTGGCTCACCGACCGCATCGGCCGCAAGAAGCTGTTCTTCATCACGCTCGCGCTCTATCTCTCAGCAACGGCTGCGACCGCTCTGTCATGGGACGTCGCGAGCTACGCGCTGTTTCGTTTCCTCACCGGCGCCGGCATCGGCGGCGAATACACCGCGATCAATTCGACCATCCAGGAACTGGTGCCGGCGCGCTATCGCGGCTGGACCGATCTCGTCATCAATGGCAGCTTCTGGATCGGTGCTGCGATGGGCGCCGTGGCGGCCATCGTGCTGCTCGATCCCGCTGTGATCGGTCCGGATCTCGGCTGGCGCCTTGCTTATCTCATCGGCGCGGCCATCGGCCTCGTCGTGCTGCTGATGCGGATGTGGATTCCGGAGAGTCCGCGCTGGCTGATGATCCACGGCCGTCCCGACCAGGCCCACGCCATCGTCGACGAGATCGAGCGCTCGGTGATCGGACGCGACCAGGATACGAGCGACGGGCGCTTCGCCAAGATCCGGCTGAAGATGCGCGATCACACGCCGATCCGTGAGGTCGTGCACACGCTGTTCTCGGTCTATCGCCGACAGGCAATGGTCGGCCTCGTGCTGATGATCGCGCAGGCTTTCTTCTACAACGCCATCTTCTTCACCTTCGCTCTGGTGCTGACCGATTTCTACGGCATCAGCGCCGATCATGTCGGCTGGTATCTGCTGCCTTTTGCCGCCGGCAATTTCTTCGGGCCGCTACTGCTCGGCCGCCTGTTCGATACGCTCGGCCGCCGCACCATGATCATGTTCACCTATGGTGCGTCGGGCCTTTTGCTGGCGCTGTCGGGTTATCTGTTCTCGATTGGCGCCTTGAGCGCGCAGGGGCAGACCATCGCCTGGATGGTGATCTTCTTCTTTGCCTCGCCTGCCGCGAGCGCCGCCTATCTCACCGTCAGCGAAACGTTTCCCCTGGAGGTCCGCGCGCTGGCGATCGCGGTGTTCTACGCGGTCGGCACCGGCATCGGCGGCGTCATCGGCCCCGCGCTGTTCGGTGCGCTGATCGACACGGGATCACGCACGAGCGTGTTCGCGGGCTATTTGCTGGGGGCATTCCTGATGATCGCGGCCGCGATCGTGGCGTGGCGCTATGCCGTCTCAGCGGAACGCAAATCGCTCGAAGAAATCGCGCGGCCGCTTGCGTGGATGGAGTAGACTATGAAATCGGAACTGGCGGACATGGCATTGAACGACATGGCATTGAACCAGGAGCGCACCATTCCTGACGAGACGCCGGACGCAGTCCCGGTGCCGCATGCGCTCGTCCCGCATCTCGGCGAAACAGCGATCTTGCTCGACATCGACGGTACCTTGCTCGACCTGATGCCGACGCCGCGCGAGGTGTGGGTGCCGCCAGGTCTGTCGGAAACGCTGAACCGGCTGACGGAGCGCACGGCGGGCGCGCTGGCGATGGTCAGCGGCCGTTCGCTCAACGACATCGATCTGATTTTCGCGCCCGACGTCTTCCGCGCCGTCGCCGGCCACGGCGCGGAAATGCGGCTTTCCATGGACAACGAAGCCGACGCCGTCAGCGCGCCGCCGCTGGACAAGGAGCTGAAGCGGCGGCTTGCGGCGGTTGCCAAGCTCAGCCCCGGCATTCTGCTCGAAGACAAGGGTTATTCGCTAGCACTGCACTACCGCCTTGCGCCGCATGCGGAGAAGGCGATCTATGAATCCGTCTCGCTGATCCGCGCCGACCTGCCCAATGCGCCGATCGAGGTGCTGCCCGGCAAGTTCGTCTGCGAGATCAAGCATTCCGGGTTCACCAAGGCGACTGGCGTGCGCGAGTTGATGAAGCACGAGCCTTTCAAGGGACGCCGTCCGATCTTCATCGGCGATGACGTCACCGACGAGACCGTGTTCGCGATCATGCCTGACATGGACGGTCTCGCCTTCTCGGTCGGCCGCCGCGCCATCGGTGTCAACGGCCATTTCGATGCGCCGAACGATGTGCGCGCGTTCCTCGCGCGGCTGCTCGACGACACAAGATTGGAATAAGGCATCGACATCTCAGAGTCGCATTATTGCTCGCCTGGGTTCACCTCTAATTCCCTTGTAATTCTCTTGTAATTCTCTTGCGCGCAATTCGTGCTGCGCAACACAGCCACGAAAACCGACTTTGTTCAGTGAAATCCCCGGGTTCCGTGAAGAAAGCTGGTTCCAACGCGCACGCCTGAATTTGGTTTCAATTGGTTGAAACGATGATCAGGAACCATATTGATGAACGGCAGTTAAATGGGGTGGAATGAAACAGGAGGGGACGACCTGTGAATTTAGTCGTCGTTTCGAATCGCGTCGCGCGCGGCAAGCCCAATGAGCCCATGACGGGCGGTCTCGCGGCGGCGTTGCTACCTGTCGTGGAACATTCGGGCGCGATCTGGGTGGGTTCCTCGGGCCGCGTGCGTGACGGTCATCAAAAGGAACCGTTCGCCGAGATCGAAGCGCTGGGTTCGGGTGCGATCGCGACGCTGGATCTGCCGGCGGCGCACTACGGCGGGTACTACGAAGGCTTCGCCAATTCGGCGCTGTGGCCGGCGCTGCATTCTCGCAGCGATCTGATCCGCGTCTCGCGTGACGACTATGTCAGCTATCGCGAGGTCAGCGCCTTCATGGCGCGCGCCTTGATGCGCTTCCGGAAAGCAAAGACGGCGTTCTGGGTGCAGGATTATCATTTCCTCGCGCTCGGCGCGTCGCTGCGCGATCTCGGTGTCGACGATCCGATCGGCTTCTTTCTGCACACGCCGTGGCCGGTCGCCGCGGTGATGCAAGGTGTGCCCAATCATCGCGAGCTGATCACGGCGATGCTGGCCTACGATCTGCTCGGCTTCCAGACCAATGACGATTGCCAGAATTTTCTCGGCTATGTCGCGGGCGAGCTGGGTCTCGTTGTCGAGGACGGCGTTGCGATCTCGCAGCATGGCCGTACACGCTGCGAGGTCTTTCCGATCGGCATCGACGCCGAGAAGTTTGCGCAATATGCGGCGAAGTCGGCTTCGCACCCGGACGTCTCGCGGCTGCGGCGCAGCCTCAACGGCGAGCGGCTCGCGATCGGCGTCGACCGGCTCGACTATTCCAAAGGCCTCGTCAACCGCATCAGCGCGTTCGACCGGCTCTGGACCGAGCAGCCGCAGTTCTCGCGCAGCATTTCGCTGCTTCAGATCGCAAATCCCTCGCGCGGTGCCATCGAGGCCTATGGCAACCTCCAGAACGAGGTCGCGCGTCTCGTGTCCGACGTCAATGGCCGCCACGGCGAGGCCGACTGGACGCCGATCCGCTATCTCAACAAGGGCTTTAGCCAGGCCGTGCTCGCGGGTCTCTACCGCACCGCGCAGATCGGCGTGGTAACGCCGCTGCACGACGGCATGAACCTGGTCGCCAAGGAATACGTCGCCGCGCAAAACCCGGCCGATCCCGGCGTTCTGGTGCTGTCGAAATTCGCCGGTGCGGCCAACGAGCTCGACGCTGCCCTGCTGGTCAATCCACATGATATCGACGGCATGGCGCGCGCCATCGCGGTCGCGGCCGCGATGCCGCTGATCGAACGCAAGATGCGCTGGGAAGCGATGATGAAGAAGCTGCGTGGCCACACCATCCAGCAATGGTCGACGGATTTCGTCGCTGAGCTGGAAAAGTGCCGGACCGAGAAGATCGCAGCGGCGCCGCTCGCCGCGCAGCCGCCGCAGGCGTTGCGCTGGCTGAAGTCGGCGATCTCGGGTGTGCGGTTGATCTAGTTCTTCTCGCCCCATCCTTCGGGGAGAGGGGCCGCTTTCCGAGAACTCATCCGTTTCCGTTTGCTCGACTGTTTCCTCTCGTCATGGCCGGGCTTGTCCCGGACATGACGGAGTCTCCGGCGCGCGCGTGATACGGCATCTCAATAGCAATACGATACCCCCTCCAAAATCGCGCATTGTCGCTTGTTCGGCGCGTTCGGATCGTCCAGCGGCACCATGCCCTTGCCCTGGCCGACGAACACGCCAGGCCCGACATGCACCGAGCTCTTGTTGCCGATGATCACGCTCTGATGTGGAGTCGAGCTCGAGCGCGTGCCGTCCGGCCAGAGGATGGCATCGCCCGAAAGCATCCCGTGCCGTCCGTCGTCACAGCTGACGTCGGCCCCTTGCCGGGTGCAGACCTGTGCGGCGGCCGGTACGGCGAAGGAGGCGGCAAGGCCCGAAATCAGGCTCAGCGCGGCGATGGTGCTGCGGATGGTCACGGTGCCTCCCGACTTGTTTGACGGCCTTGAGTGAATCGTCGCGCCAAACCCACAGCCGGTTCAGCCGGCGGCCGGTTCCGAGCGTTAGAGTGGCACCTGATATTCTCTATGAAATACAACATCTTACGGAAATTTCACCCGATTTCCCCGCGATCCCTTGCAAAATCATCGGCGCCCCTTCAAGAGAGTGCGCTCCGGAGAGATGGCCGAGTGGCTTAAGGCGCACGCTTGGAAAGCGTGTGTGCGGGAAACCGTACCGTGGGTTCGAATCCCACTCTCTCCGCCACTCGTCACCCCACTACCACCCTCCACCGCCCATCCCCCGCCCGTTTCAGCGCGGGATCGCTCACCCGCACATGCTCCGCCAGAAAATCGATGAACGCACGCACGCGGGCCGGCAGGGGCGCAGTGTGGCCGACATAGACGGCGTGGATGTCTTCGCGGTCGCCGGGATTGTAGTTTTGAAGAACCGGAACGAGATGTCCGGATTCGATGTCGGGGCCGATGTGGAAGAGGGCGAGGCGGGCGAGCCCGACGCCGCCAAGCGCGAGACGGCGGGCGATTTCGCCGTCGCTGGCGCGCGCGACGGGCGGCGGCACGGCTTCTTCGGTGTGGTCGCCGCGCTTGAATGGCCAGCCACGGATCGTACGCGGGAAGGTCCAGCCGATGCCGCGATGCTCGGTGAGCTCCGCCGGAATCTTCGGCGTGCCGCATCGCGCGAGATAGTCCGGCGCGCCGACCACGACCATCCGGCTGGTGCCAAGCTTTCGCGCGACGAGACGTGACGCTCGCAAGGGACCGACGCGGATTGCGACGTCGGCGCGCTCCTGCATCAGGTCGATCAGCGTATCGGTCAGCACCAGGTCGAGCGTGACGTCTGGATGCAGTTCGAGGAAGCGCGGGATCAGCGGCATCACATGCAGCATGCCGAAGGGAATGTTGCAGTTGACCGTGAGTCGGCCCCGCGGCGTCGCGCCGGAGGCCGCCTCGCGCTCGGCTTCCTCCATCTCGGCGAGGATGCGCACCGTGCGCTCGTAGAAGGCTTGGCCTTCCTCCGTCAGCGTGAGCTTGCGCGTGGTGCGGTTGATCAGCCGCGAGCCGAGCCGCGCTTCCAGCCGCGAGATCAGCTTGCTCACGCCCGACGGCGTCAGGCGCAATTTTCGCGCGGCCTGGGTGAATCCGCCTAAGTCGACGACGCGGACGAAAACCTCCATCTCGGCGGAGCGATTGGTGTCGAAGCGGGCCATGTTGAATTCATGTCACAAATGATTGGATTATGGACATCCTAATCACTTTGCCGCGGTGCGGCTATCTGCGTGGCCTCGTCTCATGCATTGGAGCCACGCATGCCTCCCGCCGTCCTCGCCCTCACCGCTGGTGCCTTCGGCATCGGCACCACCGAATTCATCATCATGGGCCTGCTGCTCCAGGTCGCCGCCGACATGCACGTGTCCGTTCCGGTCGCGGGTTTGTTGATATCGGGCTATGCGCTCGGCGTGTTCGTCGGCGCGCCGGTGCTGACACTGGCCACGCGGCGGATGCCGCGGAAAGCCGTGCTGCTCGCGCTGATGGCGATTTTCACGCTGGGCAATGCGGCCTGCGCACTGGCGCCGAACTACGAATTGCTGATGGCGGCGCGCGTACTGACCTCGCTCGCCCATGGCACCTTCTTCGGTGTCGGCTCGGTGGTCGCGACCAGCCTTGTCGCCGAGGACAAGCGCGCCTCCGCGATATCGACCATGTTCATCGGTCTCACGGTCGCGACGCTGCTCGGCGTGCCCTTCGGCGCCTGGTTCGGCCTCATGCTCGGCTGGCGCGCGGCGTTCTGGGCGGTGACCGCCATCGGCGTGATCGCCTTTGCGGTGGTGGCGGCGCTGGCGCCCGGCCATGTCGGCAACGGCGACAAGCCGATCTCGCTCGCCGAGGAAGTATCGGTCCTCGGCCGTCCGCAGGTTCTGCTCGGCCTCGCCATGACCGTGTTCGGCTTCGCCGGCCTGTTCGTCGTCTTCACCTATATCCAGCCGATTCTGACGCGCTTCACCGGCTTCCCGGAGACCGCGGTCTCACCGATCCTGCTGGTATTCGGCGCAGGTCTCGCGATCGGAAACGTCGCCGGCGGCAAGCTTGCCGACCGTGGCCTCGCCCGTGCGCTGATCGGAACGCTGGCCGCGCTCGCCATCGTGCTGCTCGGCCTTGCCGCCGTGCTGTCGGTCAAGATCCCTGCCGTCGTGCTGATCCTGCTGCTCGGCATCGCGGCCTTTGCAACCGTTGCCCCGCTCCAGCTTCGCGTGCTGGAAGCCGCCGGCCCCAGTGGACGCACGCTCGCTTCGAGCCTCAACATCGCCGCGTTCAATCTCGGCAACGCGCTCGGTGCCTGGGTCGGCGGTGTCACCATCGACCGCGGGCTCGATCTCTCCGCGCTGCCTCTGGTCGCGGCCGGCATCACGGCGGTTGGCCTCGTGCTGGCGCTGTGGAGCCTTCGGCTTGACCGGGCACAGGCCGCCGTTGCGGCTTGCCCGGCGGAATAGAGGAGAGCGATCATGGACCACCGCAATCTCGGCGCTTCCGGCCTTAGGGTACCCGTCCTCAGCTTCGGCACCGGCACGTTCGGTGGCCAGGGTCCGCTATTCTCGGCCTGGGGCCGCAGCGGCATTGAGGAGGCGCGCAGGCTGATCGACATCTGTCTCGATGCCGGTGTCAATTTGTTCGACAGCGCCGACGTCTATTCGAATGGCGCCTCCGAGGAGATCCTCGGCGCTGCGATCAAGGGCCGCCGCGACAAGGTGCTGATCTCCACCAAGATGAGCCTGCCGATGGGCGATGGCCCGCTCGATGCCGGCTCGTCGCGGCAGCGACTGCTGACCTCGGTCGACGCAGCGCTGCGCCGCCTGGGCACCGATCATATCGACCTGCTCCAGCTCCACGCCTTCGACGCATTTACGCCGATCGAGGAGGTGCTGTCGACGCTGGATATGCTCGTGCGCGCCGGAAAGCTGCGCTATGTCGGCGTCTCGAATTTCGCGGGCTGGCAGCTGATGAAGTCGCTCGCCATCGCCGACCGGCACGGCTGGCCGCGTTATGTCGCGCACCAGGTCTATTATTCGCTGCTCGGCCGCGATTATGAGTGGGAGCTGATGCCGCTCGCGCGCGACCAGGGCGTGGGCGCGCTGGTCTGGAGCCCACTCGGCTGGGGCCGGCTCACCGGAAAGATCCGGCGTGGCCAGCCGCTGCCGCAAGGAAGCCGCCTGCACGCCACCGCACAGTTCGGCCCGCCCGTGGACGAGCAGCGCCTTTACGCCGTGATCGACGTGCTTGATACGATTGCTGCGGAGATCGGCCGCACTGTGCCGCAGGTCGCGATCGCCTGGCTGCTGGCGCGCCCCACCGTCTCCTCCGTGATCATCGGTGCTCGCGACGAGGCGCAGCTGCGCGACAATCTCGGGGCGGTCGGCTGGTCGCTGAGCGCGAATCAGATCAAGCGCCTCGACGAGGTCAGCGCGGTGATGCCGCCCTATCCCTATTACCCCTATCGTATCCAGGAGGGTTTTGCGCGGCTGAACCCGCCACCGGTGTGAGCGGCGGCGGTCGCTGACAATTCGTCGCATTGGCCGCGCCCGCCAGCGCGCCATGCAGAAACGCTGCTGTACAGGCCACATCGCTCTCCGTAACGTCCGCCGCGCAATTTCAGGAGATGCGACGTGGCGAAGAAGACGGCGACCAAGAAGAAAAGCGTTTCAAAGAAAACAGCGAAGACCTCCAGCAAGAAAAGCACCGTTCGCAAGGGCGTGGTTGCGAAGGCCGCAGCGAAGACGGTCAAGAAGGCCGCTCCGCGCAAATCGTCCGCGCCACGCCGCCCCAAAGGGCCAGCCTGGCAATGGTCTGCGGTCGAGACCGCAGCCGCGATCCGCTCCGGCGCGATCTCCGCTGTCGAGACCGTCGAGGCGCATCTCGAACGGATGCGTGCCATCAATCCGAGGCTGAACGCCGTCGTCGTCGATCTCTCGAAGGAAGCGTTGGCTGCGGCGCATGCGGCCGACAAGCAGCGCGCGAAGGGCCGCGAACTCGGCCTCCTGCATGGCGTACCGATCACGATCAAAGAGAATGTCGACTACGAAGGCCGTCCAAATTTCAATGGCGTTCCCGCCAACAAGGGCCTCATCGCGCCGTCGGATTCCCCCGTGGTGCGCAACCTGAAGAAGGCCGGCGCGATCGTCATCGGCCTCACCAACACGCCGGAATTCTCCTTCCGCGGCTTTACCGACAATCCCCTGCACGGGCTGACGCTCAATCCCTGGGATCCGAACATCACCTGCGGCGGCTCCTCCGGCGGGGCGGGTTCGGCGGTCGCCGCCGGCATCGGCACCATCGCGCATGGCAACGACATCGGCGGCTCGCTGCGCTGGCCGGCGCATTGCAACGGCGTTGCAACCATCAAGCCGACGCAGGGGCGTATTCCCGCGTTCAACGGAAGCGCAACCGCCGAGCGGCCGATGCTGGCGCATCTGATGTCGGCGCAGGGGCCGCTCGCCCGCCACGTCGCCGACGTTCGTCTCGCGCTGGAGGTGATGAGCCAGCGCGATCCGCGCGATCCCTGGTGGGTGCCGGCACCGCTGGTCGGGCCAAAGCCGAAGGGACCGATCAAGGTCGCGCTGGCCAAGATCCCCGAGGACATGGACGTCGATCCGTCTGTGCGAACGGCACTGCGTCAGGCCGCCGATCATCTGGAACGTTCGGGCTATCGTGTCAGCGAGGTCGATGTGCCCGACATCAACGGCGTCTGGCAGACCTGGTGCGACATCATCACTAACGAGACGATGGTGATGCAGGAAGCCGGCATGCTGGAGGTGACGTCTGAAGACTTCCACAAGGCGTGGGGCGGCATGAAGGCCAAGGCCAACGTGCTCGACCTCAAGGCCTGGATGCAGGCCACCGCCGCGCGAAACGGCCACATCCGCGCCTGGCAATTGTTCTTCGAGGAGTATCCGGTCGTGCTGGCCCCGACCACGGTGAAGCCGACGCCAGGCCCGCGCGAGGACACCGTCAGCCCCGAGCGTGTGCGCGAGATCTTCTGGGGCGAGATCCGCTTCATCTCCGCGATCAACGTGCTGGGCCTGCCCGGCGCCGTGGTGCCGGTGGCCTTGCATGATGGCAAGCCGATCGGCGTGCAGCTCATTGCCGGGCGCTATCGCGAGGACCTCGCACTCGATGCGGCAGCCGCGATCGAGAAGCGCGCCGGCGTGCTCGCCCATCGGCTGTGGGAACAGATGGGCTGATAGAGTACGAAGGTCTCACCTTCTCCCCCCTGCACAAGGGGAGAAGGGAAACCACTCAGCTGGCTGCGCAAAACTTCATTCATCCAATTTGACTCGAATTTTGGCCAATTCACCAATAACCGTTAGGGTTACTTCCTCGATCTCTAGACGAATTATTGTCCGCTTTACCACCCGCCTCTAACAGAGGGACGGCGGACAACGCACATGCCTCATACAGGCCAATAAGTGCGGCCCGCTCCACGCGGAGGTGGCACGATGCGCAACGAGACGATCGCTATTCACGCCGGCTACGAGCCCGAAGCCACCACGCACGCGGTTGCCGTGCCGATCTACCAGACCGCGGCCTACGCCTTCGACAGCGCCGATCACGGCGCGGCGCTCTTCAATCTCGAGGCCGAAGGCTATCGCTACAGCCGCATCGCCAATCCGACCAGCGCGGTGCTGGAGAAGCGTATCGCCGAGCTCGAGGGCGGCGTCGGCGCGCTTGCGGTCGCGACCGGGCAGGCCGCGTTGCATTTCGCCTTCGTCAACGTCGCCGATCACGGCGGCAACATCGTTTCTATGCCGCAGCTCTACGGCACCACACATACGCTGCTCTCGCACATCCTGCCGCGGCAGGGCATCACCGGCCGCTTCGCCGAGAGCGACAAGCCTGAGGCGGTCGAAAAGCTGATCGACGAGAACACCCGCGCCGTATTCGCCGAAACCATCGGCAATCCCGCCGGCAATGTCTGCGACATCGAGGCGCTGGCGAAGATCGCCCATGCGCACGGCGTACCGCTGATCGTCGATAACACGGTCGCGACCCCGATCCTGCTCAAGCCGTTCGATTACGGCGCCGACATCGCTGTCCACTCGCTCACCAAGTTTCTGGGCGGCCACGGCACGACGCTCGGTGGCGCCATCGTCGATTCCGGAAATTTCCCGTGGGCGAAATACGCCGATCGCTTCCCCGGCTACAACAAACCGGACGCGTCCTACCACGGCCTTGTCTATGCCGAGCGCTTCGGCAAGACCGCCTATATCGAGCGCGCGCGCAGCGTCTATCAGCGCACCATGGGTTCGGTGCTGTCGCCGTTCAACGCCTTCCTGCTGCTCCAGGGCATCGAGACCGTGGCGCTGCGGATGGAGCGCCATGTCGAGAACGCCCGCAAGGTCGCCGAATTCCTGCGCAACGACCCGCGCGTCGCCTGGGTCAATTACACTGGCTTCCCGGACAGTCCCTATTATCCACTGGTGCAGAAATATCTGGACGGCAACGCGTCCTCCCTGTTCACCTTCGGCATCAAGGGCGGCATGGAAGCCGGCAAGTCCTTCTATGATGCGCTGAAGCTGATCACGCGCCTCGTCAATATCGGCGATGCCAAGTCGCTGGCCTGCCATCCGGCCTCGACCACGCATCGGCAGATGTCGGCGGAGCAGCAGCGCGTCGCCGGCGTTTTGCCGGAAACGATCCGCCTCTCGATCGGCATCGAACATTTCGCCGATATCATCGAGGACCTCGACCAGGCGCTGGAAAAGGCCTGCCCGTCCGCGCGCCTCCAGGCCGCGGAGTAGGCGGCAGCGCCGATGACGATCTTGATCGACAGGGATCAAGGCATATCGAGCCCGGCGCTGGTGCCGGGAGAGGGCGATCTGGCGCGCGAGCGCGGCGGCGCCGAGCTCACCATCGGGTTGATCAACAACATGCCGGATCCGGCGCTGAAGGCGACCGAACGGCAGTTCATGAAGCTGCTCCAGACCGCAGCAGGTCCGCGCCGCATCCGCTTCCACTGCTTCTCGTTGCCCTCGGTAAAGCGCTCGCCGGAAGCGAAGTGGCATGTCGAGAGCGAATATTCGGAGCTCGCCGAGCTCACGCGCCACAAGTTCGACGGGCTGATCGTGACCGGCGCCGAGCCGGTTGCGCCCGAGCTCGACCAGGAACCGTACTGGCGCGATCTCACCGAGCTGATCGACTGGGCCAAGGTCAACACGCGCTCGACGATCTGGTCGTGCCTCGCCGCGCACGCCGCGGTGCTGCATCTCGACCGCATCGAACGGCGGCGGCTGCCGGCCAAATGTCACGGCATTTTCGACTGCGAAGCCGTGACCAGCGATCCGCTGACGCGCGCCGCGCCTGCGCCCCTCAAGGTCTCGCATTCGCGTCTCAACGAGATCGCCGAGAGCGACCTCGCGCAGGCCGGCTATCAGGTGCTGACGCGTTCGGCGAAGGCCGGCGTCGATATCTTCGTCCGACAATATGCCAGCCAATTCGTGTTCTTCCAGGGCCACCCGGAATACGACGCGCTGTCGCTTCAGCGCGAATATCTGCGCGATATCGGCCGTTATCTCGCGCGGGAGCGCGACAATTATCCGCAGCTGCCCGTGAGCTATTTTGACGCAGTGACGGAGGAGAAGCTTGCCCGCTTCGAGAAACAGGCAAGGCACCAGCGCCACCCCGCACTCAGCAACGAACTGCCTGCGCTGAATTTACGCGCCGATATCGCGGCCGGTAGCGCGGCGGCGGCATTGTTTCGGAACTGGCTGCAATATCTCGGCGCGGGGACCGATGCGTCGGTGCTTGCGCGTTAGCAGTCTGCTGAAGAACCCCCTCGCCACGGAGGGGGCTTGATGATTCACTTTATCCATCTCGAATCGTCAGAGGCGATCATGCGCGGCAGGTTTAAGGACCAGGGCGGCCTGTTTTCGTACATCGCGCCCGATAAGCGGGTGCCAGCGAACCATCCGCTGCGGAAGGT
>NZ_JARWCR020000035.1:0-88849 GCF_029846695.2 Bradyrhizobium nivariense | reverse complement strand
GGGTGGGGGTGTCTCCGCAATGAACAATCCCAATGTGGAGAGAGCCCCCACCCGGCGCTTCGCGCCGACCTCCCCCGCAAGCGGGAGAGGTGCAGCGAGCGCGTGGTTGCAACTGAGCGTCACTCCGCCAGCGCGTTGTACTTCTTCAGCGAGGCCTTGAGGTCCGCGAGTGCTGCGTCCGGGTCAGTGCCGGCCTTCTTGGCGCCATCGGACCAGGTCTTGACCAGCGGCTCGGCGGCCTTCTTCCAGGCGGCGGTCTGCTCGGGTGTCAGCTTGTAGACTTCGTGACCGGATTCCGCCTTGACCTTGTCGATGCCGGCGTCCTCGAACTTGCCCCAGTACTCGCCGACCATGCCCGCCATCTCGATCGTGCAGTTCTTGTCGATCGCGGCCTTCTGCTTGTCGGACATCGCATTGTACTTGTCCTTGTTGATCACGAACACGAAGGTCGTGGTGTAGAGCGGCGCCTCCATGTCGTACTTGGTCACCTTGTCGATGCCGAACAGCACCAGCGAGCCCCAGGGGAAGGTGACGCCGTCGGCGACGCCGCGCTCGATGATGTCGCGCACTTCGGGCGCGGAGGACTGCACATTGGTGCCGCCGAGCGAGGTGACGAAATTCGCCATGGTGGCGTGGGCGGGGCGGATCTTCAGGCCCTTCACGTCCTCCGGCATCACGATCTTCTTGGTGCGGGAGTGGAACGAGGACGGCGAGTGGACGAAGGCGAGGCAGTATTTGACGTCCTTCATCTCCTTCTCGGCATATTTGCGATACCAGGCGTCGAGCCCCATCGAGCCGCCCTTGGCATCCGAGATCAGGAAGGGCAGCTCGCCGGCGCCGACGATCGGGAAGCGGCCGGGCTGGTAGCCGGGATTGACATAGGTGACGTCGGCGATGCCGTCGCGCGCCATGTCGTAATGGTCGAACGCCTTGCCGAGCTGCTGGGCCGGAAATACCTTGCCCTTGATGGTGCCGCCGGAATCCTTCTCGACCGCGGCCGCCCAGTCCTCCAGCGATTTCTGCAGGGGATGCGAAGCCGGCACCCAGTGCGAGATCTTCAAATCGAAGGTCTTGTCCTGCGCGAACGCAGGGTTCACGCTTGCTGCCAGCAGCAACGCCAGACAGGCTTTCCTCATCACGCGTCTCTCCCTCTTTTGACGGCGGGCTTCGATGGCCCGGTCTCGTTAATTAACATGTTATCTAATTGGCCGGCGCGTTCAAGCCGGAAACTGGCGCGGCGTGCCGCCGCGCACTCCCCTTTTTGCCCAACCGTTATATGATATAATTATCGTGCGCGGACGGCTGCGACAAGCGAGCCGCGCCGAAAGCCTACAGGATCGGAAGGAGCAAGTATTGCGGACAAAAGTCGCAATCATCGGGGCAGGGCCGGCCGGATTGTTGCTTGGGCAACTGCTGCACGGTTACGGCATCGACAATGTCATTCTGGAGCGGCAGAGCCCGGACTATGTGCTCGGCCGCATCCGCGCCGGCCTCCTGGAGGAGGGAACCGTCGCGCTGCTCGACCAGATCGGCGCCGGCGCGCGGGCGCATGCCGAAGGCCTGCTGCATGAGGGGATCGAGCTCGCCTTTTCCGGCCGCCGTCACCGCATCGACATGAAGGCTGCGACCGGCAAGACGGTCATGATCTACGGCCAGACCGAGGTCACGCTCGATCTTATGAATGCGCGCAAGGCCGCCGGTCTCACCACGGTCTATGAGGCCAAGGACGTGCAGCCGCAGGATTTCGACAGCGCTCACCCGCGTGTCACCTACGCCAAGGACGGCGTCACCCACACGATCGATTGCGATTTCATCGCCGGTTGCGACGGCTTTCACGGCGTCAGCCGCGCCAGCGTTCCGGCGTCGGCGATCGAGGAATTCGAGCGGGTCTATCCGTTCGGCTGGCTCGGCATCCTCTCCGATACGCCGCCGGTCAGCCACGAGCTGATCTATTCCAACCACGCCCGCGGCTTTGCGCTGTGCACCATGCGATCGACCAAGCGCAGCCGTTACTATGTGCAGTGCGCGCTCGACGACCATGTCGACCATTGGCCCGACGACCGCTTCTGGGATGAGCTCAAGCGCCGGCTCGACCAGGAGGCCGCGGACGGCCTGGTCACGGGACCCTCGATCGAGAAGAGCATTGCGCCCCTGCGCAGCTTCGTCGCCGAGCCGATGCGCTTCGGCAGGATGTTCCTGTGCGGCGATGCCGCCCATATCGTGCCGCCCACCGGCGCGAAGGGGCTGAACCTCGCGGCCAGCGATGCGCATTATTTGTCGAGCGCGCTCCGCGAGTTCTACGACGAGAAATCCAGCGCCGGGATCGACGCCTATTCCACCAAGGCGCTGGCGCGGGTCTGGAAGGCCGTGCGGTTCTCGTGGTGGATGACCTCGATGCTGCACAAATTTCCCGACACCGGCACCATCGGCGCCCGCATCCAGCTCGCCGAGCTCGACTACGTCACGCAGTCGCAGGCCGCGATGACGTCGCTGTCGGAGAACTATGTGGGGCTGCCGTTTTAGAGGCACGCTGTCATCACCCGCGAAGGCGGGTGATCCAGTATTCCAGAGGCGGCGCGTGGTTCGGCGCCCCTGGACCTGAACCCCGGCGAAGCCTTGGCGTAGCCGGGTCGCGGGGCATGACAGTCGTCGTGGGACGACGGCGCCGCCCATTTCAAACACCCGCGCAGATTCCGTTTAAAACTTTGTAGGTGATGCATCCGTCACGTCCATCGCGTTCAATGGCCGCAGCCACCAACGCGAGACAGACATGGCCAGCACCGACATTCCCGCCGGCTTCGAGCCGCATTTCCGCAAGGCGCCCCTCACCGATCCCTGGGAGCCGCTTTACTCCAGGAAAACCGACAGGGCCGTGTTCATCGGCCTGCGCCTGGCCAAACCGCACACCAATGCGCGGGGGCTGATCCATGGCGGCCTGATCGCGGCGTTGGCCGATGCCGCCATGGGCTACAGCTGCGCGCAGGCGACGGGCTGGACCACGTCCTTTGTGACGATCTCGCTCTCGATCGATTTCGTCGGCGCGGCCGAGATCGGCCAATGGCTGGCGGTCGAGAGCGACGTGGTCAAGACCGGCAGCACGATCTGCTTCGCGCAGTGCCTCGCGAAGGCCGACGACGGCGTGATCGCGCGGGCCAGCGGCACCTTCCGCGTGGTGCCGAAGAAGGGGTGACCTTCTCGTGCCCCGGACGCAGCGCAGCGCCCCTTCGGCGGTGCGCTGCAGAGCCGGGGCCCATCCATCCGCAGCTCACGCTCTGGCCCTCTGGGTCCCGGCTCTGCGCAGCAACGCCTAAAGCGCGGTCACGCGCGTCTTTGACGCGCTATGGCGTTGCAGCGCGTCCGGGACACAGGCACCGTCACCCAAACCTCCACTCCGCGGTCTCCACCACGAGATCGATGAATGCGCGTACCTTGGCCGAGAGCAGGCGCGAGGTCGGGTAGACAATGTGGATCGGCAGCGCCGGCTGCTCGTATTTCGCCAGCACGATTTTCAGTCGCCCGCGCTTCAGCCCCTCCGCGGCCTGGTAGGCCAGCACGCGCGTCACGCCGCCGCCGGCCTCGGCATATTGCAGGGCGACGTCGGCGCTGTTGCTGGTGAAGCGCGGGTTTGGCGTCACCTCGATGTCGCGGCCGTCCTGTACGAAGCGCCAGCTGGCGGATGGACCGAACGCGATGGTCTGGTGCGCGAGCAGTGCTTCGGGCGTCTTCGGCTCGCCATGACGCTTCAGATAGCCTGATGTCGCCACCGTGATCCGCCGCATCTCGCCGACCTGGCGCGCGACCAGTGAGGAGTCGGCGAGATGGCCGATCCGCACCGCGACGTCGACGGCGTCTTCCACGAGATTGACGAGGTTGTCCGACAGCCGCAATTCGCAGGCGACTTCGGGATAACGCTTGAGGTAGGCGGTCATGACAGGCCCGACATGGAGACGGCCGAAGCCGACCGGCGCCGACACCACCAGGCGTCCGCTCGGCCGGTTGCGCTCCTCCCGCGCCGAGCCGTCGGCCTCCTCGACATCAGCCAGGATGCGACGCGCGCGTTCCAGATAGCGCGTGCCGACGTCGGTGAGCCGCACCTGCCGGGTGGTCCGCTGCAACAGCCGCGCGCCGAGATGCTCCTCCAGCGCCGCGATCAGCCGCGTCACCGCCGAGGGCGACAGCCGCAGTTTTCGTGCCGCCGGCGCGAAGCCACGCAGGTCGGCAACGGTGACAAAGACATGCATGGCTTCAAGGCGGTCCATGACATTATTGCATATATCGCAATGATGAAGTGTCAAGCGGGCAGATTGTTTTGGTCGCTGGAAGGTCCATCTTCACGGGTGAAAGACGCAGGGATGCGCCGGGATTTCAGGAGATGTTCCGATGACGGCAACTCAGACCTACGCCAGCGACGTGGCGTTCACGCCGGCGGTGAAATCGATCCAGACCCGAAAGGGATCACGCGAAGGCTATGCTCTTGCCGAGCAGCGCGGTTGGCGCACCGAGGTCGACGAGAACATCGCGGCGTTCCTGGCTGACGCCAACAGTTTCTATTTCGCCACCGCCTCGGCCGATGGCCAGCCCTACATCCAGCACCGCGGCGGCCCGAAGGGGTTTTTGAAGGTGCTGGACAAGCAGACGCTGGCTTTCACGGACTACGCCGGCAACCGGCAATACATCACGCAGGGAAACCTGTCCGAAAATCCCAAGGCCTACCTCTTCGTGATGGACTACGCTCATCGCCGCCGGGTGAAGATCTGGGGCGAGGCGCGCGTGGTCGAGGACGACGAGGCGCTGACGCAGTCGCTGATGCCGAAAGGCTATCGCGCGCGACCGGAGCAGGTGATCCTGTTCAAGATCGCGGCGTGGGACACCAACTGCCCGCAGCACATCCCGCAGAAGTTCGACGCTGGCGATGTTGCGGCGGCGCTGGCGGCAAGGGACGCAAGGATCGCGGAGCTTGAGGCGGAGGTGGCGGCGTTGAAGGGGGAGAAGTCGAGCTGAGCGATGTCCCCGTGGGCAGAGCTATCGCTGTATCCCCGGCTCTTGCCCCGCGACCCGGCTACGCCAAGGCTTCGCCGGGGTTCAGGTCCAGGGGCGCCGAAGCTTTAGCGAAGGCGGCAGGCGGGGCATCCAGTACGCCGCGGCGTCTCGGTTCCAGCACAGCGGTCTCTGGAATACTGGATCGTCCGCCTTCGCGGACGATGACGGGTGAGTTTGAGGAAGCAGGTCTACAACCCGCTCGCGCCTTCGTGCTGGAAGCCGAGATAGCTGGCGGCGACGCGCTCATTCGCGGCGATGTCGCTGGCCTTGCCGCTGAGCACGAATTCGCCGAGCTCCATCACGTAAGCCTGGTCCGCGATCTTGAGCGCGGCCTGCGCGTTCTGCTCGACCAGCAGTACCGAGACGCCGGAGGCTCGCAGTTCGGTGACGATGCGGAAAATGTCGGCGACGATGATCGGGGCGAGGCCGAGGCTCGGCTCGTCCAGCATCAAGAGCTTGGGCTCGCCCATCAGCGCGCGGCCCATCGCGAGCATCTGCTGCTCGCCGCCGGAGAGCGTGCCGGCGAGCTGCTTGCGCCGCTCCTTCAGCCGAGGAAACAGCGTGTAGACCCGCTCCATCGACGCTTTCGCCTTGCTTCTTTCGATGCGGAAGGCGCCAAGCTCGAGATTGTCCTCGACATTCATGGTCACGAACAGCTCGCGGTGCTCGGGAACGAGACCGAGCCCCATCGCGACGCGGTCCTCGATATCGAGCCGTGCGAGGTCCTGGCCAGCAAAGGCGACGCGGCCCTTCAGCGGAAAAATGCCCATGATGGCCGAGAGCAGCGTGGTCTTGCCGGCGCCGTTGGCGCCGACGATGGTGACGATCTGGTTCTGGCCGACTTCGAGCGAGACCGAGCGCACGGCCTCGACCTTGCCATAGGCGACGTGGGCGTCGGCGACGGACAACAGCGCGCTCATGCCGCCACTCCGAGATAGGCCTTGATCACTTCGGGATTGGTCTTGATCGTGGCGGGCGTTCCTTCCGCGATCTTGGTACCGAAATCGAGCACCACGATGCGGTCGGCGAGGTTCATCACGAAGCCCATGTCGTGCTCGACCAGCAGCACGCTCATGCCGCCGTCGCGCAGCTCACGCAGCAGCGCGGCGAGCCGCTGCTTCTCCATGTGGCGCAGGCCGGCGGCCGGCTCGTCGAGCAGCAGCAGCATCGGATCGACGCAGAGCGCACGGGCGATTTCGACGATGCGCTGCTGCCCGAGCGACAGCGATCCTGCGAGCTGAAGCATCTGCTCGCCAAGGCCGACGCGTTCGATCTGGCGGGCGGCTTCGGCGAGCAGCTTTGCCTCGTCGGCGCGGTCCAGCCGCAGCATCGAGGAGATCGGCCCGGAATGGCCGCGCAGATGGGCGCCGATCGCGACGTTCTCCAGCACGGTCATATCAGGCACCAGCTTGACGTGCTGGAAGGTGCGGGAGATGCCGAGCTTGACGATCTCCTGCGGCGGCGCCTTGTCGACCTTGTTGCCGAGCACCGAGATCGAGCCTGAGGTGGCCGACAGCACGCCGGTGATCAGGTTGAAGGTGGTGCTCTTGCCGGCGCCGTTCGGGCCGACCAGCGCGACGATCTCGCGGGCCTGGACGTCGAAGGAGACGTTGTTCACCGCGACCACGCCGCCAAATTGCTTCCGCACCTTCTCGACCTGGAGCAGCACGCTGGATGGGCCGGGCGAGCGGGTGCGCTGCTCCAGTATCAGCGAGGTGTCCGGCTTCTTGCCATTGGTGCGCTCGGGCAGGAACGCCATCAGCCAGGGCCAGACGCCGCCGGGTGCGAGCTGGAGCAGCGCCACCAGCATGATGCCGAACACGATGGTTTCAACCTGGCCGGAGCCCGGCAGGATCAGCGGCAGGTAACTCTGCAGCACTTCCTTCAGGACCACGACGAGCGCCGCGCCCAGGACGCCGCCCCAGACATAGCCCGCGCCGCCGACCACGGCGATGAAGAGATATTCGATGCCGGCCTGCGCGCCGAACGGGGTCGGGTTCACCGCCCGCTGAAGATGCGCGTAGAGCCAGCCGGAGAGGCCGGCGAGCACGGCGGCATGGATGAACACCAGCATTTTCGCCCGCGGCGTGTGCACGCCGAACGCTTCGGCCGCGACATGGCCGCGCCGGTGCGCGCGGATGGCGCGGCCGGTGCGGGAGTCCAACAGGTTCATCGTGAGCAGGGCCGAGACGATCACGGCAACCCAGATCGCGTAGTAGATCGAGCCGGGCGAGAGCATTTTGAACGAGCCGATCGACAGCGGCGGGATCGCCGAGATGCCGTCGTTTCTCCCTAAAAATTCCAGCTTGCTGAAGAGATAGAACAGGCCGAGTCCCCAGGCGAGCGTGCCAAGCGGCAGATAGTGGCCGGAGAGACGGACCGTGACGAGGCCGAGCAGCACCGCCAGCAGGCCGCTGACCACCAGCGACAGCGGCAGCGTCAGCCAGGGCGACACGCCGTAGGCCGTCGACAGCACCGCGGTGGTGTAGGCGCCAAAGCCGACGAAAGCCGCTTGTCCAAACGAGGTCAGGCCGCCGACGCCGGTCAGCAGCACGAGGCCCATCGCGACGAGGGCGGTGAGGCCGATGTTGTCGAGCAGCACGATCCAGAACGGGGGCATGCCCGGAACAAACGGGATCGCCGCCATGAGAAGCGCGAAGATGAGGATGGGGAGCCGGCTCTGCATCTTAGCGTCAGTCCTTCTCTTCCTCGACCGCGGGGGCAGCGAGCGAGCGCAGCAGCAGCACGGGGATCAAGAGCATGAAAACGATGACCTCCTTGTAGTTGGAGGCATAGAAGGACGAGAACGCCTCGACGATACCGACGAACAGCGCCGCGACGGCGGTGAGGGGGTAGCTGACAAGGCCGCCGATGATCGCGGCGACAAAGCCTTTCAGGCCGATCAGGAAGCCCGAGTCGTAATAGAGCGTCGTGATCGGCACGATCATGATGCCCGACAGCGCGCCGATGACGGAGGCCAGCAGGAAGGCGATCTGCCCGGACAGCGTGGTGCGGATGCCGGAAAGCCGTGCGCCGAGCCGGTTCACGGCGGTCGCGCGCAGCGCCTTGCCGTAGAGTGTCAGCCCGAAGAACAGCCAGAGCCCGACGATGAAGGCGATGGTGATGCCATAGACCGTGATGCTCTGGCCGGTGAAGCGCAGCGCGCCGGCGGTAAAAGAGCCGGACAGCACGGCAGGTCCGCGCTGGCCCTCGGCGCCGAAGAACAAAAGGCCAAGTCCCTGCAGCGCGAGGTGGACGCCCACCGATGCGATCAGCAGCACCAGCACGGAGGTATGCGCCAGCGGCTGGAACGCGACGCGGTAGAGAAACAGGCCGATCATCGCCACGATCACCAGCGACAGCGCGATGCAGACCGCAACCGGCGGCTTCTGGGCGGCGAAGTAGACGGTCAGCGCCAGCACGATGGCCGGCAGCACGATGTTGGTGAGGACGCTGCGCAGGACCAGGCGCCCGTGCAGCGCCTTGCGCGCCGCGAACAGGTCGAACGCGAAGGCGCCGATGCCCAGGGCGAGCGCGAGTTTTGCCGTACCCGGCATCTGGCCCGCGGCCAGCGACGCATAGGTCAGCGCGCCATAGGTGACGAATTCGCCTTGTGGGATGAGGATCACGCGGGTGACGGCGAACACCAGCACCAGCGCGAGGCCGAGCAGCGCATAGATCGCGCCATTGGTGATGCCGTCCTGCAGCAGGAACAGCATGATGGTGGTATTCAAGACCGGACGCTCCCCTCAAAGATTAAGAACCGGTCCCCCGATTGTGGTGGACGGTCCGCTCACAGCCATTGAAAAACGCTGACGATATTTGATATGGTCCATAACAATTATCAAATATAACATCAAGAGTGGCGAACAATCCTCCCGAACTTAACGGGATTGCGAGCATGAGGCGATGACCGTTTCGAAGACCGCTGAAAAGTCAGCTGAAAAACCTGCGGAGGCGGCCAGGGGCCGCAAGGACGCGGCCGAAGGGCCTGGCGAAGCGCTCCAGCTCGGCGAGCTCTCGGAGCAGCTCGGCTATGTGCTGAAGCGGGCGCAGCTCAAGGTGTTCGAGAACTTCCTGCGCTGCATGGCCTCGCTCCAGCTCACGCCGGCGCAGTTCTCCGTGCTGCTGCTGGTCGAGAAAAATCCGGGCCGTAACCAGACCGAGATCGCCTCCACCCTCGGCATCCTGCGCCCGAATTTCGTCGCGATGCTCGACAATCTCGAGAGCCGCGACCTCTGCGCGCGGATCCGCTCCACCAACGACCGCCGTTCGCACATCCTGGTGCTGACCGACAAGGGCAAGGCCGTTCTGGCCCGCGCCAAGAAGCTGGTCGCCACCAAGCACGAGGCCCGGCTGAACGAGCTGCTCGGGCAGTCCAACCGCGAAGCCCTGCTCGGAATGCTCTCGAAGATCGCCAACGAGTTCTGAAAGGCCGTGCTCTGGTCCGGCTGTCATCGTCCGGCTTGACCGGACGATCCAGTATTCCAGAGGCCGCGGTGGGATACGGATGGGCCGCGGCGTACTGGATTCCCCGCCTGCCGCCTACGCTAAAAGCTTCGGCGCCCCTGGACCTCAACCTCGGCGAAGCCTTGGCGTAGCCGGGTCGCGGGGAATGACAGCGACGCCGGGGTAGGCTCCCTCAATCCACCAAAATCACCCGGATGTCGTTGACGTTGGTCAGCGTCGGGCCCGGCAGCAGCAGGTCGCCCGTCGCCTCGAAGAACGTCGTCGCGTCGTTGTTGTCGAGATAGGCCTGCGGCTCGAGCCCCTGCGCCTGCATCTTCGCGAACGTCGCCGCGTCGATCAGCGCACCGGCGGGATCGGTGGGGTTGCCGGCGCCGCCGTCGGCGCCGTCGGTGTCGCCGGCGAGCGCGGAGATGTTGGGCGTGTCCTTCAAGAGGCCGGCGAGCGCCAGCGCGTATTCCTGGTTCGGGCCGCCGCGCCCCTGGCCGCGCACGGTCACCGTGAGCTCGCCGCCGGAGAGGATGGCGACGCGCTTGCCCTGTGCGCGCGCCTGGAGCGCACGCTTGGCGTGATCGGCGGCGACGTCGCGCGCTTCTCCCTCGAGGTCGGCGCCGAGATCGATCGTCTCGTAACCGGCCTCGTGCGCGAGTTTCACCGCTGCTTCGAGCGATTGCTTTGGCCGCGCGATCAATTCGAAATGCGCGCGCGCAAAGGCGGCGTCGCCCGGCTTGCAGCTTTCGTTGGCGGGATTGTCGAGCGCGCGGCGCACCGCATCGTCGATGTCGAGCTTGTACTTGGCGACAATGCCGCGCGCATCAGCGAGCGTGGTCGGATCGGGCACGGTGGGGCCGGACGCAATCGCTGAGGGGTCGTCATGCGGCACGTCGGAGATCGCGAGCGTCACGATCTCGGCGGCATTTTTGCCGGCGCGCGCCAGCCGCCCGCCCTTGATCCGCGACAGATGCTTGCGCACGATATTCATCTCGCCGATCGGCGCGCCGGAGCGCAGCAGCGCCTTGTTGACCGCCTGCTTCTGCGCGAAACTGATGCCGTCCACCGGTGCGATCCAGTTCGCCGAGCCGCCGCCGGTGAGCAGCACCAGGAGCAGGTCGTCGGGTCCGGCCTCGGCTGCGAGCGCGAGCGTGTCGGCCGCGCCCTTCAGGCCGGCTTCGTCAGGCACGGGATGACCGGCTTCGACCACGCGGACGCGGCGCGTCGGCACGCCGTAGCCGTGGCGCGTGGTGGCGATGCCGACGATGCGCTCCGGTGCGAGCCCGAGCGTGCCGAGATAGTGCCGCTCGGCGGCGGCGGCCATCGCGGCCGCGCCCTTGCCGGCGGCGAGGCAGATCACGCGTCCCCTCGGAGCGGGCCGCAGGTGCGGCGCCAGCACCGTGCTGGGATGGGCGGCGGCAACGGCGGCGTCGTAGAGCGCGCGGAGCAGGGGGCGTCGGTCGGTCATGACGAAAAGCCTTGAGCGGACAGAAGAGACTGGCGGCAAACGCGCCGCTCACCTGCCTACCGCATCATGCGCCAAAGCGTAAGCGGGCTTTACCATCATTCGATTGTGCAATCGCGTGATCATAATCGACCCGCAAGCAAAAACCCCCTGCGCGCGATCAGCGCAGGGGGTTTTCATCGTCGTGGGTGTCAGCGCGGCTAACCGCCGACGTCGGCGCTGATCACGTCTCCGAACAGCTCCCACTTCTCGCCCTTGAACTTCTCGAGTTGAAGCTGGCTGATCGGCGCGAAATCGGTCGGCGAGGTGTTGATCTTGACGCCCGGCAGCAGCGCCTCGGTGCGGAAGTCCTTCAGGCTCGCCGCCTGCTTCATGATGTTCTCGCGCGTGAGATCGTCACCGCACTGCTTCAAGACCTGAACCAGCGTCTGTGCCACGGCATAGCCGACGATGGTGCCCTTATCGAGCTTGTCACCTTCGGGGAAGTATTTGCCCATGAACGCCAGAAAGTCCTTCATGCCGGGATCGTTGGCCCATTCGGGATCCGACACGTCCTTCAGATAGTCGGCCGAGATGATGTCCTGGCCGTTCTCGAAGCCGGCGGGCTTCATCACGCTGCCGACGGAGGCGGAGACGTTGTTGAGGAAGTGCAGAGGCTTCCAGCCGATCTCGGCATTCTTCTTGATCGCCTGCGCTGCGAATTTCGGCGTCGTGATGTTCATGAAGACGTCGGCGCCGGTCGACTTCAGCTTGACGATGTGGTTGTCGATGGTCGGCTCCGACGTCTCGTAGCTCTCTTCCATGACGATCATCGACGCGGCCTTGGTCCCCAGGCCGTCCTTCAGGCCCTTGAGATAGTCCTTGCCGTAATCGTCGTTCTGGAACAGCACGGCGATCTTGGCGTCAGGCTTGTTCTTCAGCAGCCACTTCGCATAGATCTGCGTCTCGCTCTGGTAGTTGGGCTGCCAGCCCATGGTCCAGGGGAAGTTCTGCGGATCGTTCCACTTGGTGGCGCCGGTCGCGACCAGGAGCTGCGGCACCTTTTTCGAGTTCATGTATTTGTGGATCGCCGTGTTCGGCGGCGTGCCGAGCGAGTTGAAGATGAACAGCACCTCGTCGCTCTCGACCAGCTTGCGCGCCTGCTCCACCGTCTTCGGCGGCGAATAGGCGTCGTCATAGGAAATGAAGTTGATCTTGCGGCCGTTGATGCCGCCCTCGTCGTTGATCTTCTTGAAATAGGCGGCTTCGGTCCGCCCGATGATGCCGTAGGCGGAGGCCGGTCCGCTGTAGGGCATGATGTTGCCGATCTTGATCTCGGTATCGGTCGCGCCGGTATCGTATTTCTTCTGTGCCGATGCAGTGGAGGCCGAGGCTGCAATGAGCGCAAGCGCCAGTGACGCGGCCGCAAATTTGCCGGTGACAGCGGGCATTCCTATCTCCCTATTTTCTTGGTGTGTGTGCGTCATTCTTTTCCTGGGTTTCTTGGCGACGCGGCAGCAATTGAATACGATTTGCGTTGCAGCATCAAGAAAAAGCCCCTGCGACGACGTCGCAGGGGCTGCTTCTTTAGTAGTCACCTCTTTTGGTAGTCACCCTGGGGCTGTGCTGTCCTCAGCCGCTGACGTCACCGCTGAGGACGTCGCCGAACAGCTCCCAGCTTTCTCCCTTGAAGCGCATGAGCTGCAACTGGGACAGCGGAGCAAAGTCGGTGGGGCCCGTATTGGCCTTGATGCCCGGCAAGAGGCCGGCAGGTTCGAAGTCCTTGATGCTGGCCGCCTGCTTCATGACGTTCGCACGCGTCAGATCGTCACCGCACGCCTTGAGCACGTGCACAAGGCCCTGGGCGACGATGTAACCGTACATCACCGCCGAATCCGCGCGGTTGGCTTCGGGATAGTATTTGTCGAGGAACTCATTCCAGGCCTTCATCGCCGGATCGTCCTTCCACTGCGGATCGGTCGGATCCTTGTAGTAGTTCGAGGAGACGATGCCCTGCGAGGCCTCGAAGCCGGCCGGCTTCATCACGCTGCCGATCGAAACCGAGACGTTGTTGAGAAAGTGCATCGGATGCCAGCCGATCTCGGCGTTCTTCTTGATCGCCTGGGCGGCGAATTTTGGCGTGGTGATGTTGAAGAAGACATCGGCGCCGGTTGCCTTCAGCGTCACGATGTGGGAGTCGATGGTTGGCTCGGACGTCTCGTAGCTCTCTTCGGCGACGATCATCGAAACCGCCTTGGCGCCAAGTCCCTCCTTCATGCCCTTCAGGTAGTCTTTGCCGTAATCGTCGTTCTGATAGAGGATGGCAATCTTGGCGTTCGGCTTGTTCTGCAGGATATACTTGGCGTAGATGCGTGCCTCGCTCTGGTAGTTGGGCTGCCAACCTATGGTCCAGGGGAAGTTCTGCGAATCGTTCCACTTGGTGGCGCCGGTAGCGACGAACAGCTGCGGCACCTTCTTCGAGTTCATGTATTTCTGGATCGCGGAATTCGACGGCGTGCCCAGCGACTGGAAGATCAGGAGCACTTCGTCGCTTTCGACGAGTTTGCGCGCCTGCTCAACCGTCTTCGGCGGCGAGTAGGCATCGTCGTAGCTGATGAAGTTGATCTTGCGGCCGTTGATGCCGCCTTCCGCATTGATCTTCCTGAAGTAGGCTTCCTCGGTCTTGCCAATCACGCCATAGGCCGAAGCGGGGCCGCTATAGGGCATGATATTGCCGATCTTGATCTCGGTGTCGGACGCGCCGGTGTCGTATTTCTTTTGCGCTGACGCCGCGGTGGAAAAGGCAACAGCCAGCGCGAGGGCGGCCGCAAGGGCCCCCAGCCGCACATGCATTGCAGGCATCTTGATCTCCCTTGGTCCGTTTCAATGTGTCGTTTTTTTTGATTGGGAGCGCACGTTCGCGTCGCTCCTGCACACATTGAATACCCTTCCCGTCCGGCCAGCAAGAAAAACGCCTCCGCGAATGTCGCAGCCGGCGCAATTTGATCGATGCGGAGCGGAATCTTCCGGCTAGTGAGATTCAGTCCCTCGCGTCATTGCTTCGATCATGAGTTGCGCTGCTATTTCAGCCTGACCTCAAATTGCGCTCTGCCCAAAGAGCTCAATGGCCGAGCTCGCTCGAGATGATGTCCCCGAACAGCTCCCATTTCCGGCCCTTGAACCGCATCATCTGGAGCTGCTCGATCGGGGCGAAATTATCGGCTGCGGTGTTGATCTTGATGCCGGGCAACAATGTGTCGGGTTCGAAATCCTTCAGGCTGGCGGCCTGCTTCATGACGTTCTCACGGGTGAGGTCGTCGCCGCACATTTGCAGTACCTTCACCATGGTCTGGGCCGCCGCATAGCCGAACACCACGCCGGCATCGAGCTTGTTGGCCTTGGGATCGTATTGCGCGAGGAAGGTATAGAACTTCTTCATGCCGTCATCGGCGTTCCATTGCGGGTCGGAGCCATCCTTGGTGTAGCTCGCCGACAGGATGCCTTGCGAGATTTCGAGCCCTGCCGGCTCGAGCACGCCGCCGACCGAGGCCGAGACGTTGGAGATGATGTGGACCGGATGCCAGTTGATCTCGGCCGCCTTCTTGATCGCCTGGGCAGCAAATTTTGGCGTGGTGATGCTGATGAGGATGTCGGCGCCTGAAGCCCTCAGCTTCACGACGTGCTCGTCGATTGCCGGCTCCGAAGTGTCGTAGCCATCTTCCAGCACGATCATCGAGGCCTCGGGCCCGAGGCCGTCCTTCAGCCCCTTCAGATAGTCCTTCCCGAAATCGTCGTTCTGGTAGAGCACGCCGATCTTGCCGTCCGGCTTCTCCTTCATGATGTACTTGGCGTAGATGCGCGCCTCGCTCGCGTAGCTCGGCTGCCAGCCCATGGTCCAGGGATATTGCTTCGGATCGTTCCACTTCGAAGCACCGCTCGCCACGAACAATTGCGGCACCTTCTTCTCGTTCATGTATTTGCGGATCGCGCCGTTGGTGGAGGTGCCGAGCGAGCCGAAGATCAGCAGCACCCCGTCGCTCTCGACCAGCTTGCGGGCCTGCTCCACCGTCTTCGGCGGCGAATAGCCGTCGTCGTAGGAGATGAACGTGATCTTGCGGCCGCCGATGCCGCCCTCGGCATTGATCTTGTTGAAATAGGCTTCCTCGGCCCTGCCGATCGCGGCATAGGCGGAAGCCGGGCCGCTGTAGGGCATGATGTTGCCGATCTTGATCTCGGTATCGGAAGCGCCGCTGTCGTATTTCTTCTGCGCCAGTGCTGGGCCGCTCATCGCAGTGCACAACACGAATGCGGCCAAAGGGGCCGCAACCTGAAATCGAACGGCAGTCATCTTTCTCCCACCCCGGGCTGGATCGGCGCCGCATTGAACAAGATTGACGCGTCACGTCAACAAAAAGCCCCCGCGATCGCTCGCGGGGGCTCGTTGGCCGGGACTATCGCGTCAGCGCATTATTCCGGAGCGACGTCGCCGCTCAGGATCTCGCCGAACGGTTCCCATTTCTCGCCCTTGAAGCGCTGCATCTGGAGCTGGGAAATTGGCGCGAAATCGGTCGCGCTGGTATTGATCCTGACGCCGGGCAGCAGCGTGTCCGGCGCGAAGTCCTTCAGGCTTGCGGCCTGCTTCATGAGATTGGCGCGGGTGAGATCGTCGCCGCACATCTCCAGTGCCTTGGCCAGCGTCTGCGCTGCGCCATAGCCATAGACCACGCTGGTGTCGGTCTTGTCGGCACCAGGCACGTACTTGTCGAGGAACTCGGCCCACTTCTTCATGCCGGGGTCGTCGTTCCAGCGCGGATCGGCGCCATCCTTGGCATAGGCTGCCGACAGCACGCCCTGCGAGGCCTCAAAGCCGGCCGGCTTCATCACGCTGCCGACCGAGGCCGACACGTTGGTGATGATCTGGAGCGGCTTCCAGCTCAGCTCGGCGGTCTTCTTGATGGTCTGGGCGCCGAATTTCGGCGTGGTGTAAATCACGAGGACGTCCGGATTGGCGGCCTTGATCTTGACGATGTGTCCGTCGATCGAGGGTTCGGAGACCTCATAGCTCTCCTCCATGACGATCATGGATGAGGCCTTGGCGCCGAGGCCGTCCTTGGTGCCCTTGAGGTAATCCTTACCGAAATCGTCATTCTGATAGAGGATCGCGATCTTCGCGTCCGGCTTCTCCTTCAACAGCCATTTCGCATAGATCTGCGCTTCGCTCTGGTAGGAGGGCTGCCAGCCGATGGTCCAGGGGAAGTTTTTCGGATCGTTCCACTTGGTGGCGCCGGTGGCGACGAAGAGCTGGGGGATCTTCTTGGCGTTCAAATACTTCTGGATCGCGCTGTTCGACGGCGTGCCGAGCGGGTTGAATACGGCGAGCACCTCGTCGCTCTCGACCAGCTTGCGGACCTGCTCGACGGCCTTCGGCGGCGAGTAGGCGTCGTCATAGGTGACGAAGTTGATCTTGCGGCCGTTGATGCCGCCCTTGTCGTTGATCATCTTGAAGTAGGCTTCTTCGGTCTTGCCGATGATGCCATAGGCCGATGCCGGACCGCTATACGGCATGATGTTGCCGATCTTGATCTCGGTATCGGACGCGCCGGTGTCATATTTCTTCTGGGCGAGTGCGGCGCCGGAGCCGAGAGTGATGACCGCCGTTGCCGTGACCAGCGCAGCGGTTCGCAGTGTTCTTTCAAAAAACAATTCGGGTCTCCTTAGCTCAATTAAACGGGTTTTCAGTTCTTTCTGAGCCGGCCGACAAGTTGCTGGCCCAGGATCGCGACCTGCCTTGCGCCGTGCGGCACGAGGTAGATGACGAGGAACAGGAGTACGCCGAACACCGCGCCGGAGAGGCCTTTGGAGATGCCCTCCGCCATGTTCGGCACGAAGATGATGAAGGCGGCGCCGACGATCGAGCCGGGCAGCCAGCCCACGCCGCCGACGACCATGCCGAGGAACAGCGAGATCGCGAGCGTGATGGTGTAGCTGTCGGGCGCGACGAACTGCACCGCGATGGCGCCGAGCGAGCCGGCGATGCCGGTGATGGCGGCGGACACGCCGAAGGCCAGTGTCTTGTACAGCGCGACGTCGACGCCCATGGCGGAAGCCGCGATCTCGTTGTCGCGGATCGCCATGAAGGCGCGGCCCGAACGGGAGCGCAGCAGGTTGACCGAGAAAATGTAGATTGCGATCACGACGGCGAGCGAGAAATAGTAGAGCCACATGTCCTGCGACATCGGCAGGCCGAACGGCGCATCGGGCTTGGTGACGACGAGGCCCTGCACGCCGCCGGTCCAGTGCTCGAGGAAGTTCAGCTTCAAGAGCTGCGGCATTGCGGTGGCGAGCGCGAAGGTCGCGAGCGCGAGGTAGACGCCGGAGAGCCGCAGCGCCGGCTGCCCGAACAGGAAGCCGAAGCCGAAACAGACCACGCCGGCGATCGGCAAGGTCAGCGCGTAGTTGACGTTGAAATGCTCCATCAGCACCGCGGTCGTATAGGCGCCGACGGCGTAAAACGCGCTCTGGCCGAGCGAGAACTGGCCGGAGCCGCCGGTCAGGATGTTCAGCGCCAGCACCGCGAGCCCGTAGATCAGGAGCATCGTCATCTGGAAAATGATGAAGTTCTTGACGAAGACAGGCATGATGATCAGTGCGGCAAGCACCACCAGCGAGGTGCCGGTGCCGAGCGTCATGGCCCGCTTCGGAACGGCCTCGACCGCCTGGTGGCCTTCTGCAACGACGTCTTCTGCAGCGCTCATGATCAAACTCGCTTGACGATGTGCCGGCCGAACAGGCCAGCGGGTTTGACGACCAGGACGGAGATGATCAGCGCGAGCGCGATCGGAAGTTTCAGCTCGTTGCCGACGCCGGGAATGTAGGTGCCGGCGAGGTTCTCGAAGACGCCGACCAGGAAGCCGCCGACCACGGCGCCGAACGGGCTGGTCAGTCCGCCGAGCACCGCGGCGGCGAAGCCGTAGATCAGCACGCCGCCCATCATGTTGGGCTCGAGGAAGACGACCGGGGCGATCAGCATGCCGGCGATCGAGCCGATCGCGGTCGCCATGCCCCAGCCGAGCGCGATCATCCAGCTCGTGTTGATGCCGACCAGCCGGGCCGATTCAGGCACGGAAGCGGCCGCGCGCATGGCGAGGCCGATCTTGGTGTACTGGAAGAAGAAGTAGAGGCCGAGCAGCAGCAGCACGGTCACGCCGATCATGCCGGCCTGGTGGGTCGAGATCAGCTGACTGCCGAGGAACGGTGAGGAGCCGAACGGGGTCGGATATTGCTTGATGGTGAAGTCCCAGATCAGGCCGGCCGAGGAGTTGATGATCGCGAACAGCGCGATGAAGCCGGCGACGTTGGTCAGCACCGGCGCCTTCGCCAGCGGCTTGAACAGGATGCGCTCGATCGCGATGCCGCCGACGAAGGAGAACGCCAGCGTCAGGATGAAGGCAGCCCAATAGGGGATGCCCCATTGCATCAGCTGCCAGGAGATGAAGGTCGAGAACATTGCCATCTCGCCTTGCGCGAAGTTGAGATGGTCGATCGCCTGGTAGATCATGACCACGGCGAGCGCCATGCAGGCGTAGATCGCGCCCGTAGCGATCCCGGCCAGCACCTGGTTGGTAAACAGCTCCATCGTGCCGGCTCCTCAGTAACCCAGATAGGATTTGCGGATTTCTTCGTTGTTCGCGATGTCCTTGGCGTTGCCCGACATCACGATGCGGCCGGTCTCGATCACATAGGCCTGGTCGGCAAGCTCGAGCGCGAGCTGGGCGTTCTGCTCGACCACCAGGATCGACACCTTGTCCTCGCGGTTGATCTTGCCGAGGATGCCGAACAGGTCGCGCACCACCAGCGGCGCCAGGCCGAAGGAGGGCTCGTCCAGCAGCATCAGCCGCGGCCGCAGCATCAGGGCGCGGGCGACCGCGAGCATCTGCTGCTCGCCGCCCGAGAGCGTGCCGGCCTGCTGCGTATGCCGCTGCTTGAGCACCGGGAAATGCGCATACATCCGCTCGATGTCGGAGACGATGCCGGCATTGTCCTTGCGGGTGATGGCCCCTAACTGGAGGTTTTCCTCCACCGTCATGGTGGTGAAGGTGCCGCGGCCCTGCGGCACATGGGCGATGCCGAACCGCACGATGCTCTCGGTGGAGCGGTTGTTCAGCGGCTTGCCGTCGAACTCGATGCCGCCGGTCGAGCGCACCATGTTGCAGATCGCGCGCAGCGTGGTGGTCTTGCCGGCGCCGTTGGCGCCGAGCAGCGTGGTCAGCGATCCCTCGCTGAGCGAGAAGGACAAGCCGTGGAGCGCCTGGACCTGGCCGTAATAGGCGCGCAGATCCTTGACGTTGAGCAGCGTCGTCATTGGTCCTTGCTCCCAAGATAGGCCTTGATGACGTCGGGATCCACCTGCACCTGGGCGGGCGTGCCTTCCGCGAGCTTCTTGCCGAAATTCAGTGCGACGACGTGGTCGGCGATCGACATCACGAGGCCCATGTGGTGCTCGACCAGGAGCACGGTCATGTGGCGGTCGTCGCGGATGCGGCGAATGAGGTCGCCGAGCACGTGGACTTCCTCGTGGTTGAGGCCGCCGGCGGGCTCGTCGAGCAGCAGGATCTTCGGATCGGCAGCGAGCGCGCGTGCCAGCTCGACGCGCTTCTGCGTGCCGAAGGGCAGACCCGACACGACGGTGTGGGCGACGTCCTCGAGGTCGAGATAGGCGAGGATCTCGTGCACCTTCTTGTTGACGTCGGTCTCGCTGCGGCGAATCCAGGCAAGACGCAGCGAGTCACTGATGATGTCGCTGGAGGTGCGGGCATGCGTGCCGACGCGGACATTGTCCATCACCGAGAGGTTCGGAAACAGCGCCACGTTCTGGAAGGTGCGGCCAATGCCGATCTCCGCGATCCGGTGCGGCGGGCGCGTCAGGATGCTCGCGCCCTCCATCAGGATGTCGCCGGACGACGGCTGGTAGAGCCGAGAGAGGCAGTTGAAGAGCGTGGTCTTGCCGGCGCCGTTGGGGCCGATCAAGCCGAGGATCTGGCCCTTGTGCATGTCGAAGGACACGCCGTTGAGCGCGACAATGCCGCCGAACACGACGCTGACGTCGCGAACCGCGAGCAGAGGCGATGTCCCCTGCGCGAGCTGTGCCTGCGTCATCTCGTCTCGCCCACGCTGTTGAGTGGACGAAGGGGCGATACGAACCGCTCCTGATGATCACAAATGCTATCTGATCCCCTCGGCCACACGCGCAACTTTTCCTCCTGATTTCAGCTTTTTGCTGATGTCTTTTTTGGAATGCGGCATCAGACCCCCAAGTGCCGCTTCGATGTTCCTTACCATCGCAAGCAGACGCGGTCCAATGTCGTTGATCAAACGCTCTTCCGTGAAACGGAATGCGGGCGCGCCGCAATTGAATGCGTAAGGTCCGGTTCCGTCGTTGAGCCTGAGCGCGACGCCGGCAGCGCCGATGTCGTCGTGCCAGTCACCGACGGAGATCGCGAAGCCGTATTTCGCGACGGTCTCGCCGGAACGCTCCAGTCCGTCGCGCATCTTCGGCCAGCGGCTGCCGTAATGTTCGCGCAGAATACGCGACACTTCTGCGCGTTCGTCTTCGGCGAGCGCCCAGAAATATGCGCGGCCCATCGCGCTGGTTGCAATAGGCACGCGAGAGCCGACGTCTAGTTGAACGCCGACCGTCTCGCTGCCGCGGCTCTGCCCGAAATAGATCATGCTGTGACGGTCCCGGCCGCCGATCGCGACGGCTCCCCCGGTCGCGCGCATCATGTCCTCGCGGAACGGTTCGGACAAATGCCGAACGCCGAGATTGGATAACGCGGCGTAACCGAGCGCCATTGCGGCGGGCGCGAGCTGATATTTCTCGAAACGGGGAACCGGTGTCAGATAACCGAGCTTCGTCAACGTGTAGGTCAGCCGAGAGACCGTCGGCTTGGGCAGGTTGGTGCGGGCCGCGATTTCCTGATTGCCAAGAAGTCCGTCGCTGGGCTGGAATGCGCGCAATACGTCTAGTCCGCGGGAAAGCGCGACGACGAAATTCCGATCGGTCGCGGTCTTCTTTCCTGTACGCTTCATCCCTGATCTGCTTCTTGCGCGGAGTCGTTGACAAGCCACGTGCTTCAAAATAACCCTGCCGTCAAGATGCGGAATTAAATTCCGCACTGCGAAATTGACAAAAGTTACCCCACCAAGGAGGGACACCGTGAGCGAAGTGGTCAAGCTTGAGCGTCATGACGAAGTCGGGATCGTCACGGTCGACAGCCCTCCGGTCAATGCGCTGAGTGCCGCGGTTCGCGGCGGTATTCTGGAGTGCATCAAGGCCGCGGTCGCCGATCCCGCGATCAAGGGCATCGTGCTGACCTGCGCCGGCCGCACCTTCATTGCGGGCGCCGACATCACCGAATTCGGCAAACCGCCGAAGCCGCCCGCCCTCAACGACGTGCTGTCCGAGATCGAGAACTCGCCGAAGCCGGTCGTGGCCGCGATCCACGGCACCGCGCTCGGCGGCGGCCTCGAGGTTGCGCTCGCCTGTCATTTTCGCGTCGCGGTGAAAGAAGCCAAGCTCGGCCTGCCCGAGGTGAAGCTCGGCCTGCTGCCGGGCGCGGGCGGCACCCAGCGCCTGCCGCGGGCGGTCGGGCCTGAGCTCGCAGTCAAGATGATCGTCGGCGGCGATCCGATCGGTGCGGCGGAAGCGCTGAAGAACGGCCTGATCGAGGAGATCATCGAGGGGCCGGCGTCGGGCGGCGAAGCCTTCGTGCGAAAGCTGCTGGCCGAAAAGCGCCCGCTGCGCCGCCTGCGCGATGATGACTCCAAGATCGCGGCGGCCAAGGCCGACCGCTCGATCTTCACCAATGCGGTCGCCGCCATGACCAAGAAGTCGCGCGGCCTGGAGGCGCCGTTCGCGGCGGCCGACGCCGTCGGCTACGCCATCGACCTGCCGTTCGACGAGGGTCTGAAGAAGGAGCGCGAGGGCTTCCTGAAGCTCGTCGCCAGCGATCAGTCCAAGGCGCAGCGTTATGCCTTCTTCGCCGAGCGCGAGGCCAGCAAGATCGCCGGCGTGCCTGAAGGCACCAAGTCGCGGCCCGTGAACCGCGTCGCCATCCTCGGCGCCGGCACGATGGGCGGCGGCATCGCGATGTCCTTTGCCAATGCAGGCATTCCCGTCACCCTGATCGAGACCGGCGAGGAGCAGCTCAAGCGCGGCCTGGGCATCATGCAGAAGAACTGGGAAGCGACCGCGGCGCGCGGCGGCATCCCGGCGGATGCGCCCGCCAAGCGCATGGCGCTGATCAACGGCGTCGTCGGCATCGAGAACGTCGGCGATGCCGACCTCGTCATCGAAGCCGTGTTCGAGACCATGGCGGTGAAGAGGGAAGTGTTCGGCAAGCTCGACCAGTACGTCAAGGCTGGCGCCGTGCTTGCCTCCAACACCTCCTACCTGAACATCGACGAGATCGCGCAGTCGACCAAGCGTCCGCAGGACGTGCTCGGCATGCACTTCTTCTCGCCCGCCAACGTCATGAAGTTGTGCGAGATCGTGCGCGCCGACAAGACCGCGCCGGATGCGCTGGTGACCGCGGTGACGATCGCGCGAAAAATCGCAAAGGTGCCGGCTGTGGTCGGCGTCTGCGACGGCTTTGTCGGCAACCGCATGCTGGCCCAGCGCGGCAAGCAGTCGGAGAAACTGTTGTTCGAAGGCGCGCTGCCGCAGCAGGTCGACGCCGTGGTGACGAAGTTCGGCATGCCGATGGGGCCGTTCGCAATGGGCGACCTCGCCGGCCTCGACATCGGCTGGCGCTCGCGGAAAGATCGCGGCATCAAGTCGGAGATCGCAGACGCGCTATGCGAAGCCGGCCGCTTCGGCCAGAAGACCGGCAAAGGCTATTACAAGTACGAAGCCGGCTCGCGTTCGGCGCTGCCGGATCCGGAGGTCGAGAAGCTGATCGACGAGACGCTGCTGCGTCTCGGCCGCAAGAAGCGCGTCGTCAGCGACGAGGAGATCCTCGAGCGCATGATGTATCCGATGATCAACGAGGGCGCGAAGATCCTGGAGGAAGGCATCGCCGCGCGTCCCTCCGACATCGACGTGGTCTGGCTCTATGGCTATGGCTGGCCGATCTACCGCGGCGGCCCGATGTTCTGGGCCGACAGTGTCGGCCTCAAGCACATCGCCGATCGCCTGGCCTTCTACGCCAAGGAGACCAACGATCCGAGCCTCGAGCCCGCGCCGCTGCTGAAGAAGCTCGCGGCGGGGGGAAAGACCTTCGCGTCACTGGCTGCGGCGTCGAAAGCGGCTTGATGGAGCCTTGCGCTCCAATTCTCAGTTATTCCGGGGCGCCCGCAGGGCGAACCCGGAATCTCGAGATTCCGGCTTCGATGCTTCGCATCGCCCCGGAATGATGGTCTGTGGTTTAAGGAAGCGATGACCCATCCCGGCGAACAGTTTTATCCCGATGGCGTGCGCTGGGACGACACCATCGCCCAGGGCTCGCTGCCTGACCTCTTGTCGAACGCCGCCGCGAATTACGGCCCGCGCACCGCGCTGGAATTCCGCGATCGTCCGATCACCTATACCGGGCTCGCCGCGATGGCCGAGCGCGCGGCGGCGGCGTTCCTGCGCGCCGGCTATGGCCGGGGCTCCTCCATCGCGTTGTTCCTCGGCAACACGCCGGATCACCCCGTCAATTTCTTCGGCGCGCTGAAGGCCGGCGCCCGCATCGCGCATCTCTCGCCGCTCGACGGCGAGATCGCGCTGACCCACAAGGTCTCCGACTCAGGCTCGCGCCTGCTGGTCACCTCCAACCTCGCCGCGCTGCTGCCGACCGCGCTGAAATTCCTGGAGAAGGGCCTGATCGACCGTCTCGTCGTCTGCGAGGACGACGATTGGGGCAAGGTCGGCACGCCGCAGGCCGCGATCCCTGGGGATCCCCGCATCGTCACCTTCAAGACCTTCGTCGAGGGCGCGACCGCGCCGGCAATGTGGCCGGTGGTCACGGCCGACGACGTCGCGCTGCTGCAATATACCGGCGGCACCACCGGCCTGCCCAAGGGCGCCATGCTGACGCACGGCAATCTCACCTCGGCGGTGTCGATCTACGACGTCTGGGGCAAGCCGTCGCGCGCTGCGCGCGGCGACGTCGTCGAGCGCGTGATCTGCGTGCTGCCGCTGTTCCACATCTATGCGCTGACCGTCGTGCTGCTGTCCTCGCTCAGCCGCGGCAATCTGATCTCGCTGTACCAGCGCTTCGATGTCGAAGCGGTGATGCGCGACATCGAGGTCAAGCGCGCCACTTACTTTCCGGGCGTGCCGACGATGTGGATCGCGATCGCGGCGCTTCCCGATCTCGACAAGCGCGACCTCTCTTCGCTTGCCACGATCGGCTCCGGCGGCGCGCCGCTGCCGGTCGAGATCGCAAGCTTCTTCGAGCGCAAGATCGGCAAGAAGTTGAAGAGCGGCTGGGGCATGACCGAGACCTGCTCGCCCGGCACCGGCCATCCGCCCACAGGTCCCGACAAGCCTGGCTCTATCGGCCTGGTGCTGCCCGGCATCGAGCTCGACGTCGTCGCGCTGGAGAATCCGACAAAAGTGCTGCCGCCGGGCGAAGTCGGCGAGATCCGTATCAAGGGGCCGAACGTCACCAAGGGTTACTGGAACAAGCCGCAAGGATCGGCGGAGGCCTTCGTCGACGGCCGCTTCCTCACCGGTGACATCGGCTATGTCGACGCCGACGGCTATTTCTTCCTGGTCGATCGCAAGAAGGACATGATCATCTCCGGCGGCTTCAACGTCTATCCGCAGATGATCGAGCAGGCGATCTACACCATCCCGGGCGTACACGAGGTGATCGTGCTCGGCATTCCCGACCAGTACCGCGGCGAGGCCGCAAAAGCCTTCATCAAGCTGAGGCCGGACGCAAAGCCGTTCTCGCTCGACGAGCTGCGCGCGCAGCTCGTCGGCAAGCTCGGCAAGCACGAATTGCCCACGGAGGTCGAATTCGTCGACGATCTGCCGCGCACGTCGGTCGGTAAGCTGTCGCGCCACGAGTTGCGCCAGCAGCAGAAACCATCACAATCCACCCAACCCGCATCAGGAGGTCGCTCTTGACCGACGCCGTCATCGTTTCCACCGCCCGCACCCCGATCGGCAAGGCCTATCGCGGCGCGCTCAACGCCACCGAGGGCGCAACCCTGCTTGGCCACGCCATCGGCGAAGCCGTCGCACGCGCCAAGATCGACCCGAAGGAGGTCGAGGACGTCGTGATGGGCGCCGCCCTCCAGCAGGGTTCGACCGGCGGCAACATCGCGCGCAAGGCGCTGCTCCGCGCTGGCCTGCCCGTCACCGTCGGCGGCACCACCATCGACCGACAATGCGCCTCGGGCCTTCAGGCGATCGCGCTCGCCGCGCGCTCCGTGATCTTCGACGGCGTCGAGATCGCGGTCGGCGGCGGCGGCGAGTCGATCTCGCTGGTGCAGAACGACAAGATGAACGGCTTCCACGCCCAGGACCCGGCGCTGCTCGAGATCAAGGGCGAAGTCTACATGCCCATGATCGACACCGCCGAAATCGTGGCCAAGCGCTACGGCATCTCGCGCGAGAAGCAGGATGAATATTCGCTGGAGAGCCAGCGCCGCACCGCGGCAGCCCAACAGGGCGGCAAGTTCAGGGATGAGCTGGCGCCGATCACCACCAAGATGGCGGTGACCGACAAGGCGACCGGCGCAGTCTCCTTCAAGGACGTGACGCTGTCGCAGGACGAGGGCCCGCGCCCCGAGACGACTGCCGAAGGCCTCGCCGGCCTCAAGGCCGTGCGCGGCGACGGGTTCTCGGTCACCGCCGGCAATGCCAGCCAGCTTTCGGACGGCGCCAGCGCCTCCGTCATCATGAGCGACAAGGAAGCGGCGAAGCGCGGCCTCAAGCCGCTCGGCATCTTTCGCGGCTTCGTCTCGGCCGGCTGCGAGCCCGACGAAATGGGCATCGGCCCGGTCTTCGCCGTGCCGCGCCTGCTCAAGCGTCACGGCCTCACCGTGGACGACATCGGCCTGTGGGAGCTCAACGAAGCCTTCGCGGTGCAGGTGCTGTATTGCCGCGACAAGCTCGGCATCGACCCCGACAAGATCAACGTCGATGGCGGCGCGATTGCGGTGGGCCATCCCTACGGCATGTCGGGCGCACGCCTCACCGGCCACGCCTTGATCGAAGGCCGCCGCCGCAAGGCGAAGTACGCGGTCGTCACCATGTGTGTCGGCGGCGGCATGGGCGCGGCGGGGTTGTTCGAGGTTTTGCAGTAACCAATGTCGTCCTGGCGAAAGCCAGGACCCATACTCCGCAGCAGGAGTTTGGGGAGCAGATGGCAATTGCCTTCGTAAGCAACGAAGGCCGGTGGTAATGGGTCCTGGCTTTCGCCAGGACGACAGAATCGCTCACAGGAGGATCCGATGGATCTCGCATTCACGAAAGAAGAGCAGGCGTTCCGCGAGGAAGTGCGGTCATTCTTCCGCGACAACGTGCCGCCGGATACGCGGCGCAAGCTGGTCGAGGGCCGCCACCTCTCGAAGGACGAGATGGTGACGTGGTGGCGCATCCTCAACAAGAAGGGTTGGGGCGTCAGCCACTGGCCCGAGCAATATGGCGGCACCGGCTGGACGTCCGTGCAGCACTACATCTTCAACGAGGAGCTGCAGTCCTATCCGGCGCCGCAGCCGCTCGCCTTTGGCGTCAGCATGGTCGGTCCTGTCATCTACACCTTCGGCAATGAAGAGCAGAAGAAGCAGTATCTGCCGCGCATTGCCAGTGTCGACGATTGGTGGTGCCAGGGCTTCTCCGAGCCCGGCTCCGGCTCCGACCTCGCTTCGCTGAAGACGAAAGCCGAGCGCAAGGGCGACAAGTGGATCATCAACGGCCAGAAGACCTGGACCACGCTCGCCCAGCACGCCGACATGATCTTCTGCCTCTGCCGCACCGACGCCAGCGCCAAGAAGCAGATGGGCATCTCCTTCATCGTGTTCTCGATGAAGTCGAAGGGCGTCACCGTTCGCCCGATCCAGACCATCGACGGCGGCGTCGAGGTCAACGAGGTCTTTTTCGACGACGTCGAGGTTCCCTACGAGAACCTGATCGGCGAGGAGAACAAGGGCTGGGACTACGCAAAATTCCTGCTCGGCAATGAGCGTACCGGCATCGCCCGGGTCGGCGTCTCCAAGGAGCGGCTCCGCCGCATCCGCGATCTCGCCTCCAAGGTCGAATCCGGCGGCAAGCCGATCATCCAGGACGCCGCCTTCCGCGACAAGCTCGCGGCGTGCGAGATCGAGCTGAAGGCGCTCGAGCTGACGCAGCTGCGCGTCGTCGCCGACGAAGGCAAGCACGGCAAGGGCAAGCCCAATCCGGCGTCCTCGGTACTGAAGATCAAGGGCTCCGAGATCCAGCAGACCACGACCGAGCTCTTGATGGAAGTGATCGGCCCGTTTGCAGCCCCCTATGACGTGCACGGCGACGACGGCTCGAACGAAGCCATGGACTGGACCGCCCAGATCGCGCCGAGTTACTTCAACAACCGCAAGGTCTCGATCTACGGCGGCTCCAACGAGATCCAGCGCAACATCATCGCCAAGGCGGTGCTGGGGCTTTGATCTTCTCCCTCTCCCCGCTCTTCGCGGGGAGAGGGCAGGGGTGAGGGGCTCTCTCCGCGCAGAGACTTGTTATTTGAGGAAACAGAAATGGATTTTGATCTGAACGAGGAGCAACGGCTTCTCAAGGACAGCATCGACGGCCTCTTGACCGATTCCTACGATTTCGAGAGCCGCAAGAAGTATATGAAAGAGAAGGGCGGCTGGAGCAAAGCCGTCTGGGGCAAGCTCGCCGAGCAGGGTCTGCTCGGCCTGCCTTTCGACGAGGCCGATGGCGGCTTCGGCGGCGGCGGCGTCGAGACCATGATCGTGATGGAAGCGCTCGGCAAGGCGCTGGTGCTCGAGCCCTATCTCGCAACCGTCGTGATCGGCGGCGGCTTCCTGCGCCATGCGGGCTCCGATGCGCAGAAGGCCGCGCATGTGCCCGGCATCGTCGACGGCAGCAAGACGCTGGCGTTTGCCCAGCTCGAGAAGAACTCGCGCTACGATCTCTTCGACGTCACCACGACGGCGAAGAAGAAGGGCGAGGGTTGGGTCATCGACGGCGAAAAATTCGTGGTGCTCAACGGCGAGAACGCCGACACCCTCATCGTGACCGCGCGCACCAAGGGCGAGCGCCGCGACAACAGCGGCATCGGCGTGTTCCTGGTGCCGGCCAACGCCAAGGGCGTCACCAAGAAATCGTACCCGACCCAGGACGGCCTGCACGCCGCCGACATCACCTTCACCGGCGTCGAGGTCGGTGCCGATGCGGCGCTCGGCAACCCCGACGATTCGCTCGCGCTGATCGAACGTGTGGTCGACGAAGCCCGCATCGCGCTCTGCGCCGAAGCGGTCGGCCTGATGGATGAATCGCTCAAGTCCACCGTCGAGTACATCAAGACGCGCAAGCAGTTCGGCGTCGCGATCGGCTCGTTCCAGAGCCTCCAGCACCGCGCCTCCGACATGTTCGTCGCCGCCGAGCAGGCGAGATCGATGTCGATGTTCGCGACCATGGCCGGCGATTTCGAGGATGCAAAGGAGCGCAGCAACGCCGTTGCGGCGGCCAAGGTGCAGATCGGCAAGTCGCTGAAGTTCGTGGGACAGCAGGCGATCCAGCTCCACGGCGGCATCGGCATGACCATGGAGGCGAAGATCGGCCACTACTTCAAGCGCCTGACCATGATCGAGAACTCGTTTGGCGACACCGACTACCACCAGCGCCGCGTGGCGGATGGTGGCGGGTTGATCTAGCCGCAAGGTCGCCGTCATCCCCCGCGTAGGCGGGGGATCCAGTACGCCGCGGCTTCTCGGTTCTAGCCGCGCCGTCTCTGGAATACTGGATCGCCCGGCCAAGCCGGGCGATGACGACTGAACAAGTGGCCTCAACGGAGCAACAAAAATGAAAAACACCCCGTTCGATCTCACCGGAAAAGTCGCCGTGGTCACCGGCTCCAGCCGCGGCATCGGACGCGCCTCCGCCGAGTTGCTCGCAAAGCTCGGCGCCAAAGTCGTGGTCTCATCGCGCAAGGCCGACGCCTGCAAGGAGGTCGCCGACGGCATCAATGCGGCCGGCGGCGAGGCAACCGTCATCCCCTGCAACATCGCGCGCAAGCAAGAGGTCGAGGCGCTGATCGCGGGGGCGACCAAGCATTTTGGCAAGATCGACATCCTGGTCTGCAACGCCGCGGTGAATCCGTATTACGGCCCGCTGCTCGACATCACGGATGAAGCCTTCGACAAGATCATGGGCTCGAACGTCAAGAGCAACATCTGGCTCTCTGCGCTCGCAATCCCGCAGATGGCCGAGCGCGGAGGCGGCTCCGTCGTCATCATCTCCTCGATCGGGGGCTTGCGCGGCTCGACCGTGATCGGCGCCTATGGCATCTCCAAGGCCGCCGACTTCGCGCTGTGTCGTTCGCTCGCCGGCGAATGGGGCCCGAAAGGCGTCCGCGTCAACTGCATCGCGCCCGGCCTCGTCAAGACCGATTTCGCCCGTGCGCTGTGGGAAGACGAAGCCATCCTGAAGCGCCGCACCGCCACCACGCCGCTCCGCCGCATCGGCGAGCCCGACGAAATCGCCGGCGCAGTGGCCTACCTCGCCTCCGATGCGTCGAGCTTCATGACCGGACAGACCATCGTCATCGACGGCGGCGTGACCACGGCGGCGGTGTAGCCGCCGCCCCCTACGGCCGGCGTGCGCTGTCTCGCTCGACCAGAGCGCTTTGGATGGCGCTTTCGATGGCGCGCACGACGATCAGGGCCGAACGTTCGTCGAGGTGCACGCCGTCGTCCCAACGCAGCTCGCTTCGCGGCGGATCGATCGGGAGCCACAGCCCGCGATCGGGAAAGGCTTCGTTGACGATCTCGTTGGTCATCCGGACCATCCGGGAGCCTTCGATCTCCGGCGCAAAGGGAACGTGGATCAGAAACGCGCGGGTGCCGTGCCGCTGCAACTCGTCGATGAGCTGCCTGATGCGGACCACATTGGCGCGAGCCGGCACGGTCGGATCGGCTTCGTTCATCTGCTCCAGCGCACGGTCGAGATAGACCTTGTTGTCGAACGTGCCCGGCGGCTGGCTGAGCAGGCGATCCCGCTCGGCGCGCGCCCGGGCGGGATCGGGTTCACCGTGTTTCCACGTTTCATAGCCCGCGACCGCTGTTCGCACCGGGCGCAAGAGCAGCGCTTCCGTGCGCGCGCCGCCGGAAAATTTCTCGATCAGCGCGCTGTCCGGCTCGCGCGTCAGGACATTCGTCTCGATCAGCACGATCTTCGGCGGGTTCGGCCGGTTCGCGACGATCTCGAGACCTGTCAACGGTGAGCCGCCCGCCAACGAAAGATTGCGGGCGCGCGGCGGCGAGAAATACTCCTCCTTGAGGCGCCAGGCGACCGAGCTGCCGACCACCACGATATCAGGCGTGGGATCCCGCACATAGCGGTTGAGGCTGACGAGGCTGCCGCCGCGGGTCGTGACCGCCGGCTGCTGCAGGGCCGAGCCGAAGCGCGCGGTGGTGAGGGCGCAGGCCAGCAGCAGCGCGGCTGCGGCCGCCGCGCACTTGACCAGCCATGAAAGCGTAAAATCCTGCTGCATGTCAGAACTGGAAGTAGATGAAAGTGCTGTCGGGCCCCGCCTCAAGACAGGCGAGCGCCGCGAGCGCGCCATAGAGATACGGCTCCCATCGCCGCAACCGGCCTTCGATGAGCGCGCCGATGCCGATATGCTGGATGATCACCGGCAAGGCATAGAGCAAAGCGAGATTGGTGAACAGCTTTGGTGGATTGGGCGCGTCCGTCGCCATGAACATTCCCTTGAGGTAGCTGAGCGCGTGGTCGAAGTTCGGCAGCTTGAAGAAGATCCAGAGCATCGTGACGCAGAAGAAGACGACGCCCATCCGGATCACCCGCACCGCAGGGCTTCCATCGCCCAGGAGTTTCAGGAACGGTCGTTCGATCACGAGCAGAAACCCGTGCGCCATGCCCCACAGGGCGTAGCTCAGGCTTGCACCATGCCAGAGCCCGCCAAGCGTCATCACGATCATCAGGTTGAGACAGGTTCGTGCCGGTCCATGACGGTTGCCGCCGAGCGGAATGTACAAATAGGTCCTGAGCCAGCTCGACAGCGAGATGTGCCAACGCGTCCAGAACTCCGAGAATGAGATCGAGATGTAGGGCAGGTTGAAGTTCACGGGCAGGCGATAGCCGAACAGCAGGCCGAGGCCGAGCGCGATCGCCGAATAGCCGAAGAAGTCGGCGTAGATCTGGTAGCTGTAGAGGAACACCAGCAGCCAGCGATCCTGCGTGCGCAGCGTCTCGTAGAGCGGGAAGTCCATATAGGACGTCATCTCGTTGAGATTGTTCGCCACATACAGCTTGAAGAAGTAGCCGACCAGAATCCACTTCGCGGCCTCGACGAAGGCAACGTCACCGAGCCGCTTGGGAGCGATCTGCGGCATGAATTGGGCCGCACGCGTGATCGGGCCGGACACGAGCTGGGGAAAGAAGATGATGTAGAGGAATACGTCGCGCAGGCGAACGGTGCGCTTCTCGCGCGTCAGGTCGACCAGCAGGCTGATGTTGTGGAACACGAAGAACGAGATGCCGATCGGCAGCGGCAGTCGCAGCAGGAAGTCGACCGGCGCGGTGCCGGTGAGATGGGCCGCGGCGGCGTCGACGAACAGGAACTTGTATTTGAAGAACGCCAGCAGGCCGAGATTGAAGACGATGCCGGCCGGCATCCAGATGCTTCGATTCTCGAACGCAAGCACCAGGCAGACATAGGTGCCGAGGACCGCGACGAGCAGCAGCGGCAGCAACTCGGGCTGGCCGAAGCCGTAGAAGAACACGCTTGCAAGGACGAGCAGCGGGACTTGGAAACTGCGCAGTGACGGCAGGTAATAGACGCCAAACACGGTCGCGACGAAGACGCCGAACTGAAATGAAGTGAAGGTCATGCCGCCCCATCTGCCCGCCCGGCATGTACCATTTTCGCATTCTCTGGCCTAGCCCTTCCACGCACGTCGCTCGCCCCGATGAGCGCGGCGGGCTTGACCTTCCGCCTCCAATCCGCTCCCTTTGGCGCGACACAATGATCCCTCACGGGACAACGCCAAGAAAACGCCAAGACAACGCCAAGATAACGCCAAGGGTTCGCTTCCATGTCTTTCGTCCTCGCCATCGACCAGGGCACCACCTCCTCGCGCGCCATCGTCTTTCGCAGCGACATCTCGATCGCCGCCCGTGCGCAGCAGGAATTTCCGCAGCACTTCCCCGCGTCGGGCTGGGTCGAGCACGAGCCGGAGGACATCTGGACCTCGACCGTGATGGTCTGCCGTGATGCGATCGAGCAGGCCGGCATCACCGCAAAGGACATCGCCGCGATCGGCATCACCAACCAGCGCGAGACCACCGTGGTGTGGGATCGCGCCACCGGACAGGCCGTGCACCGCGCCATCGTCTGGCAGGACCGCCGCACCGCCGACATCTGCGCCAAACTCAAGGCAGACGGCCGCGAGCCGGCGATCTCGCAGAAGACCGGCCTGATCATCGATCCCTATTTCTCCGGCACCAAGGTCGCCTGGATTCTCGACCACGTTCCCGGCGCGCGGGCGCGTGCCGCGCGCGGCGAGTTGATGTTCGGCACGGTTGATTGCTACCTGCTCTGGCGCCTCACCGGCGGCAAGGTGCACGCCACCGACGCCACCAACGCCTCGCGCACGCTGCTGTTCAACATCCACACGGGGCAGTGGGACGACGAGCTCTTGGAGATCATCGGCGTGCCGCGCTCGATGCTGCCCGAGGTGAAGGATTCCTCCGCCCGTTTCGGCGAGACCGTGCCAGACCTGTTCGGCGGCGCGATTGCGATCTCCGGCATCGCCGGCGACCAGCAGGCCGCGACCATCGGCCAGGCCTGCTTCCGCCCGGGCATGATGAAGTCGACCTACGGCACGGGCTGCTTTGCCCTGCTCAACACCGGCACCACGCCGGTGGCCTCTAAGAACAAGCTGCTCACCACCATCGCTTATCAGCTCGGCGGAAAGCGCACCTACGCGCTCGAAGGCTCGATCTTCGTCGCGGGCAGCGCAGTGCAATGGCTGCGCGACGGCCTCGGCATCATCAAGCACGCCGCCGAGACCGGCCCGCTCGCCGATCAGTCGGACTCCATGCAGAGCGTCTATCTGGTGCCGGCCTTCGTCGGCATGGGCGCGCCCTACTGGAATCCGCGCGTGCGCGGCGCGCTGTTCGGCCTCACCCGCAACACCGGCCCGGCCGAGCTCGCCCACGCCGCGCTGGAAAGCGTCTGCTACCAGACTTTTGACCTTTGGGCCGCGATGCGCGCCGACTGGCCGAGCTCGGAAACGGCCAGCGTCGTGCTCCGCGTCGACGGCGGCATGACCGCATCGGACTGGACCATGCAGCGCCTCGCCGATCTGCTCGACGCGCCGGTCGACCGTCCCGTGATCCAGGAGACGACGGCGTTAGGGGCTGCCTATCTCGCCGGCCTCCAGGCCGGCGTCTATCCCGAGCCGACGAAATTCGCCGACAACTGGCGGCTCGAGCACCGCTTCAAACCGAACATGAGCCAGGCGACAAGGGAGCGGAAGCTGGCGGGCTGGGCGAGGGCGGTGAAGGGCGTGCTCGCGAGCGACGAGGGCGAGGGATAGGCCGAACTCGTAGCCCGGATGGAGCGCAGCGAAATCCGGGGTTCTCTGGAAGCGATTACCCTGACCCCGCGGTGAACGAGGCGTATCCACAAACTCCGCCGTCCTGGCGAAAGCCAGGACCCACAACCACCGAGCTAAGTTGCCTTGGACCGCTGGCGGCCCCAGCCTGCCGCAACAGCGATCAGCTGTGGTAATGGGTCCTGGCTTTCGCCAGGACGACCCGGAATGTGTGGCTGGAGTTCAGCTTCAAAGAGACGCATCCCATGATCCTCCCCGACGGCCATTCCGACATCCCCGCCGGCAAGATCGCTGCCGTCGTCACTCATCTCGAGATGACCGCGCGTCCGGCGCTGCGTGACGATCCCGCCGGTGCGTGGACGCTGCGCAAGGTCGATACCCCCGCGCTTCATTGGTATCGCGACCTCCATCGCCGCGTCGGCGAGGAGTGGTTGTGGTTTTCGCGGGCGCGCATGAACGATGCCGAGCTCGCCACAATCATCCGCGCACCAGGGATCGAAGTCTACGCCCTGGTCGTGGACGGCCACGATGAAGGTCTGCTGGAGCTGGACTTTCGCGAGGCCGGCCAGTGTGAACTCGTGTATTTCGGTGTCACCGCAAAACTGATCGGCAGCGGTGCCGCCCGCTTCATGATGAACCGCGCGCTTGAGATCGCATGGTCACGCGATGTCCGTCGCGTCTGGGTGCACACCTGCACCTTCGACCACCCGTCCGCCCTCGCGTTCTACCAGCGCTCCGGCTTTCGCCCGTTCCGTCGCCAGATCGAGATCGCCGACGACCCGCGCGTCGATGGCACGGCGCCGCGGTCCGCGGCAACGCATGTGCCAATCATCGAGGAGCGCGCGGGGAAGCCGTAACCAGGACGAAGCAACTTTCTCCGAAAAGCGAAGGTGGAAGCGAAATCCGGGATTTCTCTCATTCTCACTGATCCCGGATTTCGTTGCGCCCTTTCCGGGCCAAGCCTTGTTCAGGTCGGCACTTCATATGGCGTAAGGCGCCACAGCCGTTCAGGCAGCGGTTCCATTGCCGGAAATATAAGCTCGCCATAGCTGGAGCGAAGCGGCAGATCTGGATTCCATGAGTGAATCGCAAAGACCACCCGATACTGCAGCGCGTCGGGCAAGTTGCACGGATATTCGCCGATCACCGTCTCGCCATCGGCAGTCAGAAATTTTTCGTTCCACGCCACCCGCCACTCCTTTTCAGAGCGCACTGGATCCGGCTGAACGAAGTCGCTGATGTTGAAAGCCGCATCAGGATCCGTTACGAGCACCTCGATCATAGCTACATCATCCATGTAAGAACGAAGGTACTGTTCCCATTCCTGCCGATCTTCGACCTTGAGCGGCCGTATTTCATCACCGCGACCATGTCGGCGCAGGAATTCTTTCAAGTCGTCCGGAAAATTGGTCGCGTCGCGGGAGTCGATTTCCTGACGTAGAAAGCGGCTGTACGCAGTCCAGTCAGCGCTGAGCGAATAGATTCCGATGACTGTCAGGGGAGGGGATTTGCTTGCGGTCATCTTGCAGGGTCTTGGCCAAGGTGCACGTCAAAGTAGCGCAGGTGACGACACATACCAAGATGGCCTGTCTCAAAACACCTCCTGCTTCCCTCGCGCCAACGAAAACCCGCGCTGCATCGCGTTGAAGCACGTCAACCCCGTCGGCTCCGACCGGCACGTAAACCCAGCCCGCTGCCACACCTCACCATAGGCGAGCATGGGCAATGACGGGTCCATGACCGTATCGCCGGCGCAGATGCGGCCTGCGGCTCCCTTCGCGCTCATCTCGAAGGCGTTGCCCCATTCCAGCTCGCAATCGGCCGGACGGCGCGGGCGCGCCTCCAGGTTCATGATGTCGCAGCGGAGCACGCCTTGGTCATTCCTTTGCCCGTTGTCGGTGAAGAACTGGCAGGCGATGTTTTTCGACGGCGTCTGGAAGCCGATGGGACGGTCCTGCGCGTGGACGACGTGGCCGGCCAGGGCAAGCAGGATCGACGTCAGGATGAGTCCGCGATAGGCGATCATGCGAAGCTCGCTAGCCGTTGAAATTGACCGCCGTTGTGTTGGCGCCGCAAACCAGCACCGCGACCCGCTCGCCCAGTGAGGGACGATAGCGACCGGAGAGCAAGGCGCCAAATGCGGCGGCGCCGCCGGGCTCGGCGACCAGGCGCAGGCTCGACCACAACGCCGCCTGCGCCTGCCGGATCGCGTCGTCGGTGACCAGGACGACTCGCTCGACGTGGGCCCGCGCAATCGGAAACATCAATTGTCCGACACGTCGCGGGGCGAGACTATCGGCGGCGATGCCGCCTGCGGGCGCATCGATCGGCGCGCCCGCCGCGAAGGCGGCGTGAAGCGTTGGCGATTGCTCCGGCTCGACCGCCACGATGCGCGTCCTGCCGGCGCTCCAGGCTGCCATACCGCCGATCAGGCCGCCGCCGCCGACTGCAACCAGCACCGTGTCGACGCCCGCTGCATCTTGCTCCAGCTCCATGCCGACGCTGCCCTGACCGAGCAAAGTCTCGACCTGGTCGTAAGCATGCACCGCCATGGCGCCGGTCTGCGCGACATGGGTTTCGCTCGCGGCGAGCGCGTCGGCATAGCGGCTGCCCGCGACCACGAGCTGCGCGCCGTAGCCTTTGATGCGCTCGGCCTTGGCCGGCGAGGTGATGTCGGGCACGAAAATCGTGGCCGGGATGCCGAGCCGCTGCGCCGCATAAGCCACCGCCGCGCCGTGATTGCCGCCCGATGCGGCGACGACACCGGCCTCCGGCACCTGCCGCAACAGCAGGTTGGCGAAGGCGCCGCGCGCCTTGAACGATCCGGAATGCTGCAGCATCTCGAGCTTGAAAATGACCGGTGCGGACGGCAGGCCGAAATCGGCGAGATCGGCCTGGACGAGCGGCGTGCGTCGTATGTGCGGACGGATGACGGCCTCGGTCGCCGCGATCCGCTCCCGATTGATGTCCATTGTTGCTGTCATGATGCCGTCCTTGATAGCGCATCCGGCAGACGCTGTCGCGGCGCCGTTGCATCCGGCGCAATGCTCCACTTCCATGATTTTGCTTGCGCCACTGCGGCCTTGCCGTGGAAACTGATCGGCCCTGCCTCGTCCAAAGCCAGAAGAGCGCAAAACCATGTTCCTGATCGGCCAATACGATTCCCCCTTCGTTCGCCGCGTCGCGATTGCGCTCCGGCTTTACGGGCTTGCCTTCGAGCACCGGCCGTGGTCGACCTTCGGCGATGCCGACAAGATCGCGCCCTATAATCCGCTGCGCCGCGTACCGACGCTGGTGCTCGACGACGGCGAGGCGCTGATCGAGAGCACGATCATCCTCGATTATCTCGACGAGATGGTGGGGCCGGAGAAAGCGATGCTGCCGCGAGGCGGCGCCGAACGGCGCAAGCACCTGCGCATCTGTGCGCTCGCCTCCGGCCTCGGCGACAAGGCGGTGAGCCTGCTCTACGAGCGCGTGCTGCGGAAGGAGCAGCTCACGCTGTGGGTCGAGCGCTGCCAGGCGCAGATCGCGGACGTCTTGAGCGTGCTGGAGGCCGAACGCGCCAAGGTGCCGACGCCGTACTGGCTGGGCGACCGCATCGGCCACGCCGACATCGCGGTGGCCTGCGTCGTCCGCTTCACGCGCGAGGCGCACCCGCAGCTGTTCGAGCCCTCGCGTTATCCGGCGCTGTCGGCACATGCCGAACGCTGCGAGGCGCTGGCGCCGTTCCGGGATATCGTGCAACCGCTGGCACCACCGAAGGGGTGAGCCTTTTCAATTCTCCCCGCGGGCGTCAGGCAATTGCATATGAAGAAACATATGGCCGGAAGCTCGACTGCGGCCATCCTTCGAGACGCCCGCCTGCGGCGGGCCCTCAGGATGAGGGATGAGTATGCGGCAGCATTTCAACGCAGATGGATGCAGCTGAGCCTCATCCTGAGGAGGCCGCGAAGCGGTCGTCTCGAAGGACGAGGCGCTCGCTCAGGCGCCGCTGAGACGTCATATGCGATTGCCCTGCCGCTAGCGGGGAGAGGCGAAGGGAGAGGCGCCGCTACGCAAAGCCGACCTTGATAAGGATGGTCAGGAAAAGGCCTCCGACCACCGCGCAGACTGCGGCACCGATCAGCGGCCCCAGCGCGCCTTCCCGGCTTGCAGGCTCCAGCACGGCTTGTCCCGGCTGGTCCGGATCGTAATAAACCTTCACACTCTGCCCGGGACGATATTTCGCCGCGGCCTCTGCGGCGACCTCGCGCAGCCCGGAGATCATGGTGCCGTTCCAATCGACTTCGGTGCCGATGAAGTCGCGCTTGCCGACCCTGTAGGCGTAGCGCAGGTCGACCTGATAGCGGTGTACGAGCTTTGAAGTCGTCGGTCGATTGTCATGCTCGGTCTTCTCCTCGACGATTTCCTCAATCACGTCGCAATGGGTGACCCTGCCCGACGCGGTCGGCCAGCGCAGGCTGGCGCTCGCCAGCCGGCGCGTCCGGACATACTCGGCGACGCAGAACACGCCGCCCACGAGCACGATGATCGGCAGCCCGAACGCGAACAGCGGAACGCCATTGTCGGCGTAGAGCACGTGACCCGCGAGTGAATGCGCGGTCAGGGTGGCCGCAATGAAACCGAACACGATCGTGAACGCCACCAGCGCCGCGACGTTCTGCGCGGCAGCGGGCTCCAGCAGCGCCTCGGTCGGTTGCTTCGGATCGACATGGACGTCGACATGCGCGCCGACCGGATATCGTCCGGTCAGTTTTGCGGCCAGGACCCTCGTCGTAATGGCGGGGCCGCCGACAAAGATCTTGTCGCTTTCCAGCTCCTGGCCGCCGGCCTGATAACGATAGCGGATGATGGGCTTGGCGTCGTTCCGATCGTCCGAGGCGTGCGCCGTGGGCTGGTCGACCCTGGAGACCGTGATGATGCCCTCCACCTTGTCCCAGCTCCGCGCGGCCTGCATCCGGCCCCGCATGCGGACCAGATTGAACAGCATCAATCCAGACAGCAGCACTGCGATGCCGGCGGCAATCTGTGTCCACATCAATTGTTGGGCGTTCAGCATCCGATTCCCCTGCTCTTTGGCGGCGACCGCCATTGGTCGCCGCGAGCGCGCGTTACGTTCACGGCAGGGATGGGTGCGGCGTCGATCCTACTTCCGCGTACAGGGCTTGATCTCCCCCGTCGCGGTCTTCAGGACGATCGGGTTTGGCGACAATCTTATCCCAAAGAACAATTGAGAGCCGGACACCTTGTCGTCTGACCCCTGGTGTACGTCCAGGTCGAGCTTCGCGGCGATCTCGGATGTCAGCTTGGCCTTCTCCTCCATCGAAATCTCGTCGTGATATTTGATTTCGTAGACGACGTCGGCCTCCAGCACGGACCGCGTCTGGCACACGACGCCGCCGCTCGAAACGTTCTGGGTGACCGCGTCCGCGCATTCGGCCTTCAGCAATGCGTTCCGGGTCGATATCAGCGACTCGTCGGAAATCAGGAGAATGTTGGCGTTCTCGAGTTTGAGGTTGACTGCCTCGACCTGCTGCATCCCGGCGACGGCCGACAGCTTGTCCCTGACCTGGGCCGACACGTCGAGCTTTTTCTCAAGCGACTGCTTCAGGTCCCGGTCAACGGTCCGCGATTTCTGGATCTTGCCGGTCAGCAGCGTGGGATCGACATCGCAGGTCGGATGCAGCTCCAGCCGGCCGTTGCTGAGATATTCGATCGTGTTGATCGTGCCAGGGCCGCCGAAGGTGCTTGGCGGCACCACCTCGAAATATCCGGTCTCGGAGAGGATGGCGGTGATCGTCTGCTTCTTTCGCGGGAATCCGGCCCAGACCGAGACCATCAGGAGGGCTATCGCGACAAAAACTCCGCTACCAAGCCAAAGCCATTTGCGGCTTGCTATTTTCCTGGGCAGCACAACTGACTTCGCTCGCCGCATGGCACGTAGCCTTTCGGACAGTCCGCCGAGGCAATCGAGGGCAGCACGACAAGAACGATCGCGGCGACGAAGAGTGCAATGAACTGCTTCATATGTTCGATCCCAACCAAACCAGCGGTTTGAAGGTAGTAGACCGACAGAATAGCGAATCAAGGTTGAGCCGACAAGTGAACGAGTTCACAAGCGGCGGGTTCCCGAGCGGCGCATCCGCAGCTGTTCGATGCCTTGCGTCGTCCGGTACAGGCTGAGCATTTGCTTCGCCAATGTCGTCCTGGCGAAAGCCAGGACCCATTACCCCAGCGGGTAATTTGGCGAAGATTCGTCGTTCGGTATCGCCAGCGATCGTCACCGATGGATCACGCGGTATGGGTCCTGGCGTTCGCCGGCTTTCGCCAGGACGACACCGAACGTGTGGCACGCGCCCATGATGGCGACGGGCGAGGCAGTGAGTATCAAACGGGCGCGGTGGGCGATCGTGCATTCATACAGGTGTTTTGCCCGACGCCGCAAGCCGTTTCGGTAAGGCCGAAAATTTATCGAGCTTTTTCAACCCCATCCCTACTGTGCATGGGGTTGTTTTCTCGCTTTTGCTTGGAGGCGGGCCTATCCCGCGCCCGCGCGCTTCTTCTGCCAGACGAGATGCACCGCGCAGGTGCAGCCCGGCGGATGCGACGCGAGGTCCTTCGACGTCTCGTCATTCGCCGGGGTTGCCGCGAACGCCGCTTTGTCGCTCGCGCCCTCTCGCGCCGGGATGTAGTTCAAGATCGGTGCGAGCCAGCGCTCGGCCTCGGCGACCGTCATGCCCTTGCGCGCGGCATAATCCTCGACCTGATCGCGCTCGATCTTGCCGACGCCGAAATAATAGCTCGCGGGATTCGCGAGGTAGAGCCCCGACACGGAAGAGCCCGGCCACATCGCAAAGCTCTCGGTCAGCTTCACGCCGGCGGTGTTCTCGGCGTCGAGCAGTTCGAACAGCGTCGCCTTCTCGGTGTGATCGGGCTGCGCCGGATAGCCGGGGGCGGGGCGGATGCCCTGGTACTTTTCGAGGATCAGCTCGTTAGTCGACAGCGCCTCGTCAGGCGCATAGGCCCAGAACTCGCGGCGCACGCGGGCATGCATGCGCTCGGCGAAGGCCTCCGCAAGGCGGTCGGCCAGCGCCTTGCACAGGATCGAGGAGTAGTCGTCATTGGCCATCTTGAAACGGTCGGCGACCACATCCTCGCCGATGCCGGCGGTGACGACGAAGCCGCCGACATAGTCAGGCACGCCGGCGGGCGCGATGAAGTCGGAGAGCGCGGCGTTGAAACGGCCCTCGCGCTTCTCGAGCTGCTGACGCAGCGTGTGCAGCGTCGCGATCTCCTTGGTGCGGCTCTCGTCGGCATAGAGCACGATGTCGTCACCCTGCGCATTCGCCGGCCAGAAGCCGACGGTGGCGCGCGCGCGGAACCATTTTTCCTTGACGATCAGATCGAGCATTTTCCGCGCATCGTCGTAGAGCGAGCGCGCGACTTCGCCGACCTTGGCATCGTCGAGGATGGCGGGGAAGCGCCCGGCGAGCTCCCAGGTCTGGAAGAACGGCGTCCAGTCGATATAGGGCACGAGCTCGGCGAGATCGTAGTCGTCAAAGCTCCGGGTGCCGAGGAAGGTCGGCTTCACCGGCTTGTTGGCGGCAAAGTCGACCGGCACGCGGTTGGCGCGGGCAGTCGCCAGCTTCAGCCGCTTCTTGTCGGCCTGGGCGCGCACATGCGCGTCCGAGATTTTTGCGTATTCGGCACGCACCTCGGCGGCATAGGCCTCGCGCTTCTCGGGCGACAGCAGCGCAGACGCAACACCAACGGCGCGGCTGGCGTCGTTGACATGCACCACGGGGCCGGCGCGATAGCTCGGGTCGATCTTCACGGCCGTATGCACGCGGCTCGTGGTGGCGCCGCCGATCAAGAGCGGCAGCTTGAGGCCTTCGCGCTGCAATTCGCCGGCGAAGAACGCCATCTCGTCGAGCGAGGGCGTGATCAGGCCGGACAGGCCGACGATGTCGGCCTTCTCCGCCTTCACGGTCTCGACGATCTTGGCCGCAGGCACCATCACGCCGAGGTCGATGACCTCGTAATTATTGCACTGGAGCACGATGCCGACGATGTTCTTGCCGATGTCGTGGACGTCGCCCTTCACGGTCGCGAGCACGATCTTGCCGGCGGACGAGGAGCCTTCCGTGCCGATGCCGTTGGCGAGATTGCGCGCCTTCTCCTCTTCCATGAACGGCATCAGCCAGGCGACAGCCTGCTTCATCACGCGCGCGGATTTCACCACTTGCGGCAGGAACATTTTTCCATCGCCGAAGAGATCACCGACCACGTTCATGCCGGCCATCAGCGGGCCCTCGATCACGTCGAGCGGCCGCGTCGAGGCCTTGCGGGCTTCCTCGGTATCCTGCTCGATGAATTCCGTGATGCCGTGAACCAGCGCGTGCGACAGCCGCTTCGCCACCGGCCATTCGCGCCAGGCGAGATCGGCTTCCTTGGTCTGGGTCTTGTTGCCACGGAATTTTTCCGCGAGCGCCAGCAAACGCTCGGACGCACCGGGGTCGCGGTTGAGGATGACGTCCTCGCACACCTGGCGCAATTCGGCATCGATGTCGTCATAGACGATCATCTGCCCGGCGTTGACGATACCCATGTCCATGCCGGCCTTGATGGCGTGATACAGGAACACCGAGTGCATGGCCTCGCGCACCGGCTCGTTGCCGCGGAACGAGAACGACAGGTTGGACACACCACCAGAAATGTGCGCGCCCGGCAGATTCTTGCGGATCCAGCGCGTCGCCTCGATGAAGTCGACGCCGTAATTGTTGTGTTCCTCGATGCCGGTTGCGATCGCAAAGATATTCGGATCGAAGATAATGTCTTCCGGCGGGAAGCCGACGCGGTTCACCAGGATGTCGTAGGCGCGCTTGCAGATCTCGGTCTTGCGTTTGAAGGTATCGGCCTGGCCGACCTCGTCGAACGCCATCACCACCACGGCCGCGCCGTGACGGCGGGCGATCTTGGCCTCGAAGATGAACTTCTCTTCGCCTTCCTTCATCGAGATCGAATTGACGACCGGCTTGCCCTGCACGCATTTCAGGCCGGCCTCGATCACGGAGAATTTCGAAGAATCGACCATCACGGGCACGCGGGCGATGTCGGGCTCGGCGGCGACGAGGTTGAGGAAGGTCACCATCGCCGCTTCCGAGTCCAGAAGACCCTCGTCCATGTTGACGTCGATGATCTGCGCGCCGTTCTCGACTTGGTCGCGCGCCACTTGCAGCGCTGCCGTGTAGTCGCCGTTGGTGATCAGCTTGCGGAAGCGGGCAGAGCCTGTGACGTTGGTGCGCTCGCCGACGTTCACGAAAGGAATGGCGTCGGTCAGGATGAACGGCTCGAGGCCGGAGAGTCTCAAGCGAGGTTCGATCTCCGGCACGATGCGCGGCTTGTGCGGTGCGACCGCGGCGGCGATCGCCGCGATATGGTCCGGCGTGGTGCCGCAGCAGCCGCCGACGATGTTGACGAGGCCGTCGCGCGCGAACTCGCCGACCAGGCGGGCCATGTATTCCGGGGTCTCGTCATACTGGCCGAACTCGTTGGGCAGGCCGGCATTGGGGTAAGCACAAACAAGAGTGTCGGCGACGCGGCCGATATCGGCGATATGCGCGCGCAGATCTTCGGCGCCGAGCGCGCAGTTGAAGCCGATGGTGACGGGCTTTGTGTGCCGCACCGAATTCCAGAACGCCTCCGGCAACTGGCCGGACAGCAGGCGGCCGGACTTGTCCGTGATGGTGCCCGACACCATCACGGGCATGTCGATGCCGCGCTGTTCGGTGATCTCGGCGATCGCGTAGAGCGCCGCCTTGGCGTTCAGCGTGTCGAAGATGGTCTCGACCAGCAGCAGATCGACGCCGCCGTCGAGCATGCCGTTGATCTGCTCGCCATAGGATTTGCGCAGATCGTCGAACGTGACGGCGCGGTAGCCGGGATTGGAAACGTCGGGCGAGATCGAGGCGGTGCGGTTGGTCGGTCCGATGGCGCCGGCGACGAAGCGCGGCTTGCCGTCCTCGGCCTCGACGCGGCGTGCGGCATTGCCCGCGAGCCGGGCGCCTTCGCGCGCCATCTCGTAGACGATGTCGGTGAGGTCGTAATCGGCCTGCGCGATCGAGGTCGTGGAGAAGGTGTTGGTCGCGACGATGTCGGCGCCGGCACGCAAATAGGCGGCGTGGATGTCCTCGATCGCCTGCGGCTGGGTCAGGATCAAGAGGTCGTTGTTGCCGCGCAAATCGCGATGGAAGTTCTTGAAACGCTCGCCGCGGAAGGCGGCCTCGTCGAACTGGAGGTTCTGGATCATCGTGCCCATGGCGCCGTCGAGCACGAGAATGCGCTCGCGCGCGGCGTTGAGCAGGGCAGTTCGCTTGGGAGAGGTGGATACGGTCATGGTGTCTTACGCCGCCTTCTGCGCGCTCTTGGCGCGGATGCCGAGCAAATGGCTGATCGCGAACACGAGATCGGCGCGGTTCATGGTGTAGAAATGAAAGGTGTCGACGCCGTGCTTCGCCAGCTTCTGCACCTGGCCGGCCGCGACGGTGGCCGCCACCAGCTTGCGGGTCTCGGCGTCGTCATCGAGCCCCTCGAATTTCGCGGCGAACCAGTCCGGCACGGACGTGCCGGCGCGGGTGACGAAGGCTCTCGCCTGCTTGAAATTGTGCATGGGCATGATGCCCGGCACGATCGGGATGTTGATCCCGCGCGCGCGCACGCGGTCGAGATAGCGGAAGTAGAGATCGTTATCGAAGAAGACCTGCGTGATCGCGCGGGTCGCACCCGCCTCGACCTTGGCCTTCAGCGTGTCGATATCATCGTCGAAGTCGCGCGCCTCGGGGTGCTTCTCGGGATAGGCCGAGACCGACACCTCGATGTCGCCGTGCCGCTTCTTGATGCTGGCGACGAGGTCGGCGGAGCTTTGATAGCCGTCGGGATGGCTGGCATAGGCCGTGCCGATGCCGCCCGCGGGATCGCCGCGCAGGCCGACGATGTGGCGGACGCCGACCTCGTGATAACGGTCGACGATCTCGTCGATCTCGCCGCGCGAGGCGCCGACGCAGGTCAGATGCGCGGCCGGCAGCAGCGCGGTCTCCTTGAGGATGCGCGTGATGGTCGAGTGGGTGCGCTCACGGGTCGAGCCGCCGGCGCCATAGGTCACCGAAACGAATTTCGGGTCGAGCGGGGCCAGCCGGTTGATCGTGTCCCAGAGATTGCGCTCCATATCTTCCGTCTTGGGCGGAAAAAACTCGAACGAGATCGCAGGCCGCTTCAGGTGCCCGTCTTGCCCGTCGGTGTGGGCAGGCGTCGTCACGTCAGTCATGGCACCACTCATTCCAGTTTCAGGCGGCCGGCATTCAGGTCTGGTTTCGGAGGCCTAAGATAGGGCAAAGGCGGGCTGATCGACAGCCCATCATCAATGGGAAGTCGCCCACTTTTGGTGCATTGAGTTGAGTTTTTGTACCCTGCCGGCAAATCGTGGGATGCCTGATTTGAGAAAAAAAGTTCATAATATCAAGATTTTGACGGAATTCAGGTGGTTTGGCAGCCGATTTTTTGTTGGTGGGCGATTGTGGGTTTAAGGTGATGAGGGGTTTTCGTCCCAACGGCTCGCTTAAGCGTACCGACTCGCGACCTGCACGTCAGACCTGCGCGGCCTGCCCATTGCCGCCGCGCTGCCCTCGACTACGTTAACGCGCCATGATCCCGCTCTCAGTCCTCGATCTCTCCGTCGTCACAACAGGCACAAAGCCCGCCGCGGCGCTGCGCAACAGCATCGATCTGGCGCGCCATGTCGACGGGCTCGGCTATGTCCGCTATTGGCTCGCCGAGCATCACAACCTCGCCTCCGTCGCGAGCCCGGCCCCCGACGTGATGATCGGGCAGATCGCGGCGGTGACGAAGCACATCCGCGTCGGCTCCGGCGGCGTGATGCTGCCCAATCACGCGCCGCTGGTCGTGGCCGAGCGCTTCAAGATGCTGGAGGCGCTGTTTCCCGGCCGCATCGATCTCGGCCTCGGCCGCGCCCCCGGCACCGATGGCGCCACGGCCTATGCGCTGCGTAGCAGGCTCGATCGCCGCGAAGGCGACGATTTCCTCGAGCGGCTGCACGAATTGATCCTGTGGCAGACCCGGGAATTCCCCTCCGGCCATCCCTACCACAACGTCGTCGCGATGCCCGACGATACGCCGTTGCCGCCGATCTGGCTGCTCGGCTCCAGCGATTATTCCTCGGAGCTCGCCGCGCAGGTCGGCATGGGCTTCGCCTTCGCCCATCATTTTGCGTCCCACGATGCGATCGATGCGATGGTGCATTACCGCAATCGTTTTCAGCCCACGGCCTGGAGCGCGAGCCCGCGCGCGATCCTCGCCGTCGCCGTCATCACCGCGGACACCGATGATGAGGCCGAAAAGCTCGCCACCTCCTTCGATCTCAACCGCTTGCGCCGCGACCGCGGCCAGTATCTGCCGCTGCCCAGTGTCGAAGAGGCGCTGGCCTATCCCTACACGGGCTCTGAGCGCACCTCGATCTCGCGCAACCGCTCGCGCCTGTTCGTCGGCAGCCCTGCGACGGTGCAGAAGACGCTGCAGCCGCTGATCGACGCGAGCAAGCCGGATGAGTTGATGGTGATCACGGCTGTGTACGATCACGACGCGCGGAAGAAATCGTATTCGCTGTTGGCAGATGCATTCGGGCTGAGAGCGGCCGCGTAAACACTCTCGTGCCCCGGACGCAGCGCAGCGCCCTTCAGCGGTGCACTGCAGAGCCGGGGCCCATGGCGCCTCTGCGCTTCGCAGCCTCTGGATCCCGGCTCGCGCTTCGCGCGTCCGGGACACGAAACTATTCCATCGTCGCCCGGAACGGGTGCCCCGGATACACGCCGACGATGCGGAATTCGCGCGAGAAGAATTTCAACTCCTCGATCGCGAAGGCGAGACCCTTGTCGTCAGGATGGCCGTCGACGTCGGCATAGAATTGCGTGGCGAAGAAATTGCCGTCGACCATGTAGCTCTCGAGCTTGGTCATGTTGACGCCGTTGGTGGCAAAGCCGCCGAGCGCCTTGTAGAGCGCGGCCGGCAAATTGCGCACCCGGAACACAAAAGTGGTGACCAGAGGACCGGAGCCCTGAGCGCCCCATTTCGGTTCGCGCGCCAGCACCACGAAGCGCGTGGTGTTGTGGGCCTCGTCCTCGATGTCCTCAGCCAAAATGTCGAGGCCGTAGATCTGCGCGGCGAGGCGCGAGGCGATCGCGGCGACGGACTTGTCGTTGCGCTCGGAAATGTCGCGGGCGCTGCCGGCGGTATCGGCGTGCACGATTGGCTTGATGCCGAGCTTGCGGATGATGCGCCGGCACTGGCCGAGCGCGTGCACATGGCTCTCGACGCTCTTGATGTCTTCGAGCCTGGTCCCCTTCACCGCCATCAGCTGATGGCGAACCGGCAGAAACCATTCGCCGACGATGAAGAGGCCGGAGGCCGGCAGCAAATGATGGATGTCGGCGACGCGGCCTGCGACCGAATTCTCGATCGGGATCATGCCGAGGTCGGCCTCGCCCGACGAGATCGCCGACAATGCGTCCTCGAAGGTGGCGCATGGCATCGGCTCGGCGTCGGGATAGGCCTCGACGATGGCGATGTGTGAATTGGCCCCAGGCTCGCCCTGGAATGCGATTTTCAGCTTGCTCATGCTCGGCCTTGTAACAGCGGCTCAGGATTTGGAAAGGATGCTGCGGGCGGTTTCCAGGTCCGCCGGCGTGTCGACCCCGCGGGGCACGGTGTCGACAATGGTGAAGTCGATGCGCATTCCGGCCTCAAGCGCCCGGAGCTGCTCGAGCTTCTCCTGCAATTCCAGCGGCGAGGGCGGCAGCCGGACGTAGCGCTCCAGCGCGGCGCGGCGATAGGCGTAGAGGCCGATATGGTGGTAACGCGGCCCGTCGCCGGTCGGCGCGGTGGCGCGGGTGAAATAAAGTGCGCGCATGCGTCTGCCGCCGAGCGAGGTTCCGATCGCCTTCACGACGCTCGGCGCAAGGTCCTCCTCCTGGGTGTGGATCTGCGAGGCCAGCGTGGCGATGTCCACGGCGGGGTCTTGCAGCGGCGGCAGCACCTCGCGGATGTTGTCGATCGTGATGGTCGGGAAGTCGCCCTGAAGATTGACCACGATGTCGGCCTTGCCGTCCGGATCGAGCTTCTGCATGGCCTCGTGGATGCGGTCGGAGCCGGAGGGGTGCTCCGGGCGGGTCATCACGGCCTCGCCGCCATGGGCGGTTACGACCGACGCGATCTCCGCCGTGTCGGTCGCGACCGCGACCCGGCCTATGCCGGCGGCCTCGGCACGGCGCAGCACATGCACGATCATCGGCAGCCCCGCGATATCGGCGAGCGGCTTGCCGGGCAGGCGGGTGGCGGCCATGCGGGCCGGAATCAGCACCAGGATGCGGGGATCGATCATCGGTTCAAGAGCCTGGAAACGGGGCGTTTTCCGCGCCGAGAAATGGGGTGGGGACGGGCTTGAAGCCCGCTCGCTTATACGGGTTGCCAGACCCCGGGCAAACCGATATCTCAATGGCAAAACTCGGGGAAACAATAAGGAACGTTTGATTCTCTGAGGCTCGTCCTGGCGGCCGCTTTGGGCCGCTCGATCCTTGTTGCGGTGTGGGGCCTGGCCGGAAATGGACTCTTTCGAACTGAACAAGATTCTCGGTGCCGTGCTCGGCACCTGTCTCATCCTGCTGGTGACGAGCTTCACCGCGAGTGCGCTGTTCTCGCCCAAGATGCCGGAAAAGCCGGGCTTCGAGATCGCCGTGAAGGAAGACGCCGGTCACGGCAAGGAAGGCGGCGCTGCCGCCGCGGCCGCCGAGCCGATCGAAAAGCTGCTCCAGACCGCCTCGGTCGAGAAGGGCGCCTCCGCCGCCAAGAAGTGCGGTGCCTGCCACACCTTCGAGAAGGGCGGCCCGAACCGTGTCGGTCCGAACCTCTATGGCGTTGTCGGCGACCATGTCGGCGAAGGCCGCGGCGGCTTCAACTTCTCTGCTGCGATGAAGGGCAAGGGCGGCGCCTGGGACTTCGAGGCGCTCAACAAGTTCATTGCCAATCCCAAGGCGGCCGTCCCCGGCACCGCGATGGGTTTTGCCGGTATCCCGAAGGATAGCGAGCGCGCCGACGTCATCGCCTACCTGAACAGCCTCTCCGACAGCCCGAAGCCGCTGCCGACCGCGGCGAAATAAGGCGCTTGAGTATCGACCTTGGAATATGCGGCCAGGCTGGAAAGCCTGGCCGTTCGTTTATCCAGGCCTCGCGGTGACGTTATCGGGGCGTTTGGCCGCAGTGAGCCGCCGGCCCGGGCTTCCAAGATGAGGAAAAAGCAACATATTCCGTCGAAACCTCGCCTATATTGCGAACTTAAAGGAGTAGCCTCCTTCAAGACAGGAATGTTGATTTGGCCATTACCCGACGCGATCTCCTGCTCACTGGCACTGCCGCAGCAGCGCTCCCCGCCCTCGGTTCCGTAGCGGGTCTTCCCGTCGTCGGCGCGGCGCACGCGCAATCGGCCAGTGAGCTCACTTGGCGCCACGCACTGTCGCTGTTCGGAAAGGTCAAATACCCCGCCGACTTCAAGCGCTTCGACTACGTCAATCCGGAAGCGCCCAAAGGCGGCGCCGCGCGCCAGATCGCCGTCGGCACATTCGACAATTTCAACATCGTCGTCTCCGGAGTGAAGGGGCAGGTCGCCGGTGCCGTGGCGTTCGTCTATGAATCGCTCCTGACACCCGCGCTCGACGAAGTCTCGACCGAATACGGCGCACTGGCCGAGGCCATCAGCCACCCCGACGATTTTTCCTTCGTCAGCTATCGTTTGCGGTCCGACGCCAAATGGCATGATGGCAAGCCTGTGACCGCGGAAGACGTGATCTTCTCGCTCGATTCCTTCAAGAAGCACCACCCGCAGTACTCGGCCTATTACAGCCATGTGACGAAGGCCGAGCAGGTCGGCGAGCGCGAGGTGAAGTTCGTGTTCGACGCGCCGGGCAACCGCGAGCTGCCGCAGATCGTCGGGCAGCTGACCGTCTTGCCGAAGCATTGGTGGGAGGGGACCGACGCGCAGGGTCGCAAGCGCGATGTCTCCGCCACCACGCTCGAAGTGCCGCTGGGGTCGGGCCCCTACAGGGTCAAGGAATTCGTTGCCGGACGGTCGATCGTGCTGGAGCGCGTCAAGGATTATTGGGGGCGCGATCTCGCCGCCAATGTGGGCCGCAATAATTTCGACGAGATGCGCTACGAGTATTTCCGCGACGCCACCGTGGCGATCGAGGCTTTCAAGGCCGATCAGGTCGATTGGCGCACCGAGAACAGCGCGAAGAACTGGGCGACGGCCTACGACTTCCCGGCCGTCACCGAAAAGCGCGTGCTCCTCGAGGAGTTCGCCAATCGCAGCTCGGGCGTCATGCAGGCCTTCGTGCCGAACCTGCGCCGCGCCAAGTTCAGGGATCCGCGCGTGCGTCGAGCGCTCAACTACGCGTTCGACTTCGAGGAGATGAACAAGCAGATCTTCTACGGCCAGTACAAGCGCGTCAGCAGTTATTTCGATGGCATCGATGAGCTGATGGCGACCGGTTTGCCGCAGGGCAAGGAGCTCGAGATCCTCGAGACGGTCCGCGCCGAAGTCCCGCCCGAAGTCTTCACGACGGCCTATACCAATCCAGTCGGCGGCAGTCCGGAAGCCGTGCGCGACAATCTGCGCGAGGCGCTTCGCCTGTTCAAGGAAGCCGGCTACGAAGTGCGCGACCGCAAGCTGATCGACGTCAAGACGGGCGCCCAGTTCTCGCTTGAACTGCTGAACTCGGATCCGAGCTTCGAGCGGATCACGCTGTTCTACAAGCCGTCGCTGGAACGGCTCGGCATTGCCGTCAGCGTGCGGACGGTCGATCCGACCCAATACGAGAACAGGACTCGCGAGTGGGATTTCGACATCGTCACCAACTCCTGGGGCGAGTCGCAGTCGCCGGGTAACGAGCAGCGCGAATTCTGGTCGTCGAAGACGGCCGACATCGCCGGTTCACGCAATATTACCGGCATCAAGAACCCGGCGGTCGACAAGCTGATCGAGCGGGTAATCTACGCCAAGAACCGCGACGATCTCGTCGCGGCAACCAAGGCACTCGACCGCGTCCTGCTGTGGAATCACTACGTGGTGCCGCAGTGGACCTATACGAAGGTGCGCACCGCGCGCTGGGATCGCTTCGGCCGGCCGGCGGAATTGCCCAAATACGGTCAGTCCGGCTTTCCGTTCATTTGGTGGTACGACGCGGACAAGGCGGCGCGGATCGCAAAGAAGTCGTGAAGGACGCTCCCCGCATGACGCAGATGTCACGCCGGCATGTGCTGGCCCTGGGTGCCGGCGGTGCGTTCAGCGCCGCCTGGCTCCGGGGCGCGACAGCGTCCGAGATGCCCGCCGAGGCCCACGGCATGTCGGCGTTCGGTGACCTCAAATATCCCGCCGACTTCCATCACTTCGACTACGTCAATGTTGACGCGCCGAAGGGCGGCACGTTCTCGCTTATCCCGTCGGTGCGCGCCTACAACCAGTCCTACCAGACCTTCAATTCGCTCAATGCCTTCATCCTCAAAGGCGATGGCGCGCAGGGCATGGACATGACTTTTGCGCCGCTGATGGTGCGAGCCAATGACGAACCGGATGGGATGTACGGGCTTGCCGCCAAGTCTGTAAATATATCGGCAGACAAGCTGGTCTATCGCTTCACCATGCGGCCCGAGGCGAAATTCCACGACGGCACCAAGCTCACCGCGCACGACGCGGCATTTTCGTTGACGGCGCTGAAGACGAAGGGCCATCCGCTGATCATCGTGCAGATGCGCGATATGATCAGCGCGGAAGCCGTTGACGATGCGACACTAGTCGTCAGCTTTGCCAAGGGACGCGCGCGCGACGTGCCACTCTATGTCGCGGGACTGCCGATCTTCTCGAAAGCTTACTATGCCTCCCGTCCGTTCGACGAAACGTCTCTGGAGATCCCGCTGGGTTCGGGGCCGTACAAGGTCGGCAAGTTCGAGGTCAACCGCTACATCGAATACGTGCGCGTCAAGGACTGGTGGGCAACCGATCTTCCGGCCTGCCGAGGCAGCTACAATTTCGACGTCGTGCGGTACGAATTCTACCGCGACCGCGATGTCGCTTTCGAAGGTTTCACCGGCAAGAACTATCTCTACCGCGAGGAGTTCACCTCTCGGATCTGGGCGACGCGCTATGACTTCCCTGCGGTGAAGGACGGTCGCGTCAAGATGGAGGTCGTGCCCGACGACACGCCGTCCGGCGCGCAAGGATGGTTCATCAACACGCGGCGCGACAAGTTTAGGGATCCTCGCGTGCGCGAGGCCCTGATCGACGCCTTCGACTTCGAGTGGACCAACAAGACCATCATGTACGGTGCTTATGCCCGCACGGTGTCGCCATTTCAGAATTCGGATCTCATGGCGAGCGACGGACCTCCGTCGCCGGACGAGCTGAAGCTGCTGGAGCCGTTTCGCGGCCAGGTTCCCGACGAAGTGTTCGCCGCACCGTTCACGCCGCCAGTCTCGGACGGCTCCGGGCAGGACCGCAGCCTGCTGCGCAAGGCGCAGCAACTGCTCAGCGAGGCCGGCCTGCCGATCAAGGACGGCAAACGGGTGCTGCCGAATGGTGAGGTGTTCAGGATCGAGTTCCTGCTGGACGAGCCTTCGTTCCAGCCGCACCATGCCCCCTACATCAAGAATCTCGCGACGCTCGGCATCGAAGCGAGCGTGCGCCTCGTCGATGCCGTGCAACACAAGGCGCGCCAGGAAGATTTCGACTTCGACATCACGATCCAGCGCTTCAGCATGTCGGCGACACCGGGCGATGCCATGCGCGCGTTCTTTTCCTCGCAGGTCGCCGCAACCAAGGGCTCGTACAATCTGGCGGGCGTCGCCAGTCCAGCCATCGACGCCATGATCGAAAAAATCATGGCGGCGGACAACCGAGAGGACTTGACCGTCGCCTGCCGGGCCTTCGATCGCCTGTTCCGGGCCGGCCGTTATTGGGTGCCGCAATGGTACAACAAGACGCATCGGCTTGCTTATTGGGACCAATTCGGCCATCCGCAGAAGCTGCCGCGTTATGCCAACGGCGTCGGCGCCCCCGATATCTGGTGGCATGATGGCGGCAAGGCCGCCAAGCTCGAGCAGGCGAAATAGCCATGAGCGCCTATATCGCCCGCCGCATCCTGCTGATGATCCCGACCTTGCTCGGGATCCTCTTCGTCTCCTTCATCGTCGTGCAGTTCGCGCCGGGCGGCCCGGTCGAGCGCGTGATCGCGCAGCTCTCGGGCGCCGACACCGGCGGCAGTTCGCGCATTTCAGGCGGCAGCGACTTTGCACAGCGCACGCCGGGCCAAGTCGGCGCCGGCGGCGATGCCATGAACTCGAAATATCGTGGCGCGCAAGGGCTCGATCCCGATTTCATCAAGAAGCTGGAGGTGCAGTTCGGCTTCGACAAGCCGGCACCGGAACGCTTTCTCCTGATGGTGTGGAACTTCGCCCGCTTCGATTTCGGCAAGAGCTATTTTCGCGACGTCAGCGTAATGCAGCTGGTCAAGGAGAAGTTGCCGGTCTCGATCTCGCTCGGCATCTGGCTGACGCTGCTAACCTACCTGATCTCGATTCCGCTCGGCATCCGCAAGGCGGTCAGGGACGGAACGCGCTTCGACACCTGGACGTCGAGCGTGCTCGTGCTCGGCTATGCGATACCCGGCTTCCTGTTCGCGATCCTCCTGATCATCCTGTTTGCCGGGGGCTCGTTTTTCAACTGGTTCCCGCTGCGCGGACTGACGTCAGACGGCTGGTCGGAGTTTCCGTGGTACTGGAAGATCATCGATTACTTCTGGCATCTGACGCTGCCGCTGATCGCCATGGGGCTCGGCGCGTTCACCACCATGACGTTCCTGACCAAGAACTCGTTTCTGGACGAGATCCGCAAGCAATACGTGATGACCGCGCGCGCGAAAGGCTGCAGCGAGAATCGGGTGCTCTATGGTCACGTCTTCCGCAACGCGATGCTCATCGTCATCGCCGGCTTTCCCAGCACCTTCATCCACGCCTTCTTCTCGGGCTCGCTTCTGATCGAGACCATCTTCTCGCTGGACGGGCTGGGGCTGCTCAGTTTCGAGAGCGTTCTCAACCGCGACTACCCCGTGGTGTTCGGCACGCTCTTCATCTTTTCGCTCGTTGGCCTCGTCATCAACCTCATCTCTGACCTGACCTATATGTGGATCGATCCGCGGATTGATTTCGAGGCGCGGGAGGTCTGATGACGCTGGCCGCCCCCACCACGCCGATCGAAACCACTGCGAAGTCGCCGCTCGGCGATGCCGTGCCGATCACGCGCAAACCGTTCGTGCCATCGCCGCTCAACAGGCGGCGCTGGCAGAATTTCATGGCGAACCGGCGCGGCTACTGGTCGTTCTGGATCTTCCTGATCTTGTTTGTGGTGTCGCTGTTCGCCGAGCTGATCGCCAATGATCGGCCCTTCCTGATCAAATATGATGGCCACCTCTATTGGCCGTCGGTCGTCACCTATTCGGAAACCACTTTCGGCGGCGACTTCGAAACGGCAGCCGACTATCGCGATCCCTATTTGCAGAAGCTGATCAGGGACAAGGGCGGCAGCATCGTCTGGCCGCTGATCCGCTACTCCTACGACACCCACAATCTCGATCTGCCGACGCCAGCGCCGTCGCCGCCGACCTGGATGTTGACGGAAGCGCAGTGCAAGCCTGTCGTCGAGAAGAAAGGCCTCAAGAGCTGCCGCGATCTCGAATACAACTGGCTCGGCACCGACGATCAGGGCCGCGACGTGGTGGCGCGGCTGATCTACGGCTTCCGCATCTCGGTGCTGTTCGGCCTCTGCCTGACCATCATCTCCTCCATTGTCGGCATCGCGGCCGGGGCGGTGCAGGGCTATTTCGGCGGCTGGATCGACCTGTTGTTCCAGCGCTTCATCGAGATATGGACTGCGATCCCTTCACTCTATCTGCTGCTGATCCTGTCGTCGGTGCTGGTGCCGGGTTTCTTCGTGCTTCTCGGCATCCTGCTGTTGTTTTCCTGGGTGTCGCTGGTCGGACTCGTGCGCGCGGAATTTCTGCGCGGGCGCAATTTCGAGTACATCCAGGCGGCGCGGGCGCTCGGCGTGTCCAACGCCGTGATCATGTTCAGGCATCTGCTGCCGAACGCGATGGTCGCGACGATGACGTTCCTGCCGTTTATCGTCTCCTCGTCGGTCATGACGCTCACGGCCCTCGATTTCCTCGGCTTCGGGTTGCCGCCCGGCTCGCCGTCGCTCGGCGAGCTGCTGTCGCAGGGCAAGTCCAACGTGCAGGCGCCTTGGCTCGGTTTCTCCGGTTTCTTCTCGGTCGCGATCATGCTGTCGCTTTTGATCTTCATCGGCGAGGCCGTGCGCGATGCCTTCGATCCGCGCAAGACGTTCAGGTAAGCCAATGGACGCGATCAACCAGCCCCTGCTCAGCGTGCGCGACCTCTCGGTGGCCTTCCACCAGGGCGGCGCCACCACGCTCGCGGTCGACAAGATCTCGTTCCAGATCAAGCGCGGCGAGTGCGTGGCGCTGGTCGGCGAGTCCGGCTCCGGCAAGTCGGTCAGCGCGCTCTCGATCCTCAAGCTCTTGCCCTATCCGAATGCCTCGCATCCCTCGGGCAGCATCCGCTTCAAGGGGCGCGAACTGATCGACCAGTCGGAACGGGAGATGCGCGAGATTCGCGGCAGCGACATCTCCATCATCTTCCAGGAGCCGATGACCTCGCTCAATCCACTGCACACGATCGAGGCGCAGATCGGCGAGATCATCCAGCTGCACAATCCGACCAGCAATGCCGAGGCGCGCAGGCGGACGCTGGAGCTGCTGACGCAGGTCGGCATTCCCGAGCCTGAAACGCGGCTGAAGAGCTATCCGCACCAGCTCTCCGGCGGCCAGCGCCAGCGCGTCATGATCGCGATGGCGCTCGCCAACGAGCCGGATCTGTTGATCGCGGACGAGCCGACCACGGCGCTCGACGTCACCGTGCAGGCGCAGATCCTGACGCTGCTCGCCGAGATCCGCGGCCGGCTCGGCATGAGCCTGCTCTTCATCACCCACGATCTCGGCATCGTGCGCCGTATCGCCGACCAGGTCTGCGTCATGAAGGGCGGCGAGATCGTCGAGCAGGGGCCGGTCGAGCAGGTCTTTAAGAGTCCGAAGCATCCCTATACGCGCGACCTGCTCGCAGCGGAACCGAAGCCGGATCCGGCGCCGCCGCAGCCGGATGCGCCGGTGGTGATGTCCGCCGATGACCTGAAAGTCTGGTTTCCGATCAAGCGCGGGCTGATGCGCAAGACGGTCGGTCACATCAAGGCGGTCGACGGCGTCAGCGTCGCCGTGCGCAAGGGCGAGACGCTCGGCGTCGTCGGCGAGTCCGGCTCGGGCAAGACCACGCTGGGGCTCGCATTGATGCGGCTGATCTCCTCGAACGGACGCATCGTGTTCCTGGGAAAAGATATCCAGTGTCTGCGCTTCAAGGAGATGCGTCCCTTTCGGCGCGACATGCAGGTCGTGTTCCAGGATCCTTTCGGCTCGCTCAGTCCGCGCATGTCGATCGCCGACATCATCGCCGAAGGCCTCTCCGTGCATCAGCCGAAGCTCTCGCGCGAGGAGCGTGAGGCGCGCGTCGTCAAGGCGCTCGAGGACGTCGGACTGAAGGCAGATACCCGCCACCGCTATCCCCATGAATTCTCCGGCGGCCAGCGCCAGCGCATCAGCATCGCACGCGCGGTGGTGCTGGAGCCGGATTTCGTCGTGCTGGACGAGCCGACCAGCGCGCTCGACATGCTGATTCAGGCACAGATGGTCGATCTGTTGCGCGAGCTGCAGCGCAGGCGCGATCTCACCTACATGTTCATCTCGCACGACTTGCGCGTCGTCGCCTCGCTCGCCAGCCATCTGATCGTGATGCGCGGCGGCAAGGTGGTCGAGGAAGGCCAGGCCGCCGAACTGTTCAAGAGCCCGAAGACGGATTATACGCGCGCGCTGTTTGCGGCGGCGTTCCGGCTGGAGACGGAGGGGAATGGATCGGTGGCGACGTAGCCGCGGTCAGAGCCGCTTGATCGCGGCGACCTCGCTGCCGGCCTGCTTGATCCGCGCAATCGCCGGCTCGACCGCTTCGATCACCGTCGCCATGTGATGGGCGTTGGCGTGAACCATGGTGGCGCCATCACGGACGATGGCGACATGGCCCTTCCAGAAAATGAGATCGCCGCGTTGCAGCTTGTTCCGCTCGTGCGGTTCGAGCGCGCGGCCGAGACCCGCCTGCTGCATGTCGCTGTCGCGCGGGCAGCCGGTGCCCGCCGACGTCAGCGAGACCTGGACGAGGCCGGAGCAATCGATGCCAAAACTGCTTTTGCCGCCCCAGAGATAGGGCGTGCCGACGAAGCGCTCGGCGACTGTGACGAAATCCGGCTCGCGATGACCAAGCGGGGCGAGATGGGCCTTGGGCAGATATTGTCCGTCGCGCGTCACGGCGAAGCTGCCGTCCTCGCGCGCGACCGCGATCTTCGATCCCATCACCAGCGTGTCTGCCGGCGGCAGCTTGATCGAGGGACCGGGGAAAGCAAAGGTTCGTAGCGCACTGACCATGTGGGTCGGGGCGGCCGAGGGCTTCATGAGCGCTGCATCCGGCAGCCAGCCGACATAGCCGTCACCGGAAAGCTGACCCCAGGCCCAGCCTTCGCCGTTGCGATCGTAGACCGTGACGCGCTCGCCGCGCAGCGCTTGCGTCATCAGCATCGCGTTCGACGACGGCTGCTCGCGCACGGGTGCGATCGCCTCGACTATCTCGAATTCCTCGCCCGTCACGAACCGATCCGCCTGCACCTTGCCTTCGAGATATTTCGCGGCGAGGTCGCTTCGCGCCGGCGTCAGCCGCGGATCGTGTTTTGGATCTCGTCCTGAATCATGCATAGCGCTCGCTCAGCAATGTGTAGATCGCGCGCGCGGCCTGGCACTCGCCGCCCTCGGGGCGTGCGGGCTTCGCCGACGGCGTCCAGCCGTAGATGTCGACATGCAGCCAGCTCCTGGCCTGTTCGACGAAGCGTTGCAGGAACAGCGCGCAGGTGATCGAGCCCGCAAACCCGCCAGAGGGCGCATTGGTGATGGTGGCCGTCTTGGAGTCCAGCCACGCATCGTAAGGTGGCCACAGCGGCATGCGCCACAACGGATCGTTCTCCTTCACCGCGCATCGCGCGACGTCGGCAGCCAGCGTCTCATCGTTGGTGTAAAAGGGAGGTAAATCAGGCCCCAGCGCGACGCGTGCCGCTCCCGTCAAGGTGCCGAGATCGATCAGCAGGTCCGGCTTTTCTTCGTCGGCCAGCGCCAGCGCGTCGGCGAGCACGAGGCGACCCTCCGCGTCCGTATTGCCGATCTCGACCGTGATGCCCTTGCGCGAGGTGAAGATGTCGAGCGGGCGGAAGGCATTGCCCGCGACCGCGTTCTCCACGGCCGGAATCAGCACGCGCAGGCGGACCTTGAGCTTCGCATCCATCACCATGCGCGCCAGCGCCAGCACGTTGGCGGCGCCGCCCATGTCCTTCTTCATGATCAGCATGCCGCTCGACGGTTTCAGGTCGAGCCCGCCGGTGTCGAAGCAGACGCCCTTGCCGACCAGCGTCACCTTGGGATGGACCGGGTCGCCCCAGCCGATGTCGATCAGCCGCGGCGCACGGTCCGAGGCCATGCCGACGGCGTGGATCAGCGGAAAATTCGTCTTCAACTCCTCACCGACGGTGCAGGCAAAGCTTGCCCCGAATTCGGCGGCGAGAACTTGCGCGGCTGCGGCCAGCTCTTCCGGCCCCATGTCATTGGCCGGCGTGTTGATGAGGTCGCGCGCCAGCATCGCAGCGTCCGCCATGCGGTTGATCTCGGCCGCGTCGACGCCATCGGGCGGCTCGAGGCGGACCTCGGGACGATCCGCCTTGCGGTACCGGGCAAAGCGATAGCTGCCGAGCGCGAAGGCGAGCGCAGCGAGCCGTGCATCGTGTGGTGCGTTGGCGAAGCGATAGATGCCCGGCGGCAGCAGACCGGGCAGGGCGCCCGGCCGGAACAGGTCGCGCGATCTTGCGCCTTCATCCTCGAGGCCGAACAGCACTTGCGCGATCGCGCCATCCGGCGCGGGCAGCACGAGATAGCCGCCCGGCTTTGCGGTAAAGGCGCTCGCAGTGGCGAACTGGCGTTGCGCCGGCGGCAGCGTCTCGGCGACCTGATCCCAGTTCGACTTGGTGACGAAGGTGATCGGGATGGCGTGGGGCGACGTGTCGAAGACAGAAGGCATTGGCGGGTCCGGATCGTCAGATCGAGCGGGTCATACGAACGGACGAGACTTCGCAGAGTTTCGCCGCCGCTGCAATCGGCTTTGCTGTCACCGTTCGGCGATCCGCTACTCGTAGCGAGGGGGCCATGCTAGGTTCCGGCAACGGCCGTCAGGTGCGGAGATCTCCGGCGGCCGACGACAAAGCCGGCCGGGAGGAAATGCAATGGAATTTGTGTGGAGCGTGGTCACATTCATGGGCCAGGTCGTCGAGGCGATTTTCGGCTATGTCGAGCATCATCATTGGATCTTCGCATTCCTTGCCGGCGGTTACGTCTTCTATCTCCACGACCGCTCCGTTCACGCGCGGTTCGATGCACTTGACAGGCGTATCGACGAAATCCGCAAGCGGCTTGCCATCGAATATTGATCGGGCGAGCGAAACCATCATCAGGTAGGCCTCGTCTCCATGCTGAGAACTGCCGTTCACGCGAGCGCGGCCGCAGGGCTTTACTAGCGTTGTGGTTGTGGCATTATCTACGAATATTTTAGATTGTGTCGTGCGGTTCTGCACGTCGAGAACGCGGCACGCGGTCGATACTTACCCGGGCTCATCACGGCCCGGGCCGATACCGGACTGAACTTGATCATCGAAGCATTTCTCTCATCGTTTGAGCGGCGCAGCATTCGCACATGAGCGGCGCAAAATGGATAGATCGTTCGTTATTGTACAGATCACCGACCTGCATCTGGACGGGTCGGGCCGGCTGCTTGCGACGATCGAGACGCTCAATGCCGCAATTCGCGAGAGGATGGCGGACTTCGCGGACGTTCCCGATCGCATCCTGCTGATCACGGGCGATCTCGTGGACGACCCGACGCCGCGTGCGCTCGACGAAGCGCTCGCCGTCATCGCGTCCTTCCGGCAGACCGGGCTGTTCACCGATATCCAGGCAGTTGCCGGCAATCACGACGTCAAGCGCCCGAGCCAGCGTGCAGGCCGTCACGACGTCTATGATTACCTGCATCTGCCGCGGACCTCGAAGAGCGTCTACTACCGCCAGGCTGGCCTCGATCTGGTGCTGCTGGATTCCAACCACGCGAGCCTCACGACAATTGCGAACGGCAATGTCGATCAGACGGCCTATCACGCCATGGTTGCGGATTCCGCGCGGCTGAGCGTCGAGCTCGCGGGCAGCCTTGGGTCGGCAGGCCGTGCCGATTATGCCGAGCCGGTGGAAAACCTGGTGCGCGTGCTGGCGCTGCACCATCATCCGCTGCCGCAGGCAACCGGAGAGGGGAAGCGGTTTCTCGGCGTGCCCGACGAGCCGCTGATGTATCTCGCCGCGCCCGCGACCTTCCTCGAAGCGGCGACCTCGCTCAACGTCGATCTGGTTCTGCACGGCCACCGGCATGTCGAGGGGCTGACACGCTATTCGATGCCCGATCCGCGCGCCACGTCGAGCGAGAGCGATCAAGCGTTCTGGCGCACGATCTACGTCTTGTCCTGTCCGTCATCGACCGGGCAGGCCGGTGACGATGCCGGCTTCAACGTCATCCATTTCGGCCCGATGTCCCATGCCGGCCGCACGGAGTATCGCTTCGCGATTGCCCGCTACTCGCGGCCACGCAACGATGGTGTCTTCGGGCCGCTCGATTCGAACCTGCCGCACGGCGTCATCAGGCTGCCGGCCGGGCGGGATTTTTCGCGTGACTCGGCTGTCGAGTCGGCCATCGAGATCGACGCATGCACGACGCTGAAGCGGGACCAGGTCGCAGTATTCGCCCGCCGGCTCCTGCTGCGCCGCGCCTTCTATGCCGACGGCGAGGTGGATTGGGCCAACGTGTTCCACGTCTATCTCGTCACCTCTCACGCCTGGGCCGATCTCGAGGGCAAGTTGTTGAGGTCTGCCCGCAAGCATGACGTCGAGGCGGCGGCCGTGGTGACATCGCTGCTGCGCCGACTGATCGAGCAATCGGCCGATGTGCTCGGCATCGATGATTTTCAGCTCGACGAGCTCCGCGCGAGGCGTCTGGTCAATCGTGACGATCTTCGGCGCGAATTGCCGGGAGGGACGCTCCCTGAGATCGATGTTGAGGCAGAGGCCCGACAACGACTGCAATTGCTGCGGGACCTGAACGAGCAGGCGAAGGCGCTCGGCCTCGATCTGGGTCTCGGCGGCGAGGTGCCGCCGCAGACGCCGCGGTGAGGGGCGCAGGTCGGGGGCGTTAACCGGCCGTTAGGGTTAACAGTCTATTGCTGGCGCGTTCGGCTCGATCAATCGGCTCGAGAGTCAAAGCGTCATGCGTCAACGGTTCAGTCTTGCCCGGCTTCTTGCGTCCACCTCGCTGGTCGCGGCGGTGGCCATGGGCCTCGGCGGCTGCACGGCGATGTCGAAACTCTCCGACGTCACGGGCTCGGTCGGGCCGCAGGCGGAAGCCGCTCCCACCGATCCCGCGCGCGCTGCCGAAGTCTATGGCGAGCGCTATCGTGCCAATCCCAAGGACGCCGACGCGGCGCTCGCCTATGGTCAGGCCCTGCGCGCCAACGGTCAGCGCGCCCAGGCCGCCGCCGTGCTCGAGCAGGCGACCATCGCCAATCCCGGCAACAAGGCGCTGATGGCCCAATACGGCCGCGCGCTCTCCGACAACGGCAATTTCCAGCAAGCCTTCGACGTGCTGTCGAAGGCGCATTCGCCCGACAACCCGGATTGGCGCCTGCTCTCGGTGCAGGGTACCGCGCTCGATCAGATGGGCCGTCACGAGGAAGCGCGCTCCTATTATGCGAGCGCGCTGAAGATCGCGCCGGGCGATCCGGGCGTGCTCTCCAATCTCGGCCTGTCCTACATGTTGTCGAGAGACTTGCCGAAGGCCGAAGACGCGCTGCGGCAGGCCTACGCCTCGCCGCGCGCAAGCGCACGGGTGCGGCAGAATCTCGGTCTGGTCGTCGGTCTTCAGGGCCGCTTCGCCGAAGCCGAGACCATCGTGAAGGCGGACCTGCCGCCGGACCAGGCTGCGGCCAATGTCGCCTATCTCAAGGAAATGCTGAGCCGCAGCGACGTCAGGCGGGGTGCGCCGAAGCGGACTCCGGTCGCCTCGCTCGGCCAGCCCGACTGATCAGACGTGATTTTCCAATCTTGAAGACGCCCGCGGACCGCGTCTTACGTCATTGCATCTCGCTGACCTTGATGCCGGTCGGTCCGAGAATGACGACGAACAGCACCGGCAGGAAGAACAGGATCATCGGCACCGTCAGCTTCGGCGGCAGCGCGGCGGCCTTCTTCTCGGCTTCGTTCATGCGCATGTCGCGGTTTTCCTGCGCCATCACCCGCAAGGATTGGCCGAGCGGGGTGCCGTAACGCTCCGCCTGCTGAAGCGCGAGACATACCGACTTGACGCCCTCCAGCCCGGTGCGCCGCGCCAGGTTCTCATAGGCGACCTTGCGATCCTGCAAATAGGACAGCTCGGCCGTAGTCAGGGTGAACTCCTCCGACAGCGCGATCGACTGGCCCACGATTTCGACCGCGACCTTCCGGAACCCCATCTCGACCGACATGCCGGATTCGATGCAGATCAGGAGCAGGTCGAGCGCATCGGGAAAGGCCCGCTTGATCGAGAGCTGGCGCTTGGAGATTGCGTTTCGGAGGAACAGCATCGGCGCCTGAAGGCCGAGATAGGCCGCGCCGACGCAGATGCCGATCTTGATCGGCATCGGCTTCTCCATGTGCGCGATCAGGAACACGTAGATGACCGAGCCGACGAACAGCACGATCGGAGCCACCAGGCGGGCGAACAGGAAGGTGATGTAGGGCGCCTGGCCGCGATAGCCCGCCATGATGAGCTTGTCTCGCGCCGCTTCCTGCGCAAGCCATTTGGTCAGGTTGAAGTCGTCGACGACCTTCGAGACGATCTGCTTCGGCGTCTGGCGCAGCGAGACCTTTTCGCTCTTGTGGAGGCGCTCGCGCTCACGCTGCCGGATGCGCTCACGTTCGTTCGCCACCGCCTTCATGCGCTTGGAGAGGCCCTCGCCGGCGAATAACGGCATCACCAGCGTATAGACGGTGGCGCTGGCCGCGATGGCCGCCAGCAGCATGGTCATGAAGTGGACGTCGTGAAGTTTTGAAACGAGGAACTCTACCATAAGGCACCATCAGAAGTCGAAGTTGATCATCTTCTTCATCACCATGATGCCGACCGACATCCAGACGACGCAGCCGACCAGCATGAGCTGGCCGGTGGGATGAGTCCAAAGCATTGAGATGTATTGCGGCGTCGTGAGGTAGACGAGGAACATCACGATAGGCGGCAGCGAGCCGATGATGCCGGCCGAGGCCTTGGCTTCCATCGACATCGCCTGGATCTTCTCTTTCATCTTCTTGCGGTCGCGCAGCACCTTGGAGAGGTTGCCGAGCGCTTCGGAGAGGTTGCCGCCCGATTTCTGCTGGATCGAGATGACGATGCCGAAGAAATTGGCCTCGGGCAGCGGCATGCGATCGTAGAGTCGCGTGCAGGCCTCGCCGAGCGGCATGCCGATCGCCTGCGTCTCGATGATGGACAGAAACTCGGAGCGCAGCGGCTCCGGCGCGTCGGCGGCGACGACCTTGATCGATTCGAACAGCGGCAGGCCCGCCTTGATGCCGCGGACGATGACGTCGACGGCGTCGGGCAACGCGGCCAGGAACTTGTTTTCGCGGCGCTTCTTCAGGAAGCCCAGCGCCCAGCGCGGCAGGCCGAAGCCACCGGCAAAGGCGAGACCGGCGGCGCCGAGCAGGCCGCCGCCGACGAACAAGGCGACTGCGAACAGCACGCCCGCCACGACGGCGGACACGATCCAGAATTTCTGCGGCGCCCAGTCGAGGCCAGCCTGCGACAGGCGAAGATTGAGCGGTACGCTCTTCTCCTGCTGGCGCCGCGCCTCGAGATCCTTGAGCGAGGTCTCGACCTGCTCGCGGCGCGAGCGCTGCGTCTTCTCGGCAGTGCGGGCCGTGGGCGCCTCCGCGCGCGAGATCGAGGCCCGGCGGCTCTCCGCCTTCCGCTCCCCGGACAGTATTGGATAAAGGAAGACCCAGGCGAGGCCGCCGACGGCGGCGGTGGCGAGGAAGGCGAGGGCAAGGACTTGCATGTTCATGGCTGCGCCGATCTGCTCACGTCGTGGGCGCCACTTCTGCGGCGTCGAGCGCCGCGGCAAGGCGCTTCTCTTCGCCGTAATAGCGGGCGCGTTCCCAGAACTTCGGGCGGCCGATTCCGGTCGAGCGGTGCCGGCCGATGATCTTGCCGTTGGCATCCTCGCCGATCATGTCGTAGAGGAAGACGTCTTGGGTGATGATGGTGTCGCCTTCCATACCCATCACCTCGGTGATGTGGGTGATGCGGCGCGAACCGTCACGCAGGCGCGCGGCCTGGACGATGACGTCGATCGAGGCGCAGATCATCTCGCGGATGGTGCGTGAAGGCAGGGAGAAGCCGCCCATCGTGATCATGGATTCGCAGCGCGACAGCGCCTCGCGCGGATTGTTGGCGTGCAGCGTGCCCATCGAGCCGTCATGGCCGGTGTTCATGGCCTGGAGCAGGTCGAACGCCTCGGGTCCGCGGACCTCGCCGACGATGATGCGCTCGGGGCGCATACGCAGGCAGTTGCGCACGAGCTCGCGCATGGTGACCTGGCCTTCGCCCTCGATGTTGGGCGGGCGGGTTTCCAGCCGCACCACGTGCGGCTGCTGGAGCTGGAGTTCGGCGGCGTCTTCGCAGGTGATGACGCGCTCGTCGTGCTCGATGTAGTTGGTCAGGCAGTTGAGCAGCGTGGTCTTGCCCGAGCCGGTACCGCCGGAGATCAGCACGTTGCAGCGGACGCGGCCAATGATCTGGAGGATTTCGGCGCCTTCCGGCGAGATCGCGCCGAACTTGACGAGCTGATCGAGCGTCAGCTTGTCCTTCTTGAATTTGCGGATGGTGAGGGTGGGACCGTCGATCGACAGCGGGGGCACGATGGCGTTGACGCGGGAGCCGTCGGCCAGGCGCGCGTCGCAGATCGGCGAGGATTCGTCGACCCGCCGGCCGACCTGGCTGACGATGCGCTGGCAGATGTTGAGCAGCTGCTGATTGTCGCGGAAGCGAATGCCGGTGCGCTGGATCTTGCCGTCGACCTCGATGTAGACGGTGTTGGCGCCGTTGACCATGATGTCGGCGATGTCGTCGCGCGACAACAGCGGCTCCAGCGGACCGTAGCCGAGGACGTCATTGCAGATGTCATCGAGCAGCTCTTCCTGCTCGGCGATCGACATCACGATGTTCTTGATCGCGATGATCTCGTTGACGATGTCGCGGATTTCCTCGCGTGCGGACTCGGAATCGAGCTTGGCGAGCTGGGCGAGGTCGATGGCTTCGATCAGCGCGCCGAAGATGGTCGCCTTGATCTCGTAATAATTGTCCGAGCGGCGGGCTTCCATGGTCGGCGCAGGCTTCGCCGGGGCAAGCGGCGGCGAGGCGACCACCGGCGGCGACGGCGCGCGCGACACAGCGGGCGCCGGAGCCTGGGCAGGCTCTGGTGCCATGGCGCCGGGCTTCGGGGCCCGAGGGTCGGTGTCTGTTCCGCTACGCTTACCGAACACTTAACAACTCCATGCGGCGGCTTATTTTCCCCGCAACTTCTCAATCAGGGGTGAAAGCAAGGACGATTTTTGCTTCTTCGTCTCGCTGCGGCCGGTCAGGCGCTGCGCGATCTGAAGGAACATCTCGATCGACTTATGGTTGGCCGAGATCTCTGCGATCATCTGGCCGTTATTGGCCGCCGAGCCGAAGATCTGCGGCTCGAACGGGATCGAGACGACCGGCTGGCTCTCAATCGCCTTGGCGAACTCCGCCGCGGCGATTTCGGGCCGTTTCGGCACGCCGACCTGGTTCAGGCAGTAGAGTGGCGGCCGGTCGTTGGGGCGCGCGGCCTTCAGGAGATCGAACAGGTTCTTGGCGTTGCGCAAATTGGCGAGGTCGGGCGCCGCCACGATCAAGATGTCGTCCGCTCCGATCAAGGCGCGCTTGGTCCAGCCCGACCATTGGTGCGGGACGTCGAGCACAATGCAAGGCATGGTGGAGCGCAGCGTGTCGAACACGGCATCGAAGGCGTCGGTGCCGAAATCATAGACCCGGTCGAGCGTCGCCGGCGCCGCCAGCAGGCTGAGGTGGTCGGTGCATTTCGACAGCAGGCGGTCGATGAAGGCGGTATCGACGCGATCGGGCGAGAACACGGCGTCGGCAATGCCCTGCGGCGGATCCTGGTTATAGTCGAGCCCGGCAGTGCCGAAGGCGAGGTCGAGGTCGGCGACGACCGCGTCCATCGCGAGATCGCGGGCGATCGCCCAGGCGACGTTGTGGGAGATGGTCGAAGCGCCGACACCGCCCTTGGCGCCGACCACTGCGATGATGCGGCCGACGGCCTTGGCTTCCGGCGCCGAGAACAGGTTGCAGATCGAGCGCACGACGTCGATCGCGCCGACCGGCGCAAGCACGTAGTCGCTGACGCCACGGCGCACCAGCTCGCGGTAGAGCATGACGTCGTTGATGCGGCCGATCACCACCACGCGGGTGCCGGCGTCGCAGACGGTTGCGAGATGGTCGAGCCCGCCCAGGAGGTCGTTGCGTCCGTCGCTCTCGAGCACGATCACGTTCGGCGTGGGCGCCGAGCGGTAGGCTTCGATCGCAGCTGCCATACCGCCCATCTGGATCTTGAGATGGGCCTTGCCGAGACGGCGATCCTCGCCGGCCGACTGCACGGCGGCCGCCGTTTCCACGGTCTCGCAGAAAGCCTGGACCGAGACGCGCGGCGCAGGCGCAATATGCTCCTCGATCGGCGGGAGAGATGCCTCAGGCTGCTCTTCTTGGGGCTGGCGAGCGTAGCTGATCATCTGCCGGTGTCGCTGAGTTTGGCCTTGTCGGCCTCAGGATAGGTGATCGCCGTCGACATTCCCTTGCGATACTTCTCGAACGCGGCGGTGCGCCGCGCCGTGTAGGACGGCGTTTCGGGCCGCGGCTGCTCGAGATCGGACGGATTGTCGACCATCGCCGCGAGGTTGCGCTGATAAGCGCAGCCGTAATTGTAATAGTCCTTGTTCTCGAACCAGCTCTTGTTCTTCATCGAAGGGCCGATGTCCTCCGGCCACAGGCCGCAGGGACCCGCGACCGCGGCGATCTTGGAATAAGTGAGCCGGATCGGCGGCAGGAAGCGCTTGTCTTCCGGCTGGTAAGGGCGCGCGCTGACGCCGCGCGGCGGAACGCCCGCTGCCGACAGCATCGCCTGGATTTCACGCATCGTGTCCGCGACCGGACGCGCGTTGGGCGTGCCGGATGGCACGTCGATCCGGATCGCCCCGGTGCCTTCGTGCAGCCAGGCCGATGCAACTCCCATCACGTCGGCGCGCTGGGCGGCGGTCAATCCGCCGCGGGCATGGCCGACGAAGACGACGATGGAGCGGTTCTGTTCCTCGATCGCGATCGGATGGCGCTGCTTGTAGTCGTCGGGAATGGAGGCCGTGACCGCTTCGTCGTGCTGGCAGCCGCCAAGGGCGAGCGCCATGCCGACGAGCGCGCCACCGAGATGGATGGCGCGGCTGCGAATCTGGGGTGGTCTTGTGATCTTCATGAAGTCCCCGTTCCGCCTCAGTCGGTGATGAAGCCGTAGGTGCCGCGGTAGTTCTTGGCCGGGTCGGTCCGGCCGGGCACACCGTAGATGCGGTTGATGTTGCCGAGCAGCTCGGCCTGCGGATCCGCAGGCGCGGAAAAGCCGTCATCCGGCCGCGACAGGTCCTTCTGCGAAACTGCCCGAACGATATAAGGCGTCACGATGACGACCAGCTCGGTCGCGTTGTTGACGAAGTCGCGGCTGCGGAACAGCGTGCCGAGGATCGGGAGCTGCATCAGGCCCGGCAGTCCGCTGACGGCCTGCTTGGTCTGCTGCTGGATCAGGCCGGCCATCGCCATCGCGCCGCCGGAGGGAATTTCCAGCGAGGTCTCGGCGCGGCGGGTCTTGATCGAGGGCACCGTCAGCGAGTTGACCGAAGTCGAGGTCACGGCCTGGGACAGCGTGATCGCATTTTCGTTGGAGAGCTCCGAGACCTCGGTCATCACCCGCAGGCTGATCTTGCCCTCGGTGAGAACGACGGGGGTGAAGTTGAGCGAGATGCCGAACTTCTTGAAGCTGATCTGGGTGGTACAGACATGCGTGGTGGGGTCGCACGAATAGCCCGCAGGGACCGGGAATTCACCGCCGGCGATGAATGTTGCCGATTCACCGGAGATCGCGGTCAGGTTCGGCTCGGCCAGCGTGCGGATCACGCCAGCGGTTTCCATCGCGCGCAGGGTGGCCTGCACAGACGGGGTCGCGCCGAACTTCGTGGTCAGACTGTTGCCGTCCACGAGATTGTGGCCAAGCGCCGTGAACGGATTGGAATTGGTGAAGCTGACGACCGAGGTGCCGTAGTTGAGGCTGGCGGTGAGGTCGATGCCGAGCTGCTTGACGATGCTGCGCGCGACTTCGGCGACCGTCACCTTGAGCATGACCTGGTCGCGGCCGCGGACCACGATCGAGTTCACCACCTTCTCGGAGCCGCCGGCAAGGCGCGCGGCGAGGTCGTTGGCCTGCTGGGCTTCGGCTGGGTTCGCGGCCGAGCCGGTCAGGACGATGCCGTCGCCTAGCCCGTCGATCTGGATGTCTGAATTGGGCAGGACTTGCTTCAGCGCGGCCCGCACGCCGTTGAGGTCGCGTTTGACCGCGATGTCATAGGCCGCAATCTGCTGGCCGGCGGAATCGAAGAACACGATGTTGGTCTGGCCGATCGAGGCACCGATGATGTAGGCGCGCTGCGCCGAGCGGACTACCGCATTGGCGATCTTGGGATCAGCGACCAGCACATCCTTGATGTCGCGCGGCAGGTCGATGACGATCGATTTGCCGACGCCGAGCGAGAGGAAGCGTGCGTTCATCTGACCGTCCGCTGCAGCCTGCGCCACAGGGCGATAGTCGGCGGCGACCACAGGGGTCAGCACCGGGTTGAGGGCCAACGCGAAGGCAGCCGAAAACGACAGGGCGCGGACCATTGAGGCTCGCATCGTCGCCAACTCCGCCCCGCATTTCATATCGCCTGTCCTCATCGTGCTTTCGCCGTCTGACTTGGGATGCCGTAGCGAATGATCGAGACGCCATCGCGCTTCTGTGCGGATTCATCGAGCGTGATCTCGCTCAGCTTGACGTCGACGATGCTGCGCAGCGCCAGCGACAGCGTGCCGCTCTGGCGCGCGGAGGAGAGCGTCGCGGTCTGCGCGGGGTTGAGCTCGAGGGTGACGGTCTTGCCGACCACCGCGTTCTGGCCGTCCTTCTCCTTCGGCGCCTGGTCGATGGCCAGGACGCGGACATTGGCCAGGATGATCTCGGACGTGACCAGATCAGGGGCACCGCTGCTCTGGTCCGGGTTCTTGAGACGGCGCGTCAGAAGCACGTCGACGCGGTCGTTAGGCAGGATGAAGCCGCCTGCGCCGGTCTCCGGCGAGATTTCGGTCGAGATCGCGCGCATGCCGGTGGGCAGGATTGCCGCCATGAAGCCGGAGCCTTCGGCCTTGACCAGCTTCTGGTCGCGGATCGGCTCACCCTGGATGAAGGGGGCGCGTGCGATCGAGCCGGTGACCTGGGTTGCCCCCTCGGGGCGCTCGGTGCGGCGGATGAAGGTGGCGCTGGCGGTCGCGGTCGGCCAGGTCTGCCATTGCACGTCTTCCGGTTTGACGGTCTGGCCGAGGCCGATGTCGTTCTTGGCCACCAGGACGTCCACAGTCGGAAGCTGCGCGACCGGAGCCGGAGGGGGCGCAGAATTGTCCGAGCCGCTCGCCAGGTACGCGGCGACACCGCCGGCGCAGATCGCGACCGTCAGGACGACAGTGCGTGCCCTATTCATACGCTTCACTTTCCAACTAAACGCCGCGACGCGGCCGCCGCCGTAATCGGCAGTTGACCAGCTATTCGTCAAAGCATGGTTAATGAGGCGTATCTAAATCGCCTTAACGCCGGGTTCACCCGGTGCGTTCAGCGCAATGCAAGGTGAGCGAGGTCGATCGCCTTCACCCATTCGGTCTCCGGGTAGACCATCAGCGCGCTCAGTGCGAGCGCGATGCCGTAGGGAATGCCGTTCTCCTTGGCATGCAGCCGCGCGAGCCAGGCCTGGCCCGTTAGCCCGTAAGGCAGCGGCCACTGCCGGAACTGGAGCAGGAGCAGCGTCAGCGCCCCGCCGAACAGCGAGGCGTAGAGCAGGAAGTTCATCAGCTGTGCGAAACCGAACCAGAGCGCGACGGAGGCCGCGACCTTGGCGTCGCCGCCGCCGACCCAGCCCATTGCAAAACAGGTGAAGGCCACGACCAGGAGAAGCGCGCCGGCGCCGACATGGCTCAGCATCTCGTAAGGTGCCATGCCACCGGCGAAAGCGAGCGCGAAGAAGCCGGCGACCAGCACCAGCGACACGCGGTTCGAGATCGTCATGGTGAAGAGATCGCTCGCGGCGGCAAACGCCATCAGGGCAGGGAAAAGCAGAAGGCGCGCAAGGTCGAGGAGCATGGGCTGCGTCTTGAGGCCTGGGGTTTGCCGCGGAGCCGGCGTCGCCGGATGCTAGCCGGCAGTGCTAAACAAACCGACAACGGCGGCAGCGGTCTCGCGAGGCGGGACCGCCGAAAGCGTGCTTACCAGAGGCTGGCAATGCGCGCGGCGAGCGCGGCCGTCGCAAGCAGCAGGGCCAGGCAGACCCAGAAGGCCGGCGAACCGGCCTGCGCCGCTTCCGCCTCGTTCGCCGCGACCGCGGCACCGGTTCTGTACTTGCGCAACGCCACTGGAACTCGCCGTCTTCAAAAAAACAAAGGCCCCGGAGGTCCGGGGCTTTTGCCGTCGTTCGCCGGTGGCTTACTTCAGCGAGCTGCTGATCGAGGTGAACTTGCCGTTCAACGTGACGCCCAGGCTATTGACGACAGTGATGATGGCCAGCGCGATGCCGGCGGCGATCAGACCGTATTCGATGGCGGTGGCGCCGGATTCATCCTTCGCGAAACGCGCAATCAAGTTCTTCATGAACAAAACTCCATCTAGGGTGAGATCGCCTCGTTCGGCGGTGTGCTTGACGCAATGACCATGAGATCCGAGCTCTTTCGGTAAAGTTAATTCGACCGGGCAAACCCGCTTCCCGCCGGCCAGAGTGAATTTCGCCTTAAGGGGGCAGCCGCGATTCGTCCCGGTTCCGGATGTGCAGCAAGCGCAGCACCGGCTTCACCGTCCCTTAAATTTAGGGGAGTACGCGTAGGCGGGACAGCAATTCGCAAGAGAGGCGACGATGTCGAGCCTGCCCATGCAAGTCGCCCTGATGCTCGGCGAGACCATCGCGAAGGTGATCCCCACGACCTTCGCGCTCGCGGTGGTCTTCACCGTGCTCGAGCATTTCTGGGCCTGCAATCCCGGCGTGCCCTGGTGGCGCAAGCGCGAGATCCTCACGGACATCTGCTACTGGTTCTTCGTTCCGGTGTTCGCACGCATCATGCGGATCGGACTTCTGATCGTCGGCGCGAGCTTCGTCTTCAACATCCACGATGCCGACGAGCTCATCGCCTTCTACGACAATGGCCACGGTCCGCTGTCGCTATTGCCGCTCTGGGTCCAGGCCGTGCTGTTCCTGGTCCTGTCCGATTTCATGCTGTACTGGCTGCACCGGCTGTTCCACGGCGGCGGGTTCTGGAAGTACCACGCGATCCATCACTCCTCGGAGGAGATAAGCTGGATTTCGGCGGCCCGCTTCCATCCCGTCAATCTCATGCTCGGCACGATCGGGGTCGACGTCGTGCTGCTGATGGCCGGCATTTCGCCGAACGCCATGGTCTGGCTCGCCCCGTTCACGACCTTCCATTCGGCCTTCGTGCACGCCAACCTGAACTGGACCTTCGGGCCTTTCAAATATTTGCTGGCGACGCCGGTGTTCCACCGCTGGCACCACACCTCGCTTGAAGAGGGCGGCGACACCAATTTTGCCGGCACGTTCCCGATCTGGGACGTGCTGTTCGGCACCTTCAGCATGCCCGAGGGGAAACTGCCGCAGGATTACGGCAAGGACGAAGCCACTATGCCGAAGGAGATTGGAGGGCAGCTTGCCTATCCGTTCCGCCGCTAGAGTCCTCGATGGCCGCAAAACGCCAGTCCGTTCAAACAATAGTCGGCGAATTTGCGGAACGTTCACGAATTGAGGGCAGGTTAGCCGGGTCGGGCACCGGCTCCGCTGTTATCTGATCGCTTCTGCCGGTTTGTGTCGTCCCGGGGGTATGAGTATGCGTAAACAATTGCTGCGCCGTCATGCGCGCGTCTGTCTTCTGGTTGCGGCTACGGTGCTGGCATCGCCGGCTGCCGGCCTTGCCGAATCGACCGCCGATACCATCGCCGTCAATGTCGACCAGGCCAAGCTGGTGCGGCTGCCCGGCAAGGTGGCGACCATCGTGGTCGGCAATCCCATGATCGCCGACGTCACGCTCCAGCCCGGCGGCATGATCATCGTGACCGGAAAGGGCTATGGCGCCACCAATTTCATCGCGCTCGACCGGGGCGGCGAGATTCTGGTCGACCGCCAGATCCAGGTCGAAGGTCCGAGCGACCGGCTCGTCACCGTCTATCGCGGGATCGAGCGCGAGTCCTACAGTTGCGTGCCGCTTTGCCAGCGCCGCGTGACGCTCGGCGACAGCGACACCTACTTCAACAACACGATGAACCAGGCCGGTTCGTTGAGCAGCACGGCCAGCGGTGCCGGTGCGGGCGCCAAGACCAACTAGCAAGACCAACTAGCAAGACCAACTAGCAAGTCCAACTAGCGAGACCGATTGGCGGGTTTGCCCGGGCACGACCGTTCCGCCCGACACGCGCGCGTGCGCGTGCGTGTTCCTCGCTCAGTGCCTTGTCTCAGTGCCTTCTCAGTGCCTTGGGTCGTTCGTGATTAACGCACCCTTAACGGCGCGGGCCGCCGGGGACGGATCGCTTGAAACACTTAAACAATCAGTTTCCGCTACTGAATGGGCAGATGATCGCCGCTGCTGGGGAATTTGATGCCATCGCCTGCACCTAAGAGGTTCACGCTCCTCGCTGCGCTCCGCCGGTTTCGCGGCAGTCGCCGCGGCTCCGCAGCCGTCGAGTTCGCGCTGGTCGCACCGATGTTCTTCGCGCTGCTTTTCGCCGTCATCGAGACGGCGCTGATGTTCTTCGCGAGCCAGGTGCTCGAGACCATCACCCAGAATTCCGCGAGGGTGTTGCTGACCGGGCAGGCGCAATCTGGTTCGGTGACGGCCTGCGCGGTGTCCGGCGTGAGCACACCCTGCTCGCAAACGACGTTCAAGGCTTATGTCTGTAGCCAGATCCCGGCGCTCTTTGACTGCAGCAAGCTCTACGTCGACGTCGTGAGTACGAGCTCCTTCGGATCGCTAAGCCTCACCAGCTATGGCGATTCCTGCAGCTTCAATCCAACCGGCGTGCAATACGGTGCCGGGAGCGCCGGCCAGGTCGTCGTGGTGCGGCTGTTCTATCAGTGGCCGCTCTTCGTCACCGGCCTCGGCTTCAACATGGGGTGCAGCAACAAGCGGCTGCTGGTGGCGACCGCGGCCTTCAAGAATGAACCCTTCTGAGACAGATGGATCCGAGCGGACCGATGCAGGCAATTGCGAATATCTGGAGAAATGCCCGTAGCTTCGTGCGCGACTTCGTCGCCGACAAGCGCGCGCTCGCCGCGACCGAATTCGCGGTCATCGTACCGCTGATGCTGGTGATGTTCTTCGGCACCGTCGAATTTTCCTCAGCCGTGGCGATCGATCGCAAAGTCACGATGATCGCACGGACCCTGTCCGATCTGACGTCGCAGTCAACGACGCTCGCCGATACCGACATGCAGGACACGTTCACGGCAAGCATATCGATCATCATGCCTTACGACGCTACGCTCGTGAACGGCACGATTGTTCAGATCTATATCGACGCAAGCAGCGTCGCCAAGATTCAATGGAGCAAGTCCGCCACCATTGCGAACGGTGCGACGCAGGCCACGCTGACGGCTCCGCCTCCGTCTCTGGCACCTGGTACCACGGTCACCTCGATGATTCCGTCAACGCTCTTGATCCCGTCGACCTACCTCATCTTCAGCCAGGCGAGTTACCTGTACACGCCTTCCGTCAAATTCGTCCTGAAGTCGGGCATCACGCTGAGCGATGTCTCCTACACGCGGCCGCGCCAGGTCACCTGCGTTCCCTACAACGGTGTGCCGTCGACGTGCTGAAATCTGCGAGCAGGTCCTAGACTGAAAGCAATGAAAGCAGGTCCTGAATGAAAGCAGGTCCTGGAGTGAAAAAAGGCCAGGCGTCGCGCCCGGCCTTTTCTTTTGACTTGTTCGCTTGAGCCGATCGGGGCCGTAAGCGGTAGGCTCAGCCGGCGGAGCGGAGGTTGTCCGCTGCCGACTTGCCGGAACGGCGGTCGGCCACGATCTCGTAGGAGATCTTCTGGCCTTCGTTCAGTGTGCCGAGGCCAGCGCGCTCGACGGCGCTGATGTGGACGAATACGTCCTGGCCGCCGTCGTCGGGCTGGATGAAGCCGAAGCCTTTGGTCGCGTTAAACCACTTCACGGTTCCCATGCTCATGGGGTAGTCCCTTCTCAGATAACACAATGTAAGAGCCCGCTCGCGCAGGCAGGTTAGATCGAATTTTGGAAGGGTCGTCAGCGTGTCTGAACCGGCTGTACCGGTGGATGCCAATGTCGTCCGGCCGAAAATCGATGAGCTGTTTTTACTGGAAATAAGGCCCCATAACAATCCTGACATGCACGATTTTTTGATCCGCCGTAATGTCCACGGCGGATCAGCATACGGGTCAGAATTCTACGTCCGCGCTCGCGCGCCGAGCCCCGATTAGCGCCGGCGGAACTGGCCACCACGCTGCCCGGGACGGGGAGGTCCGCCCATGCCGCTCGGGCGTTCGTCCTTGTGACGGAAAATCAGCCGGCCCTTTTCGAGGTCATAGGGCGACATCTCCACCGTCACGCGGTCGCCCGCCAGCGTCTTGATGCGGTTCTTCTTCATCTTGCCGGCGGTGTAGGCGACGATCTCGTGCCCGGCGTCGAGCTGCACGCGGTAGCGCGCGTCGGGGAGGATTTCGGTGACCAGTCCTTCGAACTGGATCAGCTCTTCCTTAGCCATGAATTTCTCCAGGTCGTGGACGGCTAGTGCGAATGGGGTTTGCGGGTCGGTTGGCCGTTCGGCCGACTCTCGCGGCGCAAAAAGGCAACGCCTTGTATCCCATCAGACGCGCCGGCGCTATGCGCGGAACGCTGTTCAGGACGGCCGTTTGGCGAAGAATGCGCCTTGCCGCCGGAGTGGCCGCGACGAGCTGGCTTCGAAGCCTTCGGGCCACTGCCGGGCCGTCCGTCAACATGCCTGGCTTCGCCGTGCCGTCCCTCGCCGGGCCTTCCGTCGCCCTGCTTGCCGGCGCTGTGGTGGCGCCCGTCGGCATGCCTTTCGTCGGCACGTCGCCCGTCGCCATGCCGTGCGCCTTGCGGGCGCTGGCCTGGGCGGCCGGGGCGGCCCTGGCGTTGCTGCGACGGGGGAGGACCTGCATCGCGGCGGCCCGCGTCGGTGCGGTGGTCTTCGCGCGGCAGCGCCACTTTGATCAGCCGCTCGATGTCGCGGAGATAGGCGAGTTCCTCGCCGCCTGCGACCAGCGAGATCGCGGTGCCCTCGGCGCCGGCGCGCGCGGTGCGGCCGATGCGGTGCACATAGGTCTCGGGCACGTTGGGGAGGTCGAAATTGATGACGTGGGTGATGCCGTCGACATCGATGCCGCGGGCGGCGATATCGGTGGCGACCAGGGTGCGGATATCGCCGGAGCGGAACAGAGCGAGCGTCCGTTCGCGATGGTTCTGCGACTTGTTGCCATGGATGGCGCTGGCGGGGATGCCCGCCTTCTCAAGCGTCTTCACCACCTTGTCCGCGCCGTGCTTGGTGCGGGTGAAAACCAGCGCGCGGTTGACCGGCTCCTGTTTCAACAGCTGGGCGAGGAACGCCGGCTTCGCGGAGAAGTCGACCTGGATGATGCGCTGCTGGATGCGCTCCACGGTCGAGGAGACCGGGGTCACCGCGACGCGGGCGGGGTCGCGCAGCATCGCGTCGGCGAGCTCGGCGATGTCCTTCGGCATGGTGGCCGAGAAGAACAGCGTCTGCCGCTTGATCGGCAGCTTGGCGACGATTTTGCGGATGTCGTTGATGAAGCCCATGTCGAGCATGCGGTCGGCCTCGTCGAGCACGAGGAATTCGACGCTGCCGAGCTTCAGTCCGTTGCTCTGCACAAGATCGAGCAGGCGGCCGGGGGTGGCGACCAGCACTTCGACGCCCTGCATCAGCGAGCGGACCTGACGGCCCATCGGCACGCCGCCGATGGCGAGCGTCGAGGACAGGCGGATGTGGCGGCCGTAGGCGTTGAAGCTGTCGAGGATCTGGCCGGACAGCTCGCGCGTGGGTGACAGCACCAGGACGCGGGTCGTCTTCGGCTGCGGCTTGATGCGGTTCTCGAGCAGGCGGTGCAGGATCGGCAGCGCGAAGGACGCGGTCTTGCCGGTTCCGGTCTGGGCGATGCCGACGACGTCGCGGCCGGTCAGCGCGGTCGGAATCGTCTGGGTCTGGATGGGGGTGGGGGTGACGTAGTTCTCTTCGGTGAGAGCACGAGCGATGGGTTCGGCGAGGCCGAAATCCTGAAACGAAGTCAAAAGCGGGGTTCTTTCCATGTCAAAAGCGGGCGCCCGGCGCATTCGGCGCGGCGCGCGCAAAAGGGTGTCGAGAAGGACACCTGCGTGCTTGGGGTGTCGGATGGCTTGATGGGATGGGGCAAGCCAGACGCCCGTAAGGGCTTAAGAACACGCGGCTCGCAACGGCCTTTTGATTCGCAAGAAGCCTCGGCCTCGATATGGAACATTGAGGCGGCGCTTTCAAGGCACGCCCACCACAAATGGCGATTGCGGTGCAGAAATAGTTGTGCCGGAAATTTAGCCAGAGCGCGCAATTTGCTCAGAAAATGATCTGTTTGCCGCTTTCGCACACATTTGGGTTGCCTAATGTCTAGGCGGATCGGCTGTAACCATACTTCGTTTTCTGACGATTTTATAAACAAAACCAAGGGCTTGATGGGTGCTCAAGCCATGGCACGGTTCTTGCGAATCCGTTAATCGCAGGCGGCCGTGGGGCCGTTTCGCAGCGTTTTTCACGTCTGCGTCAGGGAGATGAGACACTCATGCATAGCAAATCCACTCACGATATAGCGGCGTCATTTAGCCGCCGTGGCGTTCTCGCCGCGACCGCCGGACTGATGCTCGGTCTGGCCTCCATTTCCGGTGCGAAGGCCGCGGACGACACCATCAAGGTCGGCGTGCTTCACTCCCTGTCCGGCACCATGGCCATCAGCGAAACCACGCTGAAGGACACCATCCTCTTCCTGATCGACGAGCAGAACAAGAAGGGCGGCGTGAACGGCAAGAAGCTCGAAGCCGTCGTCGTCGATCCCGCTTCGAACTGGCCGCTGTTCGCCGAGAAGGCGCGCGAGCTGATCACCAAGGACAAGGTGTCGGTCGTGTTCGGCTGCTGGACCTCGGTGTCGCGCAAGTCGGTGCTCCCGGTGTTCAAGGAGCTGAACAGCATCCTGTTCTACCCCGTGCAGTACGAGGGCGAGGAGAGCGAGCGCAACGTGTTCTACACCGGTGCCGCGCCGAACCAGCAGGCGATCCCCGCCGTCGACTATCTGATGAAGGACGAGAAGGTGAAGCGCTGGGTGCTCGCGGGCACCGACTACGTCTATCCGCGCACCACCAACAAGATCCTGGAAGCCTATCTGAAGTCGAAGGGTGTCGCCCAGGAAGACATCATGATCAACTACACGCCGTTCAGTCATTCCGACTGGCAGACGATCGTGGCCGACATCAAGAAGTTCGGCTCGGCCGGCAAGAAGACCGCGGTGGTCTCGACCATCAACGGCGACGCCAACGTCCCCTTCTACAAGGAGCTCGGCAACCAGGGCATCAAGGCGAAAGACATCCCGGTGGTCGCGTTCTCGGTGGGTGAGGAAGAGCTCGCCGGCATCGACACCAAGCCGCTGCTCGGCCATCTCGCCGCCTGGAACTACTTCCAGTCGATCAAGTCGCCGGAGAACGAGAAGTTCATCAAGGCGTGGCAGACCTACACCAAGAATCCGAAGCGCGTGACCAACGATCCGATGGAAGCGCACGTGATCGGCTTCGACATGTGGGTCAAGGCGGTCGAGAAGGTGAAGTCGACCGATCCGGACAAGGTGATCGACGCGCTGCCCGGCATCGAAGCCAAGAACCTGACCGGCGGCACCTCCAAGATGCTCCCGAACCATCACATCACCAAGCCGGTGTTCATTGGCGAAATCAAAGCCAACGGCCAGTTCGACGTGGTGTGGAAGACCCCGGGTCTTGTCGCGGGCGACGCCTGGTCCAAGGAGCTCGACGGCTCCAAGGACCTGGTCGGCGACTGGGTCGGCAAGAAGTGCGGCAACTTCAACACCAAGACCAACAAGTGCCTCGGTTCGGGCTCCTGATCCGGATCTGACGCTCCATTGCACGATCGGAGAAGGCGGCGATCCCGCCGCCTTCTCCACTCTTTTCTGCCGGGGTCAATCACAGTGCCAGCCAATCTGTCCGCCCGTCTCTGTTCGCTTGTGCTCTCGTTGGCCCTGATCGCGTTCGCACTGCCGGCCTTCGCCGGTCCGTTCGAGGATGCGGTCGCCAAATTCGCCAACGACGATTTTTCCGACACCGAGGAAGCGATCGGCGTGGTCGCGAGCAGCGGCAATCCGCTGGCCTACCCCATCATCAGCGCGCTTCAGGACGGCCGTCTGATGGCCGATCCGGACAGCAAGAAGGTTTACGTCACCGGCGCGGACGGCAAGTCGATCGATGCCGCGACCGGCCAGCCGGTCGCCAGCGTCCCCGACAGCGCGAGCGCAGTCCGTCTCAACAATCGTCTGCGCCGCAGCGTCGACGCTGCCGTCGGCGGCCTGACGCTGATGTCGCCGGATCTCGGAATGCGCCTGCAAGCCGCACAATCCGTCTTCAAGTCGCACGAGGAGTCCGCGCTCGAAGCCGTCGAAGGCGCGCTCGCCAAGGAAACCAACAGGGCGGTCAAGGCCACGCTGGGCGACGCTCGTGCCGCAATTCTGCTGTACAAACCCGACGCTACCGAAGTGCAGAAGCTCGAGGCCGTTGCCATCATCAAGGCGCGCGGCGACCAGGAAGCGCTCGCGCTTCTCACCGGCATCGGCAGCGATCAGCCGGCTTCGGTGACGAAGGCGGCGGCGAGCGGCATTGCTTCGATCCAGAGCTCGCTCGCGGTCTGGTCCATGGTGCAGAATGCCTGGTACGGCCTCTCGCTCGGCTCGGTGCTGCTGTTGGCCGCGATCGGGCTTGCCATCACCTTCGGCGTCATGGGCGTCATCAACATGGCCCATGGCGAGATGGTGATGATCGGGGCCTACACCACCTTCGTGGTGCAGGAAGTGATCCGCACCCGCTATCCCGGCCTGTTCGACTATTCGCTGCTGATCGCGGTGCCGCTCGCCTTCCTGGTCGCCGGCGCGCTCGGCGTCCTGATCGAGCGCAGCATCATCCGTTTCCTCTACGGCCGTCCGCTGGAGACGCTGCTGGCGACCTGGGGCCTGTCGCTGGTGTTGCAGCAGGCGGTGCGCACCATGTTCGGTCCGACCAACCGCGAGGTCGGCAATCCCTCCTGGATGAGCGGCGCGTTCGAGCTCGGCCAGATCACCATCACCTATAACCGGCTCTGGATCCTGGTCTTCACGCTCGCGGTGTTCGCAATCCTGCTCGCGATGCTGCGCTACACCGCGCTCGGGCTCGAGATGCGCGCGGTGACGCAGAACCGCCGCATGGCAGCCTCGATGGGCATCGCCACCTCGCGGGTCGACGCGCTGACCTTCGGTCTCGGCTCGGGCATTGCCGGCATCGCCGGCGTGGCGCTGTCGCAGATCGACAATGTCAGCCCCAATCTCGGCCAGAGCTACATCATTGACAGCTTCATGGTCGTGGTGTTCGGCGGCGTCGGCAATCTCTGGGGCACGCTGGTGGGTGCCTTCACGCTCGGCATTGCCAACAAATTCCTGGAGCCGGTCGCCGGCGCCGTGCTTGGCAAGATCGCGATCCTCGTTCTCATCATCCTGTTCATTCAAAAGCGGCCGCGCGGCCTGTTCGCGCTCAAGGGCCGTGCGGTGGAAGCATGACCCCTCACATGCTGACCCGATCGCTGGACCGCGGCGCGACGATCTTCCTTGCCGTCGTCGCGGCCTGCGGCATCCTCATCCCGCTTTCCAACCTGCTGCTGCCCGCGGGCTCGTTCCTGCAGGTGCCGACCTATCTGGTCGCGCTCTGGGGCAAATATGTCTGCTACGCCATTCTCGCGCTTTCGATCGACCTGATCTGGGGCTATTGCGGAATCCTCTCGCTCGGCCACGGCGCCTTCTTCGCGCTCGGCGGCTACGCCATGGGCATGTATCTGATGCGGCAGATCGGCACCCGCGGCGTCTACGGCAATCCGATCCTGCCCGACTTCATGGTGTTCCTGAACTATTCGAAGCTGCCCTGGTACTGGCAAGGCTTCGACATGTTCTGGTTTGCGGCGCTGATGGTGCTGTTCGTGCCCGGCCTGCTCGCTTTCGGCTTCGGATGGCTCGCCTTCCGCTCGCGGGTCACCGGCGTGTATCTGTCGATCATCACGCAGGCGATGACCTATGCACTGCTGCTCGCCTTCTTCCGCAACGATTTCGGCTTCGGCGGCAACAACGGCCTGACCGACTTCAAGGACATTTTGGGCTTCAACGTGCAGGCTGAGGGCACCCGTGCTGCGCTGTTCGCGCTGAGCTGCCTGGCGCTGATCGCGAGTTTCCTGATCTGCCGCTCCGTGGTGTCCTCCAAGCTCGGCAAGGTCCTGATCGCAATCCGCGACGCGGAATCGCGCAGCCGGTTCCTCGGTTACCGCGTCGAATCCTACAAGCTGTTCGTGTTCACGCTGTCGGCCTGCATGGCCGGCGTTGCCGGTGCGCTCTATGTGCCGCAGGTCGGAATCATCAACCCGTCCGAATTCGCGCCGGGCAATTCGATCGAGGCGGTGATCTGGGTCGCTGTCGGCGGCCGCGGCACGCTGGTCGGCGCGGCACTCGGCGCCGTCGTCGTCAACTACGCCAAGACGGTCTTCACCTCGGGCATGCTCGCGCCCTACTGGCTCTTCATGCTGGGCGCGATGTTCATCCTGGTGACGCTGCTGCTGCCCAAGGGGATCGTCGGCACCTTCAATGCCTGGTGGGACTCGTCAAAGGAAAAGCGCGCCGCTGCGACGACGGCGAGCGCCGCGGCCGAAGACGGCGTCACCCATCCCAAGATGGCGGAGTAGCGCGATGAACGTCATGGACACCCGCGCGACCTCCGCAATGCTCTATCTCGACGGCGTGCACGTCTCGTTCGACGGCTTCCATGCCATCAACAATCTGTCGCTGACGCTCGAACCCGGCGAGATGCGGGCCATCATCGGCCCGAACGGCGCCGGCAAGACCACGATGATGGACATCATCACCGGCAAGACCAAGCCGGACGAAGGCACGGTGCTGTTCGACGGCGTCACCGATCTGACGCGCCTGGACGAGACCCGCATCGCCGAGCTCGGCATCGGCCGCAAATTCCAGAAGCCGACGGTGTTCGAGAGCCAGACCGTGCAGGACAATTTGCTGCTCGCGCTCAATGTCGATCATAGCGTCAAGGGCACGTTGTTCTGGCGCGGCAGCAGGGCGGAGTCCGAACGCATCGACAAGGTGCTGGAGACGATCCGCCTCACCGACGCCCGCAACCGTCTCGCCGGCAGCCTCAGCCACGGCCAGAAGCAGTGGCTGGAGATCGGGATGCTGCTTGCGCAGGATCCGAAGCTGCTGCTGGTCGACGAGCCCGTCGCCGGCATGACCGACGTCGAGACCCATCTCACGGCCGAGCTGCTGAAAGAGATCAACAAGACCCACACCGTGATGGTGGTCGAGCACGACATGACGTTCGTGCGCGAGCTCGGCGTCAAGGTCACTTGCCTGCACGAGGGTACCGTGCTCGCGGAAGGCACCATCGACCAGGTCTCGTCCAACGAGCGGGTCATCGAAGTCTACCTGGGACGCTGAGCCATGCTTGAGGTCAAGGATATCAACCTGTTCTACGGCGCGGCGCAGGCCTTGCGCGGCGTCTCGATCGCGGCCGAGCCCGGCAAGGTGACCTGCGTGCTCGGACGCAACGGCGTCGGCAAGACCTCGCTCTTGCGTGCCATGGTCGGCCAGTACCCGATATCGTCGGGCGCGATCGTGCTCGACGGCAGCGACATCACGGGCCTGAAGCCCTATGAACGCGCGCGCAAAGGCATCGGCTTCGTGCCGCAGGGCCGCGAGATCTTTCCGCTTCTGACGGTCGAGGAGAACCTCAAGACCGGCTTCGGCCCGCTCAAGCGCGAGGACAGGCACATCCCCGACGACGTGTTCTCGCTATTCCCGGTGCTGCAATCCATGCTCGGCCGGCGCGGCGGCGATCTCTCCGGCGGCCAGCAGCAACAGCTCGCGATCGGCCGCGCGCTGGTGATGCGGCCAAAGCTGCTGCTGCTGGACGAGCCGACCGAAGGCATCCAGCCCTCGATCATCAAGGACATCGGCCGTGCCATCTCGTACCTGCGCAACCTCGGCAGCATCGCCATCGTGCTGGTCGAACAATATCTCGACTTTGCCTGCGAACTCGGCGACAGTTTTGCGGTGATGGATCGCGGCGCGGTGAAGTTCACCTGCGACCGCTCCAATCTCGACCCGGCCGAAATCAGCCGCCAGATGGCGCTGTAATCCCAAAATTTCTGCCGCGGCCGGCTGGGGAGACGGATGCGCAGCGACGTTTTAACGACCTCTTCGGTGTTTGAAGCCAACCGCGCCCGCGGCGCAGTGCGCTTCGACGTCCACGCGCGCGATGGCGTGACGCGTCGGGGGACCTTGCATGAGTCCGGCTCCTTGCGCGTGCGCTTTCCTTCGCCGGAGGACGAGGGCTTGTCCGGCGTGTTCGTCAATACGGCCGGTGGTGTCGCCGGCGGCGATCGCTTCGACATCGAGATCACGGCCGCTGATGCCGCCCGGCTGACGTTGACTACGGCGGCCGCAGAAAAGGTCTATCGCGCGCCGGGGCAGACGGCAGAGCTCAATATCGCGCTAAAGGTCGCCGCGGGTGCACATCTCGGCTGGCTGCCGCAAGAGACGATCCTGTTCGATCGCGCCCGTGTCCATCGTAGCTTCGACATCGCGCTCGATGAGACGGCTTCACTCCTGCTTTGCGAGATCGTCGTATTCGGTCGTATCGCCATGGGCGAACGGATGGAGCAGGGCGAGTTCGTCGATCGCTGGCGGCTGCGTCGTGGCGGCAAGCTGGTGTTCGCCGAAACTATCAGGCTCGACGGCAATATCGGCGCAAAACTTGGGCGATCGGCGGTGGCGAAGGGCGGCGCCGCGATCGGCACGGCGCTGATCGTGCCCGGCGACGAGGCATTGATCGAGCGCATCCGGGAAGCTTCGGAATCCTTCGCCGGTGAGGTCGGGATATCCGCCTGGAATGGCTTTGCAATGGCTCGGTTCTGTGCCCAAGATGCGGCGTGCTTACGCGCCGACATGATGACCGTGCTGGCGCGCACCGGTGCGGCACTGCCGCGATTGTGGCTGAATTGATGAGTTGAACGGAAGAGATTTCGCAATGAACCTGTCTCCCCGCGAAAAGGACAAGCTTCTGATCTCGATGGCGGCCATCGTGGCGCGCCGCCGGCTCGATCGCGGCGTCAAGCTCAACCATCCCGAGGCGATCGCGCTCATCTCCGATTTCATCCTCGAGGGCGCGCGCGACGGCCGCACCGTCGCCGAGCTGATGCAGTCAGGCGCGCAGGTCCTCACCCGCGACCAGGTGATGCCCGGCATCTCCGAGATGATCCACGACATCCAGGTCGAGGCGACGTTTCCGGACGGGACCAAGCTCGTCACCGTGCACGAGCCGATCAGGTAGGAGCGAGAGCATGATTCCCGGCGAACTCTTCATCCAGGACGGCGAGATCGAGCTCAATGCCGGCCGCAAGACCGTGACGCTGACGGTCGCCAACACCGGCGACCGCCCGATCCAGGTCGGTTCGCACTACCATTTCTTTGAGACCAACCCGGCGCTGAAGTTCGACCGCAAGAAATCCCGCGGCATGCGCCTCGACATCGCCGCCGGCACCGCCGTCCGCTTCGAGCCCGGCCAGACCCGCGACGTCCAGCTTGTCGCGGTGGCCGGCAAGAAGACCATCTACGGCTTCCGCGGCGACGTGATGGGGAAGCTGTGAACTCCACAGGAACGAGCGCGGCGCGGCACGGTTGAGACGAAAACGGAGGTCTTTGCCATGCTGTCACCCGTCCGCCTCGTCTCCGAAGCCGCCGAACTCGCCGCGCGCCGGCATAACGGGATGGCGCGCAAGGGCCGCGGTCATGAGCCCTACATCAACCACCTCGCCGAGGTCGCGAACCTGCTTGCGACCGCGACCGATGGCGCCGATGCCGAGCTGGTCGCAGCCGGCTGGCTGCATGACTCGATCGAGGACACCGACACCACGTGCGAGGAGCTCGCGGAGAAGTTCTCTGAACGTGTTGCCTCCCTCGTCGTTGAATGCACCGACGACATGCGCCTGCCCAAACCCGCGCGACGGCGCCGGCAGATCGTCGATGCACCGAAGAAATCGGCGAGCGCTAAGCTGATCAAGATCGCCGACAAGATCAGCAACATCGGCGCACGCATTCATTCCGATCCGACCGCCGAGGAGCGCGATGACCTCGCCGACTATGCCGGCTGGGCCGAGCAGGTGGTCGCGGGCTGTCGCGGCGGTGCCGCCTGGCTCGATACGGCATTCGACGACATGGTGCTCACAGCGAGGGCCTCGCTGTGAGCACCGATCCAAAATTCAAACGCAAACGGGGCTTGTGATGTCCGTCAAAATAAAGCGTTCCGTCTATGCCGACATGTTCGGGCCGACCACCGGCGACAGGGTGCGGCTGGCCGACACCGATCTCATCATCGAGGTGGAGAAGGATTTCACCACCTACGGCGAGGAGGTGAAGTTCGGAGGCGGCAAGGTGATCCGCGACGGCATGGGGCAGTCGCAGGTCACCAACCGGCAGGGCGCGGCTGATACCGTCATCACCAATGCGCTGATCGTCGATCACTGGGGCATCGTGAAGGCCGACGTCGCGATCAAGGACGGCATGATCGCCGCGATCGGCAAGGCCGGCAATCCCGACATCCAGCCGGGCGTCACCATCATCATCGGCCCCGGCACTGACGTGATCGCGGGCGAAGGCAAGATCCTCACCGCCGGCGGCTTCGACAGCCACATCCATTTCATCTGTCCGCAGCAGATCGAGCACGCGCTGATGTCCGGTGTCACCTCGATGTTAGGGGGCGGCACCGGTCCCTCGCACGGCACCTTCGCCACCACCTGCACGCCGGGGCCGTGGCACATGGGGCGGATGATCCAGTCGTTCGACGCCTTCCCGGTCAATCTGGGCATTTCCGGCAAGGGCAATGCCTCGCGGCCCGCCGCGCTGGTCGAGATGATCAAAGCCGGCGCCTGCGCACTGAAGCTGCACGAGGACTGGGGCACGACGCCGGCTGCGATCGACAACTGCCTGTCGGTGGCCGACGATTACGACATCCAGGTGATGATCCACACCGATACGCTGAACGAATCCGGCTTCGTCGAGGACACCATCAAGGCCTTCAAGGGCCGCACCATCCACGCCTTCCACACCGAGGGGGCCGGCGGCGGCCACGCGCCTGACATCATCAAGGTCGCGGGCCTGAAGAACGTGCTGCCGTCCTCGACCAATCCGACGCGGCCCTTCACCCGCAACACCCTCGACGAGCATCTCGACATGCTGATGGTGTGCCACCACCTCGATCCCTCGATCGCGGAAGACCTCGCCTTCGCCGAGAGCCGTATCCGCAAGGAGACCATCGCGGCCGAAGACATCCTGCACGATCTCGGCGCGCTCTCGATGATCTCTTCGGACTCGCAGGCGATGGGGCGTCTGGGCGAAGTCATCATCCGGACTTGGCAGACTGCCGACAAGATGAAGAAGCAGCGTGGATCGCTGCCGCAGGACAAGGGCAAGGACAACGACAATTTCCGCGTCAAGCGCTACATCGCCAAGTACACGATCAATCCGGCCATTGCGCACGGCGTGTCGAAACTGATCGGCTCGGTGGAGAAGGGCAAGCTCGCCGATCTCGTGCTGTGGTCGCCGGCCTTCTTCGGCGTCAAGCCGGACTGCATCGTCAAGGGCGGCATGATCGTCGCCGCCCCGATGGGCGATCCCAACGCCTCGATCCCGACGCCGCAGCCGGTGCATTACCAGCCGATGTTCGGCGCCTTCGGCAAGGCGCGCACCGCATCGTCCGTGGTGTTCACCTCGAAGGCTGCGATCACCGGCGGGCTGGCGCGAAAACTCGGCATCGACAAGAAGCTCTATGCGGTCCAGAACACCCGTGGAAAAATCTCGAAGAAGAGCATGATCCACAACGACGCTACGCCCAATATCGAGGTCGATCCGGAGACCTATGAGGTGCGCGCCGACGGCGAGCTGCTCACCTGCGCGCCGGCCGAGGTGCTGCCGATGGCGCAGCGATATTTCATGTACTGAAATAGCGCCTCGACACATCTCCCCGGCGCGTCCGGGGAACGGATTTACGGTTTTGCGTTCGATCCCGCCTGGTCTAATGTCCCGCCCGGTATCTGAAGCCCAGAAGAAAAGCCGGGAGGATTTCTCGTGATCTACGTCGTTGCCACCTTGACCATCAAGCCCGAAACGCGCGCCGAATTCATTGCAGCCGCCACCGCCTGCATCAAGGAGACGCGGAAAGAGCCCGGCAATATCGCCTATGATCTGCACGAGAGCGTCACTGATCCCGCCAAGATGGTGTTCGTCGAGCAGTGGGAGAATGCCGAGGCGCTGGTGCCGCATCGCGGCCAGGAGCACATGAAGACGTTTGGCCGCGTCGCGGTGAAGTGTTTCACGGCACCGCCGAAGATCGAAGTGATCACGCCCGAGAAGGTCGAGACACGGTAACGGGGTAAAAGCGCATGATCCGGGCGACGCAGGTCAGGGGACAACACCGCTTCACGGAAGCGCCGGCGGATACGGTCGTGCTCGATTTCGACGATCGGCACCGCCGCCGCATGGCGATGACGGGGACGCGGGGGCTCGAGTTCCTGCTCGACCTGGAGAATGCCGTCGCGCTGCGCGGCGGCGACGCGCTGGTGTTGGAGGACGGCCGGCTGGTCGAGGTGGTCGCCGCGCCCGAGCCGCTGCTCGAGATCCGCGGCCACGATCCGCACCACCTCATCCGCGTCGGCTGGCATCTCGGCAATCGCCATCTGCCGACGCAGATCATGGCCAAGGGCCTGCGCATCCGCCGCGACCACGTCATCGAAGCCATGGTGAAGGGCCTCGGTGCGCGCGTGATCGAGATCGAGGCGCCATTCGATCCCGAAGGCGGCGCCTATGCCGATGCCGGCCATGCACATGGGCACGACGACCACGCGCATCACGATCACGGGCATCATCACGATCACGGCCACGATCACCATGATCACCACCAGCATGATCATGCTGCGCATGACCATGGTCACGATCACCATCATCACCACGACGAGCATTGCGACCATCCCGATCATCACCACGGCCACAAGCATGCTCATGACCACAAATGAGCCGGTCAGCGCCGGTGATCTCGCGGAGCGCGAGGCAGCGGCGCTGTACCGGCTGATGACCTGGCTGTCGCCGGCGTTTCCCGTCGGCGGCTTTTCCTACTCCAGCGGCCTCGAATGGGCGGTCGAGGCCGGCGATATCACCGACACCGCATCGCTGGCGGACTGGCTCGATGCGATGCTCCGCGATGGCTCGGGCTTCTGCGACGCGACGTTTCTGGTCCACGCCCATCGCGCCACTGAAGTGGGCGAGGACGCCACCTTGAGCGATATCGCCGAGCTTGCCGCAGCCTTCGTGCCGTCGCGCGAGCGGCAACTGGAGACGACTTCGCAGGGCCGTGCCTTCATCGACATCGCCCGCGCCGCTTGGGATGCCGACGGCCTGGATGCCATGATTGCGGCATGCCGCACGCCGCTGGTCTACCCTGTGGCGGTCGGCGTCGTTGCCGCGGTGCACGGCGTCCCGCTGGCGCCGACGCTGCACGGCTTCCTGCATGCGCTGGTCTCGAACTGGATTTCGGCGGCCAGCCGCCTCGTTCCGCTCGGCCAGACCGACAGCCAGCGTGTACTGGTGAGGCTGGAAGCCGCGGTCGCCGCGACTGCCAATCGTGCGCTGAATGCGACATTGGACGACCTCGGTGGCGCGACGTTTCGCGCCGACCTCGCCAGCCTGCGGCACGAGACGCAATATACGCGGCTGTTCAGATCATGACTGCGGGCTAGGGTCTGTTGGGATTCATCGGGAGTTTATCACGGCTGCGGCCAGATGGATCATGGCTGCGAAGCTTTGATCGGTCTTATCTGCGCGCAACGGGATACGTTTGAATTCCTTGAGCTTGCAGAAGA
>NZ_JARWCR020000034.1:0-90930 GCF_029846695.2 Bradyrhizobium nivariense | reverse complement strand
CCCGCGCTCGCGCCGTCTCCGCAACCCCGACCAGCTCCGACGACCCGAGCGCTACCAGCAGAGCACGCCGATCAAAGGGGTCCCTTTTGGATGCCGATAGGGGGTCCCAGTCGAACGCCGATTGACAATCGGTCGAACGAAGGGGTCGGTCGAATTCAAGCACCAGAACGTGTCGGCGGTTCTCGACGAGATCGGACTGCCCTGGATCCAGGGCTACAAGCCGCGGGACCACTATCAAGACTCGCTTTCGGATGCCGTGGGGCAATACCTGATCGAGCACCCGGACCTCCTGAACCTGGCGAAGCCCGGCGCCATCAGGATCCCGGATGAACGAGACATCCTGGTGGCCCCGCCGGCGTTCCTCAACAGCGATCCGGAGCAGCGGCCGGCGGCCATCCGTCGCCTAGTCGGCAAGTTCGACCCTGCCGCCCGGGACGCCCGCAACCGGGATCTGGGGCGCGCCGGCGAGGAGTTCGTGGTCGGCTTCGAGCGCCGCCGGCTGGAGATGGCGGGCAAAGCCACGCTGGCCAAGGACGTCCGGTGGGTCTCCGACCTCGACGGGGACGGCTACGGCTACGACGTTCGGTCGTTCGACGCCGAGAGCGAGGAGCCTCGGCTGCTCGAGATCAAGACCACCTGCGGCAACGAGCGGACCCCTTTCTGGATGACCAGGCGCGAGTGCGATGTCGCCGCCGAGCAGGGCGGCATCTACAGGGTCCGGCGGGTCTTCCACTTCCGCAACCAGGTGAAGATGTTCGACATCGCACCGCCGCTGGAGGCCGGGTTGCTATTGACGCCCGCAACGTTTATGGCGACGCCGAGGTAGCCGACCAATCTCAGCCGCCGTTGTCAACGGCCTTGCAGGCGATCATCCACCGACAGCGACTACCCGTCAGCTTGTCAGTACCTTGAGATTTCGGAGCACGACTGTGGCGGTGTCTTCGGTCGACAGACCTCTCGCCGTTGACAAGTGCATCACGGTCTCCCCGACATCGCGCGGCCTGGCGGGGGCTGCGCCTTGAGACGTGAAGGGACCATCGGTTTCGGTGAGAAGGCGATCTATTGGCAAGGAAGAGACCAGTGCTCGCCCGCGGCCGGTCGTCAGCATCTGGCTATTGATCGAAAAGTAGCATCCCAATTCGGCGGCCCTCTTTGCGTCCGCAACCGACCCCGTGAACCAATGAAAGACGAATTTAGCGCGTCCATGCGGAACCTCTTCTTCGATGAGATCGAGCACCCTGGAAGCCGTTCTGACGCTATGAATCGACAGGATCTTTCCACCCGCTTTGGCACAGCTACGCAGGATACGGCGGAAGACCTCGATTTGACGGTCCATCGAAGAATGGTAACGGGGACCGGCATCGAGTCCTACCTCGCCGACATATCGCGTCTCGTCCAGAAGCCTCTCCCAGAGTTCGATCTCCCGCCAGCGCTCCGCCACCAACTGCGGATGGAGGCCGAGCGCGGCCCGGACATACTTCGTCGAGGAGGCCAGCTTGTTGTTGCGCGTCCAAGCCTTCGGGGTCGTGGTGACGGCGAGCGTGAAGATCCCGAGACGCTCGCATTCTGCGACGAGGGTTTCGAAGTCTGGATACAGGTCGAGGTGGCAGTGGAAATCGACGAGTCTCATGCTGTCATTTCGGCCTCTGCCGCCGGTGAAAACGTTTCGACGTCGCTAAGCAGTTCGCCGACCTCCGTGAGACCGCGCGAATAGACTCCGGCCAGTGCGTCCAGGTTGGCGATGTCCTCCAGCAGTGGTCCCGGGTTATGAACCAGGACGCGGGCGAGATCGGGGCGACCGTTGAGGCGTGCGATAGCATATTGGAAGGCCCGCACCTGTTTGCCCTCGGCCCTGGTCGTACTCAACTGGTTTTGGTGGATGTCGACCCGGTATCCGGTGGGATCGTTCCCGCGGCCCCATGCGCGGTCGAAAGCGGCTTGACGGATGAGGCAGGGGACGCAGTGGCCGCAATGGATATGCCGGCCCGCCGCCGATTTGACCCATCGGCCAGCGGCAGGATGTGCGCAGGAGAGGGAGTCGCCGGCGAGTTCCCGCAACAGGTCCTTGTCGAGGCAACCATCCATCATCTCGCCCTTCGTCTTGTTCCAGTACCGGTTGACAATGACGCCGTCGATTCCGATCCCCGACAGCAATTCATTCCAACAGTGAAGGTAGAAAGGGTGGGTCGTCCGAGTGCTCAACGAGCCAAGTCTCACGGTGTCGAGCGGAACGTTCAGTGCGATGAGACCGTTCTCCGGAACTTCGAGCGAAAAGTGCCGCGCTAGTCCCGATCCGGCCATAGCAGCGAGGGCGATAAACAGAAACGACCGACCACGCGTGCTTTCTTCGCGTCCGACCCCCGGGGTGACCTTGTCGGTGAAGCTCATCCCGAGGCGGACGCGCTTCGGTTCCCGATTGCCGTTGCGATACGCCGAGGCGACATCTACGAACAGATCCTTCTGAGGCTTGCTGATCGCTCCGTCGCCTCCATGGCTTACGAACAGGGGAAAGGAGCCCTGCTGCAAACGATCGATCGCGCCGATCAAACTGTCCAAACCGCCAGAAAAAAGTGCGACCCCGTCGAATCTGTGGTCCTGCAGTCCCGCGACCGGGCGTCGGACGAAGTCGGTCATTCCTTCCGGTCGCGCCCTGAACGATACCGTCCAGTGGTCACCCGTCAGGAACCTGAGCATCTTTTCAAGCAGGGCGCGCTGCCCGGTCCAACGGTCGGGGTCGGACACTGGCACGCAGATGCCGAGCTCGCGAGTCCACGCGTCCTGCGATGTCTGCACGCGATTGATCCGGGTATCGGCGGCATGCACCATCGCCGCGAGGACGAGGACGTCGATGCCGACTTCGCTCGGATAGACGCCAAGCCCACCCAGCTTTCGGACGATGCCGCCCATCCCGTATCCCAGTGTACGCTTGCCGCTGAGGAGATCGATGGGAAACTGTTTTTGCCAACGGCCCGCGAGCTGCACAGGCCGGTCTGCTGGTCCCATGTGACCGGTCAAAGCGTATGCGGTCATTACTCGATCTCCTCATGGTTTTCCGCATCGAGATCGTCGTCGGGACCGTCCTGGTCTGGGCCCTCCAACAGGACGACTGAGCGTTCATAGATGTCGTCGATAGTCGACACGATGAGCTCGACGGGAAAATCTTCGCCGGCCTCCGCCATCGCGTCGTTTACATTGCCACGGATGTAGTCGTTGATCTGCTGTTCGATGTTCTGGACGGAAGCGACGTCGCGCGGAACCTCGACTACCTTGTTTCCGATCGCGTTCAACAGGCGGTTTTGGATCGCGTTCGCGATGAAAGATGCCAAGAACGACACGGTCGTCTCGGGAGAGGGCCGTTCGAGATCCACTTGGGCTTCGCTGATTTCGGCAAGCGCCTTGAGGTAGGCCTCTCTCGCGAACGACTCGTCGAGTTCGCCGCCGGGCTCGCAGATGACGTCGACCAGCGCGGCGTAGATGTCATGGACCGGCAGCGTCGCCAACTGCGCGAAGCCGAGGCGGCGGACGGTCTCCTGGATGCCGTCGGTGCCAGCGGTTGAAAGTATCCGTCCCAAGATCGCCGTGGCGCTGCGCTCTGACGCCATGCGCTGCGTCGCTCGGCGAGCGCCGCCGCTCGATTTGCCGACGAACGACCGGACCGCACGGCGCAAGTTGCGATTGGCCCCGCCGCCGCGCCCTCCGTCTCCGCCGCCGGCACCGCCGGACTTGGCGAACTTGAAGAAGTTGGTGCGGGCGCTCTGGAAGCGGTTTGGAGCAGGAGCATCGCCATCTCCCGGACCGGCGGGATTTCCTCCGCCTGCAGGAGCATCGCCTGGATTTACGCCGTCTGGGTTAGCGCCGCCGGGATTTGGGGCGCCAGGGTTGGGACTGCCGGGAGCTCCCGGAGCTGGGACACCGGGTGCTGGAGCTCCTGGGTCGGCGGGGCCTGGTCCGCCCCCGCCGACCCAGTCCGGGACGAGCGGATTGCGATTGTTGCCTCCTTTGAAGGGATTAGACGTTCCCATGGCCGCGCCCCCCACGCGACGGCTTCTTCGGCTCCAGCTCCATCCTCAGCCTTGAGTTCTTGGTGGCTTTCCTCCACTTCTCGCGAAGGGCATCGATGCGGGACTTCGGGGCCGCCTCCGTCACGAAGGCATGTCCAGATGCGACCCACAGACCGACGCGGTCGGGCGGCAAGGCTTCGAGGATGTCGACGTACCTGCCTTGCAGGGGCGGGTGGGCCTCCACGAGGACGGCGATGCCGGCCATCGCTACCGGCCGCACGTCGAAATTCGACGCCTCCCGCATCTTCCGACGCGTGGCGTCGAACAGCATGACGGCTTCCGGGAGCGTGATATCCTTGACGTCGGCGAGAACGGACTTAGCCGCCATGTCGCCGCCGAGCAGCTTTTCAAGAAGCGCCGCCAGCTTACGCGGCAGGGGAGCCGCGGATCCGAGATAATTCTTCCTGTCCTTGATCACGAAAAGGTACGGCTTCAGCGACACCAAGCCGAGGGCCGGCTTGACCGCAGCCCAACGCATGACTTCCGGGCGCGTCTTCCACTCGTCGATCACGGGGTTGGCCGCACCGGGCGATGCATCTTCCTCGTCGCCCGCCGTTGCGGCCTCGGTACCGGCTGCGGCTGCTTTCTCGATCAGCGCGATCTCGGGACAGGTGCCGTCCTCGGAGTTCGCTGCCGTCGTGGCGATGTGATCGAATACGGTCTGGTGAAGAAACATCTCAGCCAACATGACTTTCGCCAAGTGGGGTTGTTCGATGGCGTTGCCGAAGCCACGTGCCTGCGCGACCGCGAGCCTTAGCGCGAGCGCGTTGAGGAAGCGCTTGATCTGCCGGGGATTGCCCTTTGTGCCAGCCGCGAGCACGGGGCTGACGCAATCGGCCAGATTGAGAGCATGGACGATCTCGTCGAACCGGTGTCCGACCGCGGCCTTAATCGCGTCGGGGTCTATCCCCGCGCTCTCCCATGGCTTGCCAAGGGCGGCGCGACCAAGAGCCAGCAATTTCTCGAACTCTGGAGATTCTTCGCCGAGAACGCGACCGAGTAGCAGAAGCGTAACGTAAATGCCTGTCTCGGTCTCGCCGAGCGCTGGAATGCGGAACGGAACCTGCAGCAGCTTTTCGAGGTACGACCGCGGATAGTTCTGACCAGAGTTCGATGCGACATCGGTCTCGGGAAGGTTCTTGAAGTGATCGCGGACTGCGACCTCGATCATTCCTTCGTCGGCGCCGACGATGAAGGCGGTCTTATCCCACAACACGAACAGCCGGATCGCCTCCAGCGTCTCGATCGCGGTCTGAGGTAGGCAGCGGTCGAGGTCGTCAACGAGAACGACGAGCCGCTTGATGCCGGCCTTCTTAATAAGTTTCTTGTAAGCCGCACGAAATCCCTTGATTTCCGTCGGCACGCTTTTGCCGACGGCCACGTCGCTCTTTTTCTTCTTGAAGTCCTCCATAGACTTGATGGCCGCCTCGCGGGCATCCTTGTCCATCGCCAGATTCTTCACGTGGTCGACGACGGAGCCGATGATGTCGTCCAGCCCGACGAGCGGGATACCCGTGACGGCGGTCAGTGCCAGGCCGCCGCCCTTCTTTGCGACCTTCAACAAGTCGACGCTCTTCAGGATACGGCTTACTTCGTCGGCGGCCTTCGTCATGAGGGACCGCTTCTCGATGAGTCCGTGCACGACGCCTTCGATCAGCGCAATTTTGGCATCTTCGAAACCCTGGAATTGCCAGCCGCTGAACTTGAGGCAGAGCACGTCACCTTCGTCCGGGAAGGCATGTTTAACCATCTCCAGCACGCTGGATTTTCCAGCGCCCCAGTCGCCGTGGACGCCGATCGTGACTGCGGAATCCACCGTTTCGTTGATCAGGCGGACGATGGTTTTCGCGATCGCCTCGTTGTTAAGAAGGTCGACCTTGGTCTCATGGTCACTTAGATAGCCGAGCGGAGTTAGACTTTCGGCAGTCACGAAGCCCTCCCATTTCAATTCGGTGGGCTTTTCGCGGAATACCGCTGGTTGTACCTGCCCTAAAGACTTCAACTAGGGTTCCGTGGGGCAATCCGCAAGTGATGGTTGCAACCCGTGAATTGCCGAACCGAACGCGAGAGGGGGCGCGCTAGTTCCATTGCTGGATTCAAGATGACCTTGCGAGATTCTCGACTTGCGAGCGCCGATAGAGTGTCGCCCCGATCGGCTCCGGATCCAGCGCCGGTTTTGCGCCGGCGGCCTCGATCTCTTTCTTGACCGCCATGTGATGGCGGCCCTGCTGGCGGGCGAGCGCGAACAGGGTGACGAATTCGGCCTCGAACCGTGCCGCCTCGTCATCCGGCACCACGGTCATGGGGCATCGGTTGACGGGATTGATCACGGTGGCGGTCTTGAGGTGCCCCGCGACGATCAGCTTGCGGACCACATGGGGCCGGGTCTGCAGCCGCTCGGCGAAGGCTTCGGCGGTGAGGCCGCCGGGATCGGCGCCCCGGACCAAGGCGCGGACCTCTTCCACGTCGACCAGGACGGCCATGTAGCCGCGCTCGCCGGCGAGCTGGGCCTTCCGGGTCAGGCGGCCGTCGAGGACGGCCTGGACGATCTCGACGGAGCCGCAGCAGGCGGCCTTGGCCGCGGTCGGGATGTCGACCTGGCCGGCGGCGGCCACGACCGGGACGGCTCCGTCGAGCAGGCGGGCCAGGAAGGTGTCCAGGTCCTCGGGCGCGAACAGGTCGGCGGCGCCGTGGTCGGTGGCCTTGATCCGGGGGACGAGGAGGCCCGAGCGGTACAGCATGTCCCGCTGCACGCGCGGGGCGTTGAGGTAGGTGCCGGCGTCGCGAACGGAGAGGGTGGCGGCCGCGGCCACCCCGGCCAGGGAAACGGCCTTGTCGGCATCGAAGAGGCAGTTTCCGTCCGCGAGCTCGTCGGCGTTCGGGGGCAGCATCCCTGCCGACGAGAGCAGCTTCCGGAGGCGCTTGGGGTGGAGGCCGGTCTCCATAGAGAGGGTTCGGATCGAATGCAGCCGCCGGGTCTCGACGGGCTTGCCGAACACGACGTCGCCAGGCCCCACTGGGAAATTTCCCAGGATGAAGTCCCCGACCAGCGCGCGCAGCGGGTCGTAGGCGTTGTCCTCGCGGCCGAACTCGAGGACCTGGTAGATGCGGCCGAAGATGGCCTGCGGGCCTTCGGTCGCGGCCCGCGAGTAGGCGTAGGATGCCTGCAGATCTTCGAGGAAGACCTCGATGCCGGGCTTTCCCGCGCCGACGATGTCGAAGCCGGCGGCGCCGGCCTGGCGCCATTCCTCGTCGGAGAGGGTCTTCAGATTCGGCATACGGCCGAGCGTGGCGACGGCGCCGAACAGCTCGCAGGCCGCGATCGCAACGAAGAGGGGAAGGCTGTCGATCAGCCCGCCGCGGATGGGTCCGCCTTCGGCACGGACCAGGACGTAGGTCTCGAACCCGGTCGGCATGCGCCTCTCGGCTTCGCGCACCAGCCCGGGAAGATCGGGCAGGACCTTGCGGACGTGATACGCCCAGTCGTGCAGGGTGCTCGGGGTCATGTCCTTGTCGATGACGACGAGAGGCGTGAAGTGGACTACGCAGGTCTTCAGGGCCGCGATCTGCCAGCGTGCTCGCTGGACGACGACGGTCTCCGGACGGGCCCGGGGCGCGGCGGCCAGGTCTTCGGCGAGGCATTTCGGGCAGACGACGACGGTCGCGCGAAGCAGGTCGTCCCGGGTCAACGCTTCGCTGCGGAAGCTGTGCTGGTGCTTGTCGCCCCTGATGAAGGCGTTTTCCGCCAGAGCCGACACCTCGACGCCGGCCTTGAAGGCGATGATGCCGAGGGCTTTCGGATCGCCGTCAACGACCTTCTGGAAGGTGGTGCCCATGTCGAGGCAGAACTCCCGCGCGAACGTTCGGTGAAGAGCGGCCAGCCTCGAGACGAAGGAGGCCGGTGTTTCACCGGCGGCGAGGGGGACGGTGTGGCGGAGCGGCCTCACGACTTGCGGCCCCTGCGCTTGCGGCCGACGGGCGTGACCGTATCGTCGATCTTTTCGTCGTCCTTGCTGTAGAGGCGGGTGATGTCGATCGCGTGCCAGCCCGTGGCGACGAACGGATTCTGGTCGTCGGAGAGGGTGAAGCGATCGGCGAAGCTGTTCGCGAAATTCACGCGGCGGAGCTTGCGGGAATTGCCGTCGAGGGCCTCCATGATCGCCTCGACGACGATTTCGATGCAGAGGCCCATTTCATAGGCGCCGGCGTGCAGCAGGCGGCCGGCCAGGTCCTCGTCGGGTTTGACGTCGAGCTTGACCTTGCCGGTCTCGCAGAGGTGTTCGATGGCGCTCTGCAGGAAGCCTGCGTGGTCGGTCGGCTCCAGCTTGGAGAGGTACAGGTAGCGGAAGCGGCGGCGGAACTGCCTGTCCTGGCGGAAGAAGGGGAGCATCTCCGGGATGCCGGAGACGATCATCTGCAGCGGCCATTCGGGATTGTTCATCAAGTCCTTCAGGCTGTTTCGGACCTTCTGGAGCTCCTCTTCGCTGGTCAGCGTCAGCATGTTGTTGAGGTCGTCGATCCAGAAGAACAGGATGTTGTTGAGCATCAGTTCGGGCACGAGCTTGCTCCAGGCCTGGTGTTCCCTGAGGTCGCGCTCGACGGAGAATCCGAGGGTCTGCAGACCGCGGAGACTGACCGCACCGAGGTTGCCGGATCCGGGCGCGGTGATACCGATCAGCGGGGACCACTTCTCCGGCACGCGGAAGTTCGGGAAGGCGGGATGCGTCCGGAACGTCTCTTCGAGCAGGGTGGATTTGCCGGAGCCGCTCGGACCGATGATGCACAGCCCCTTGCCTTCGACGCGGTTCGACCCGCTGTGCGGCCGGTCGGGATCGCGCCGTATCTGTGCGTTCTCGGTCAGCCGCCGGAGCAGCCTCGCGAGATCGCCGTCGCGGCCGGACGTGAAGTAGGTAGTCTTGACCTTCTCGATGATTTCGACGCGCTGGCGGTCCTCGGTGGTAAGCAACGCGCGCAGGTACGCGGTGGGGTCGGAGTTGTCGGTGAAGGCCATCATTTGCGTTCCTTGGGTTTCCAGGGCTGGATGGGTTTGCGGGTCGTGACGGCGCCGGCAGTCGGCGGCTTGGCCGGCTTCGCGGGCTTCACCGGCTTGGCCTTGGCCAGGCCGCGTCGGGCGACCGGTCCGTCGCTGGCGTCCACGGGCTTGGGCAGGGCGCGCACGTCGCCGCGCGGCAGCGCCTTGGTGCCGACCGGGATGCTGCCGGCGAACATGTCGACCTGCTTCTCGGGCCGTCCCGGGATGGCGCGCTTGGCGGCATGCTGGATGGCGGGACCGATCGAGTTGCGCAGCGCCTCGAGCTCTTCGGGCGTCTTGAGCCGCCAGCGGATCGCGAGCCGCGCGCGGGTCTTGGCGTCGGCCTGCTGGGCGTATTCGAGGGCGCGCAGGACGGTCTCTTCGGTGATGTCCTGGAGGTGCTTGTTTTCGCGGCGCATCGAGGCGAGCGCCATGTTCCAGACGTCGACGTTGATGCCGTTCATGCAGGGCGGCCCGACGACCTCAAGCGGTTCGCCACCTTCGATCTCGACGGAGATTCCGCCGAGATCTTCCTCGTCGACGATGACGACGTAGTCGCGCTGCGGCAGGTCCCGGGCGCGCTTTTCGAGCGCGCGGTTGGTGTACCAGTTGCCGAAGATCTCGATGCCGTTGGGGTGCAGCGTGACCTTGTAGCGCTCGCCGAACACCCGGCGCAGGAAGGGCTTGCCGGCAGCGCGGGGGCCGAGCTTTTTCGTCGACTGGAGCCAGAAGTTGCGCGGAGTGTCGCCGTCCAGGCCGTCATGCGGAGTGTTGTGATAGACGTCGACGATGAAACGCACGATCAGGTGCGCGAGCTCCTCGACGGTCGTGACGGCACGGGCCTCGGCCTCGTACTTGCCGCGGACCTGAGGGTTATTGAAGGCCCTGCCGGAGAAGCGCAGCAGAGAGCGGATATCCAGGGTCTGGAAGACCCGCTCGACCTTGGGGCGCTGCTGGGGCGTCCCGCTTTGCGGGGAGATGTACTCGATGTGGGCGGTCTCGCAGAGGGCTTTGGTGATCGAATTGAGGTAGGGGCTGCCTTCGTCGCCGACGACATTCCACGGATTGCCGCGGTACTCCCACGGCGTCTCGCAGCCGACCGACTGGGCGAGCGGCGTCTTGTCGGTCATGCACATCCGCAGCAAGGTCTTGGTGTTGACCGAGTGCGGGCCGAGCGAGAGGACGACAGCGGGCAGCACCCGCGTGAAGCAGTCGAGGGCCGCGGTCAGGTTGGAACGGGTCTTTTCCGCCGCCTCCTGGATCTCGGGCGACAGGAATTCCCAGAGCTCCGCCTCGATGGCGAGGTTGTGGAGGTGGCACTCCCAATCGTCCATTTCGATGCGCTGCATCGGCCGGATGATGTTGGGGACGCCGCCGCGGGACGGGTGGAATTTGCGCTTGGCGTGTTCTTCGAGATGACGCCCGGCGTCGACGTCGAACGGCGCCAGGCGCTTGATTGCCTTGCGCATGAAATCGTAGTGCGGCGTCTGCAGATCCGGCTGTCCCGCCGGGCGACGCACGTTGTTGTTGATGTTCGAGATCTCGACCTTCAGGTCGCCGTAGGCCAACTCCCTGGTGGGACGTTCCCCTCGCAAGAAGACCTTGGCGTGCTTGCGGACGAGCAACTTCACTTGCGTGCTGTAGCGATCCTGACGGCGTCCGCGCTTATCGGTCCTGGGAACGATCCCGAGCAGACCCATCGCGTCGTGCCGGCGCACCCACTTCAGAAATTCGTGGGCCTTAGGCAGCGAAATGCTGACGATGCCGTGCTTTCGCGCTTCAGTGTCGACGAAACCCTGAATCTCCTCGTCGAGCGCGGTCTGGGTGGCCGAGAGGTACCGCGATGCGTCACCGTCTTTGCACATCTCCTTGAATTTCCAGATGGCGACCTGGCGGAGATGGACGACCGCCTGTTGGGCCTGCGCGAGTTCGGAGACGGAGGACACGCCGGCCCGAAGCTTGGCCTGAGCGGACTTGAGACTGAGCGCCTCGGGTTCGAGATCGAAATCCTGCGACTCGAGCAGGTCCTCGTATTCGTCATTGGTGAACGCGAAATTGTTGTCCGCGTTGGCGCAATCCTGGAAGATCTTGCCGTCGTCGCCGTCATGGACGAGCTTGCAGGCGAGCCCGCAGATCATGGCCTTGTCGGCCTCGGCCGCGTGCCAGCGGATCGCGTGCCGCCCCTGGGGGCGGCGCGGCCGTTTCGGCAGGAAGCTATGGGCGCGGCGGCGGGTCAAGGGAGGCTCAGTCCTTCCGCTTGGCCGGCTTGGCGACGATGGCGTCGAAGTCGAGCGGCCCGTACTCGACCAGGCCGAGCTTGCCGGCGTCGATGGCGCGCACGACCGCGTCGAAGCCGTAGCCGCCGAGGCGGGAGCGGTCGACGAGATCGCCGATCGTGGTCTCCTTCTTGAGTTTGGCGAGGACCTTCTCGACGGCGGCGTCGTCCTCGGGCCATTCGTCGCGGGTGGCGAGGTTGACCACTTCGGCATTGAGGAGATCGGTCTCGGTCAGCAGCTTCTCGGTGAACAGCGAGACCTCATCCGCGATCGCGGGCGAGACCTGCTCGGTGACGAGATCCACGATGCGGTCGATGCCGGTCTTGGCGACCAGGGCGCTGGGCTTGACGGCCGTGAGCACGCGGCCCTTGCCGGTGGTCGTGAACTTGAAATCGAACGTATGGTGGCGGCGCACGCCTTCGTCGTCGACGAACCAGACGGGGGGCGGCTGTTCGGCTACCTCGACGATGTCGGGGCGCAGGCGGCCGAGCAGGGCGGCGCAGCGCTCGAGGATGCTCTCGTACCAGGTGATGCGGCCGTCGATGAACGTGTAGCCGTGGACCGAGATCGCGGAGTGCGGCGTCATCTCGCGGCTGGACACGCTCGGCTTCGGTTCCACCAAGAAGGGGCGGTCGTTCCGGATGTTGGGGTCCGGTGCGAAGTATTCTTCGCGGGTGATCATCAGGGTGGTCTGGCGCATGCGGCTGTAGGCCGTCCGGACAAGCCTCCGCCGTTCGCCGGAATCGGGGAATTCCGGACGCGGGCGGTGGATTACGGGGATTTGAGGGGGAACCGGCCCGGAGCAGACCTTGCGCGACCCCGACAGATCTGTTGGGGTGGCGTTGTCTGTTGGTGAGGTTTGCTCCGGGTCGGTTTTCCTTCTCAGATCGATGTCACTGACGAAAGGCGGTCGCGGGGTGCAATCCGTGGCCGCTTTTTTCGTCTGTGGTGCATCCGGTCGGCGTGCTCCTTTCAGTTCGGTTTGCGTGGGTGCGACGATGACGATCGCGCTGTTCGAAGGCAATGGAGGGCGACCCCCGCCGCCGTGGCGCGTGGTTTCCGAAGCCCGGAATCCGGGTTCTCTCGAGATTCTCGAGATTTAGCCGGAACGACTAGGCAGACGAGTCCTTGAAATCTTGGATTTTCAACGAGTTATGACCGGTTTGCCCCTTGTGTATTCTGTGGATAAGCCGGGCTTTTTTGCCCTCTCATGGTCCTCTGAGCCTCATCCGGCCGCCTTCCGGCAGGCCGTCCAGCACTGCTTCCTGGTCCTGGTCGAACTTGTCCGGCCAGCATTCCTGGACCATCCGCACGGCGAACTGCGCGCGCCGGTCCCAGATCTCGTTGTCGTCCCTCAGGCAGTAGGCGGCCATGGCATAGACCCGGGGGTCCGGGACGCTAAGCTCGATCGGCCGGGTGTCCCGGCTGAAGGTGAGGGCCCGCAGCCACGGCATTTCGAAACCTTCGCTCAAGGTCTTCCGCGCGCTGCGGTCGGCCCGGCCGAGGAAGTAGGACGGCGGGAAGATCTCCGCGATGAGCTCGCCGTCGGACCGGATGACGATCCGGCCCCGCTCCATGGAGACGGAGCCGCCGGTCGGGTCGGCCCCGCAGGCCTCGCCGATCTCGACCAGGCCCATCTTGGCGGGGTCCTCGGAGTGGGCGATGAACTGCAGGTGGGTGTCCTTGATCAGGTCTGCCGGCGTCAGGGTCTTTGAGTTGCTTTCGTAGGCCAGCAGGGCATTGCCGCCGAACAAGGCGACGCGCGAGTTGGCGCCGGTGTACCAGAGCCAGTCCAGGGTCTCGGCGAAGCGGCCATGCAGCCGAGCCACCCCGTACGCCTTGGCCAACTTGCAGGACAACAGGACGTCCTCGCGGAGCTCCCGGCGGATCCGTCGGGCCTTCAGCACCGTGCTGTCGAACTGTTCGAAAATCTTCTCGGTCTCCGGTCCGCGGCGTCCGAGGGACCGGCCCTTCTTCTTGCCGCCCTCCTGCGTGTAGCGCGTCAGATACTCGACGCCGTCGACGGTCCTCCAGCCCATCCCGCCGCCGTCGGAGGCGGCCAGGACCTGCAGGGAATCGCCGAACTCGGGCCAAAGCCGCTCGATCCGATCGAATTGCTCGATCTGGCCGTCGGTGAGCGGAACGAGTTCGGTATCGTCATCTGAGGCTTCCATAAATTCTAAAATAAGGTAACAGGTGCGTAAAGTCAAGCCCGCACCGGTGCGTAGATTTATCGAGGCGTTGCGGCCGCGATCGGCCCGTGCATCATGGTTAAGCGCAGCGAATCGGAGACGAGATGGCCAAGAAGGCGGAGCCGGGAAAGACACAGACCAACAAAAGCGGCCCCCGCGCGCCGGCAGGGAAGAAGCCGCTGACGGCCATCATCGACGAAGAGGTGATCAAGGAGGCGAAGATCGAGGCGATCCGGCAGGGGACGAATCTGTCCCGGGTGACCCAGGAGCTGCTGCAAGGCTGGCTGGCCGGCACCTATAAGCTGAGGCAGTAGCTGCCAACGATGCCTGAGAGATACCAGGTAGAGGTCGACGTCGCCGAAGATGGCACCAGTCGCGTCGTTGTCACTGATGCCGACAACGGTCGCCGACTCAGTGGAACGACCTCTGACCACCTCGCTTCGCAGATGGTTGGCGTCCTGATCGAAGACCACCGAGAACGCAGAGAGGCCGACCCCGTAGATCCCTTGACGGTGGAGGAGAAGACAACCCGTCGCGAAGCTGGCCTTGCAGCGGCGGTGTCGGCCTTCGGCGATTTCACCACCGCACGGCTTTGGCTCGCAACGCCCAACGAGCTATTTGAAAATAGGCGCCCCTTGGCGGTGGCGGCCGCAAGCGACGACGGCCTTGCGGCCGTGAAGAGCGAACTCGCCGCGCAAGCGGTCAAGCGCCGGCAGACCGACGCAATGCCGCCAACGTCCAAATGAAAACCCCGCCGTCGCCGGCGGGGTTTTTTGTGCCCTACGAGAATGGAGGGCGCCTTATGGTCGGCATTCGCCGTCGGGGTGTTTTGCGCCGACGAAATAGGGGGCCTTTTATTAGGGGGCCTCTTATGCTCGTCGCCGCACCGTGGGCGTCAGAGTGGAAATCGCGGGCTTTCTTTGATGAAAACTACAACTCTCGTCAGTCGCTATCGCCTCACGAACACCCCGTCGTGGACCCGCAAGTATCGCACTTCATACACGTGCCATTCCGCACCAGCGTGAAGTTGCCGCACTCCGAGCACATCTCGCCTTCGTAGCCCTTGGCTTTGGCTTCCGCGCGGCGCTCGGCCTTGGAAGGCACCATGGTCTGTGCGCTGCCGGCCTTGCTCCACTGCAGGGCTTCGAGCTTCTCGGTGGGCGAGAGGTCGTGGGCCACTTCCTGCTTCAGCGCGACCGCGCCTTCCAGGACGTCGCCGGCACGGCCTGCGCCGTGCGAGGCGAGCGAGGTGACCTTGGAGCCGCCGGCCGGCGCGCTGTCGTTGCCTTGCGCGACCGCGGTCGAGCCGCCGCGCATCACCACGAGGTTGTCGGTGCGGGAGCGGGTGAGGCCGCGCGACACCAGCTTGGTGGCGCGGTGGTTGGCGTCATCAGGCTCCTTGCCTTCCTCGACGCCCTTGCCGAGCACGTCGAACCCGGTCTCGCTGGGATCGACATGGGCGAGGTCGAAGCGGCTGAGATAGCTCACCGCCAGTTCGCGGAAGACGTAGTCGAGGATCGAGGTCGCGTACTTGATGCTGTCGTTGCCCTGCACCGGGCCCGCCGGCTCGAAGCGGGTGAAGGTAAAGGCGTCGACATATTCGTCGAGCGGCACGCCGTACTGGAGGCCGAGCGACACCGCGATGGCGAAGTTGTTGATGAAGGAGCGAAGGGCCGCGCCTTCCTTGTGCATGTCGATGAAGATCTCGCCGATGCGGCCGTCGTCGTACTCGCCGGTACGCAGATAGACCTTGTGGCCGCCGACGACCGCCTTCTGGGTGTAGCCCTTGCGGCGATCCGGCATCTTCTCGCGCTCGCGCATCACGATGATGCGCTCGACCAGCTTCTCGACGATCTTTTCCGAGACCTGGGCGGTGCGTGCCGCCATCGGCTTGTCGTAGAGATGGTCGACCGCATCGTCCTCGTCCTCATCATCGCTGATGAGCTGCGAGTTGAGCGGCTGGCTGAGCTTCGAGCCGTCGCGATAGAGCGCGTTGGCCTTCAGCGCCAGCTTCCACGACAGCATGTAGGCGGACTTGCAGTCCTCCACAGTGGCGTCGTTCGGCATGTTGATGGTCTTGGAGATCGCACCCGAGATGAAGGGCTGCGCTGCCGCCATCATGCGGATGTGGCTCTCGACCGACAGATAGCGCTTGCCGACCTTGCCGCAGGGATTGGCGCAGTCGAACACCGGATAGTGCTCGGCCTTGAGGTGCGGAGCACCTTCCACCGTCATGGCGCCGCAGATGTGGACGTTGGCCGCCTCGATCTCGCGCTTGGTGAAGCCCACGGCCTGGAGCAGGTCGAAGCCGGGGGCGGCGATCGCCTCGGCGCCGATGCCGAGCTGGTCGCGAATAAAATCTTCGCCAAAGGTCCATTTGTTGAAGGCGAACTTGATGTCGAAGGCGGTCGGCAGCGCCTTCTCGACCTTGGCGATGGCCTCGTCGGTAAAGCCCTTGGCCTTCAGCGTCGAGGCGTTGATGCCGGGCGCGTTGGAGAGCGAGCCGTGGCCGACGGCATAGGCCTCGATCTCCGCGATGTCAGCTTCGCGATAGCCGAGCGCGCGAAGTGCGGCGGGGACCGCGCGGTTGATGATCTTGAAGTAGCCGCCGCCGGCGAGCTTCTTGAATTTCACCAGCGCGAAATCCGGTTCGATGCCCGTCGTATCGCAATCCATCACGAGGCCGATCGTGCCGGTCGGCGCGATCACCGTGGTCTGGGCGTTGCGATAGCCGTGCTTCTCGCCGAGCTCGAGCGCCCCGTCCCAGGCCGCCTGCGCATGCGACACCAGATCGGCCTGCGGGCAGGAGACCAGGTCCATCGGCACTGGATTGACGCCGAGCGCCTCGTAGCCGTTGGACTGGCCATGGGCGGCGCGGCGGTGGTTGCGGATCACGCGCAGCATGTGCGCGGCGTTCTTCTTGTAGCCGGGGAAGGTGCCGAGCTCGGCAGCCATCTCGGCCGAGGTCTTGTAGGTGATGCCGGTCATCACCGCGGTCAGCGCGCCGCAGAGCGCACGGCCTTCCTTGGAGTCGTAGGACAGACCCATGGTCATCAGCAGGCCGCCGATATTGGCGTAGCCGAGGCCGAGCGTGCGGAACTCGTAGGAGAGCTCGGCGATCGACTTCGACGGGAACTGCGCCATCATCACCGAGATTTCAAGCACGATGGTCCAGAGCCGGCAGAGGTGCTCGTAGCCTTCGACGTCGAAGCGCTTGGAGGGGATGTCGTAGAACGTCAGCAGGTTGGCGGAGGCGAGGTTGCACGCCGTGTCGTCCAGGAACATGTATTCCGAGCACGGATTGGAGGCGCGGATGTCGCCGGACGCCTTGCAGGTGTGCCAGTCGTTCATGGTGGTGTTGAAGTGCAGGCCCGGGTCGGCCGACGCCCAGGCGGCGTAGCCGATCTTTTCCCAGAGGTCGCGCGCCTTCAGGGTCTTGGTGATCTTCTTGGTGGTGCGGCCCACCAGATTCCAGTCGCCGTCGGTCTCGACCGAGCGCAGAAAATCATCCTTGAGCGAAACCGAGTTGTTGGAGTTCTGGCCGGAGACGGTGAGATAGGCTTCCGAATCCCAGTCGGTGTCGTAGACGTCGAACTGGATGTCCTTGTAGCCTTGCTTGGCGAACTGGATGACGCGCTTGATGTAATTGTCGGGCACCAGCGAGCGGCGCGCGAGCTTGATCTCGCGGCGGAGCGCCGGGTTCTTCTCGGGGTCGAAGCAATCGTCGCCTGAGCCCTCGCAGTTGACGCAGGCCTTCAGCACCGCCTTGAGGTGCTTCTGGTTGATCTTGGATCCGGTGACGAGAGCCGCGACCTTCTGCTCCTCCTTCACCTTCCAGTCGATATAGGTTTCGATGTCGGGGTGATCGACGTCGACCACGACCATCTTGGCGGCGCGGCGCGTGGTGCCGCCCGACTTGATCGCGCCCGCGGCGCGGTCGCCGATCTTGAGGAAGCTCATCAGGCCGGACGAGCGGCCGCCGCCGGAGAGGCGTTCGCCTTCGCCGCGCAGCCGCGAGAAGTTGGAGCCGGTGCCGGAGCCGTATTTGAACAGGCGGGCTTCGCGGACCCAGAGGTCCATGATGCCGCCCTCGTTGACGAGGTCGTCACCGACGCCCTGGATGAAGCAGGCGTGCGGCTGCGGATGCTCGTAGGAAGATTTCGACCGGGTCAGCTTGCCGGTGAAGGGGTCGACGTAATAATGGCCCTGGCCGGGGCCGTCGATGCCATAGGCCCAGTGCAGACCGGTGTTGAACCATTGCGGCGAGTTCGGCGCGACCATCTGCATGGTCAGCATGTAACGAAGCTCGTCGTAGAAGGTCTGGGCGTCCTCGTCGGAGGAGAAGTAGTTGCCCTTCCAGCCCCAATAGGTCCAGCAGCCGGCGAGGCGGTCGAACACCTGCTTGGCCGAGAGCTCGCTGACGAAGCGCTCTTTCTCGGGCAGAAGGCTAAGTGCCTCGGTGTCGGGCACGGAGCGCCACAGGAACGAGGGGACGGACTCTTCCTCGACCTTCTTCAGGCGCGCGGCGACGCCCGCCTTGCGGAAGTACTTCTGGGCGAGGACGTCGGAGGCGACCTGCGACCACTCGGTCGGCACCTCGACGTTCTCGAGCTTGAACACGACCGAGCCGTCGGGATTCCTGATCTCCGACGTGGTCAGCCGGAAATCGATCCCGGCGTAAGGTGACTGTCCCGAAGTGGTGTGGCGCCGCTCAATCCGCATGGTCTTGCCCCGTCCTTTTATGTACCGGACTGCCTCCGCAAGGCGCCCGGGTCGCTATTTCGGTTCGCGATTCCTCCAAGGACCTCATCGGCCCAAAGGCTTCGCAGTTCAGCCGGTGGATTCCGGCCCAGTTTCTCCCGGCGATGTCAGGTGCGAGCACCTCGCACCGCCGGCATGTCCACACCCATCCGCCCCCAAGGGGATGTGCGCGACATGCGTTCAAACGCCCCACAACCAACATCACAACGTCTACCGATGCCATCCGAGCCTGTTGCCGGCCCGTTCTGGCGCCCGAAAAGTCCGCTTCCGCGGGCGGACAAGCCCTTATCCCGCTGCCTTTGTCTGGCTTGGCGGAGTGCTGTTTTGCAGACCCTTTGGGGGAGTGCCGGCGGGACGCAAACACACTCGCGCCGAACGGATCAAAAACTAGGACTCTCCGTCGCGCCCGTCAAGAACTAGTGCGAGTTCCTGAATCAAATACTAAATATGGTGGATTGTGGGGGATAACAGGGGGCAGGCCCGCACCTGTTGTTGAGCCAAGTATCAGTGAGTCCTCAGGGATTCCCAACCGAAAAAATTTGCATCCCGTGGTGCTGCGGAGGCTTCACCCCGCTGTTCACAGGGCAGGTATATTTTTCAGGATCGGGGTTGCCACCTCTGGACTCACGTAGGGCTACGGAAGGTGAGGGCAGGCATGCCCGCCGGGGTGGTGGTGGCGCCTGCGAATCCGCGCCAAGCTGAGCCCGATTTTGCCGGACTACCCACATGCTTGATTCGACAAGGCCGGTGCTGCGACCGCGCATCGCCCCGGCCGGCCTGATGTTCCTCGCCATCACCTCGGTGGGCTGGGGCTTCAACTGGCCGGTGACGAAATTCCTGCTCTCCGAGCTGCCGCCGCTGACCTTGCGCGGGGTGACGGGCGTGCTGGGCGCGGTGCTGCTGGCGGCGCTGGCGGTGATCCGCCGGCAGAGCCTCAAGGTCGAGCCCGCGATCTGGCCGCGCCTCGTGACCGCCGCGATCCTTAACGTCACCGGCTGGATGGTGCTGATGGGCCTGGCGCTGCTCTGGCTGCCGGCGAGCGAAGCGGCGCTGATCGCCTACACCATGCCGGTCTGGGCCTCGCTGATTGCCTGGCCCGTGCTCGGCGAGCGGCCGACATTGTTGCGCACCATCGCGCTGGTGATGGCCTTTGCCGGCCTGGCCTCGATCATGGGCGGCAACGGCTTTGCCGCCACCGCGGACAAGCTGCCGGGCATCATCATGGCGCTGTGCGGCGCGATCGGCTTCGCGCTCGGCACGGTGTTTTCGAAAAAGTACCCCATCCGTCTGCCGCCGATCACGGCAGCGGCCTGGCAGATCGGGATCGGCTGCCTGCCGATCTCGATCATCGGCCTCATCATCGAGACCACGCATCTGGAGCAGGTGACGCCGGTCGGCTGGTGGCTCGTGGTCTATTCGACCGTGGTGCAGTTCTGCATCGCCTATGTCAGCTGGTTCGCAGCACTTGCGCGCCTGCCGGCCTCGGTCGCCGCGATCGGCACCATGGCGGTGCCTGTGATCGGCGTGGTGGCCTCGGCGATCGCGCTGGGCGAGCCGCTGGGCGCGGGGCAGATCGCATCGCTGATCTTCACGCTCGCGGCCGTGGTGCTGGCGACGCGATAGGATTCATATTTGACGCGTTTTCTTGACGCGAGCCGGGATCGACTTCGCTCGAAAACGCTTTAGCCCGCCATCCCCCCGCCGTTCAGCGCCTTCCTGATCATGTCGGCGAGCTGGTTGCGGCGATAGGGTTTTGTCAGCAGCATCACGCCGTCGTCGAGCTTGCCGTGGTGGACGATGGCGTTGTCGGTGTAGCCGGAGGTGTAGAGCACCTTCAGGCCCGGGCGGCGCTTTGCGACCTCCTCGGCGAGCTCGCGCCCGCTCATGCCGCCGGGGATGACGACGTCGGTGAACAGGAGATCGAACGGCTGGCCGGTCTCGATCAACTCCAGCGCCGCTTTGCTGTCGGGCGCGGCGACGGTCTGGTAGCCGAGACTCCGGAGCTGTGCGGTGACGAAGTTGCGCACGAGACTGTCATCCTCGACCACGAAAATGATCTCGGCGCCGCCTTCGGCTTGCGGCGTCGTGGTGGCGGCCACGTCCGTTATGCCTTCGCCCGGCGGCAGATAGAGCTTGATCGTGGTGCCGTGGCCTTCCTCGCTGTAGATCTTGATGTGGCCGCCGGACTGCTTGACGAAGCCGTAGACCATGGAGAGGCCGAGGCCACTTCCCTTGCCGACCTCCTTGGTGGTGAAGAACGGCTCGAATGCCTGCTGCTGCACTTCGGCCGGCATGCCGCTGCCGGTGTCGCTGACGGCGAGCATAACGTAAGGACCGGGGCGCACGTCGGGGTTATTCTGCGCATAGGCCTCGTCGAGCACGACCCGGTGGGCCTCGAACAGCAGCTTGCCGCCGTTCGGCATGGCGTCGCGGGCGTTGATCGCCATGTTAAGCACGGCATTGGTGAGCCGGGACGGATCGATGTGCGAGGTCATCGACCCCTGTTCCAGCACGGTCTCGATCTGGATCTGCTCGCCGAGGGTGGGGCGCAGGAGTTTTGCGATGTCCGCAACCGCAGCGTTGATCTCGACGTCGCGCGGCTGGAGCGGCTGCCTGCGCGCAAAGGCGAGCAGATGCTGGATCAGCTCGGCGCAGCGCTCGGCGGCCTCGTCGATCAGCCGCGCCGTGCGCTGGAGTTCGGGCTGGGTCTTCAGGCTCGCCACCAGCGTCTCGGTGTTGCCGGAGATGACGGTCAGCATGTTGTTGAAGTCGTGCGCGACGCCGCCGGTCAGCTTGCCGATGGCATCCAGCTTCTGCGACTGGTACAGCTGCCGCTCGGTCTCGCGCGACATGGTCGCGTCGTGATAGACCAGCACCGCGCCGGAAATGTCGCCTTGGCCGTCCAGCATCGGCCGGCCGCTGATCATGAGGTGACGGGGAGCATTGCCGCTGTGCGGGCGGACGATCATCTCCATATCCTCGAACTGCTCGCCGCGCAGCACGCGTGCCGACGGCAGCTCGTCTGGCTTGAGCGGGGTGACGCCGTCGCCGTGAAGCACCTCGGACAGCGCGCGCAGATTGCGCAGGTTCATGCCGGTCCGGTGCAGCAGCATGCGCTCCGCGGCCGGATTGGACAGAAGGACATTGCCCTCGGTATCGATGACCAGCACCGCCTCCGCCATGCTGTGAAAGGTGCTCTGGAGCACGTTGACCGACAGGCGCAGCTCGTCATGCGCGGTGACCAGATGCTCGGTGCGCTCGGCCACCGCAGCCTCGAGCTGCTGGTTGGCCGCCGTGGTCTCCGATAGCGTGCTCTTGAGCGCGACCTCGGTGCGCTGGCTCTCGCGCATCACCATCACGACCAGCAGCAGGATCACCAGCGCGCCGGCGACGTCGATGCCGAGCAGCACGATGCCGGTGCGGCGCGAATCCTGGGAGCGCGCCGCGAGCAATCGTTCTTCCTCTGCGCTCAAACGATCGAGATTGCCCGTCACCGTGTCCATGAGGCCACGGCCTTCGCCCTTGCCCTGGAGCGCGGCAATGCCGGACTGGTCGTCCCCGGCGCGCAGGCGCATGGCCTCGGCGGCGATCTCGAGCCGGCGCAGCGCCAGCGGTTCGGTACCCTCCAGCAGCCCGACTTGATCGGGATTGTCGCGGACGCCGCGCTTGAGGTCGGCGAGTGCCGGCGCGATCTGGGCCTGCACCGCATGAAACTCCTCGCTGAAGCCCGGGCTGCGGTAGATCTCGTAGCCGCGTGCGGCGCTCTCGGCGCGGCGCAGCAGCAAGCGCAGATCGGAGATCTTCTTCAGCACCTCGACGGTGTGATTGACCCAGGCCGCATCGGACCGTGACTTGACGTCGAGGCCGATCGAGGCTGCGGTGATGATCAGGAGGATGGCAAGTCCAGCACCGAGAATGACGCGCTGCGTTGGGATCAAGGGACTTCTTTCTTGTCCTTCGGCTGTCCACTCTCGCCCGCGAGGCATTCCCGGATCGTGGTCAGCAGCGCGTCCGGCGTGAACGGCTTGCGCAGGCAGCGTGCTGCGCCGAGCTCCAGCGCCATGCGGAGGAAATCGGGAGAGGGCGAGGCGGATGACGCGAAGGCGTAGCCGGACATCGCGATCAGCGGCACCGCCGGCGCGCGCTCATGAAAGATGCGGATGGACTCGAAGCCGCGCATATGCGGCATGAAGATGTCAACCAGCATCACGTCGAAATTTTGCGTTTCGAGCGCAGCCAAACCCGTCTCTCCGCCGTCGGTCAACGTGACGTCGAAGCCCTGACGTTGGAGGAGGACCTCGATGGTCGCGCCGACCATCGGATCGTCATCAACCACGAGAATACGCGGCATGACACTTCCCAGTAATCGAAGTCCCCACAGTCATTGGTGATACAGGTGAATCGCGCGTCGGGTCAATTTGGGATTGGATCCTCGTAGATATGCACTGCGCGGTGCATAGAGGGGCGTGGGTTCCCGACAGTTTGGGAAGCGTCGTCTGGTTCGACATTCCATGAAGTCGAGACAAATCGAGCTGACCAGCGCAAGCCGCTCTCGCATCATGGAACCTCGCCCGGCGCCGCAACTGCTGGCCTTCGAGGTCCTCGTGCTGGGCGATTCAGCCGTCGACACGATGGTCTGGCGGAAAGATCAAACAGCCGCGCCAGCTCGACCTGCGAGAGGGTGTCGGCACTGGTCAGGTTCATGAGCGTTGGCGACGGCTCACGGCGCAAGCTTGTAGGAGAGGCCGGCCCGAACGGTCTCAATCGTCTGATGTCCGCCGCGATCGGTGGACTGGAATGCGCCGGGGACCGTTGACGTCACGCTGCTGGTTGGTTCCACCGTGCCGAAGTCGTAGTGCAGACGGTCGGGGATCGCGTGATGCCGAAGACGTCGCGAGAAACCGGTAGTCTCCGATGCGTGGCGGCTGTTTCCGCCGTACGCCCGTCGGCGAATGAGCGTGCGGAGTTCGAGCAGCTGGATGCCACGGCTCCGCTGGACGAGGAGGGGCGACCGGCATGGTCGTTCCAGGGCGAGCCGTTGACGGCGCGCGAGCGGCGCTGGCTGGAGCTGTATCTCAAGCTGGAAAACCACGAGGAAGCCGGAAGCCCAAATGGGCGGCGCCAATAATCATCGGCGCCGCCCACAGGTCTAGATGGTCAGGCCGCCTTACGGGCAGGGATGACGCAGGCCGTCATAGCCGAGATAGGTGCCTGAGCCCGGGTCGTAGGACCTGTAGCGCTGCGCGCAGTAGCCTGCGGAATCGCCGCCGCCATCGGGGACCACCGCCACTGACGGCTCGTCATAGTAGCTGTCGTCGCCGTAATAGTAGGGATCGTTGTAATATCCTCCGCCGTAATAGGCGTAAGAGCCGAGCCCGCCGATCGCTGCGCCTGCCGCCACGCCGGGCCAGAAGCCGCCGCCGCGCCGCCAGCCGCCGCCGCGCCAATGGCCGCCGCCGCCATTCCAGTTGCTGCCTGTGGCTGCGAAGCTGCGACCGCCGCCGCTGAAGGCTGCTCCGCCGCTGGGACGAACAGCTGCACCTGCCGCGAAGTTCGCGCCGCCGCCGCCGATCCGTGCGCCGCCGAAGTTGCCGCCACCCATGCGGGCGCCGCCACCACCGCCGCCACCACCGAAGTGGGCGCCACCGCCGCCGCCGAAGTGAGCACCGCCACCTCCGCCGAAGTGGCCACCGCCGCCACCGCCATGTCCGCCGCGGCCTTGGGCGAAGCTCGGCGTCGCCAACGGGAGAATTAGCGCCACTGCTGCAGCGGCACTCAAAACTTTCAGGCTTTTCATGATCAAACTCCTTTTCCCGGAGGCAAACCCCATGAAAGGGCTGTAGTTCCCGGGATCACGGCGGTTTGCGTGCGAAGAAAAGCTCGCATACGGACGCTGTATCCAGCATGAACGGATCGCGTCCGATTTGCGGCATCCGGGCCTTGCCACATCGTTTTGCGTGGGGCACCGCCGCCCCCGCCGAACTGGACATTTCGCCGTCAGGATGGCATCAGGACCCGACGAAGCAGGGCCCTTGCCGCATGAAACAATTCTTCCTCAAGTTCTTCACCTGGTGGAGTGGCCAGACTTTTGGCACCCAACTCTGGACCAAGCGGTACGGGGAACTGGTCGGCCAGGACGAGCAGGGCAATCTCTATTATCGCACCCGCGGCGGGGCGATCGACCCGACGCTCGGCTTCGAGCGGCGCTGGGTGATCTACAACGGCTATGCCGAGGCGAGCCGTATCCCGCCGTCCTGGCACGGCTGGATGCATCACACCGTCGACGTGCCGCCGACCGAGACCAATTACCAGCCGCGCGAGTGGGAAAAGCCGCACCAGCCGAATCTCACCGGCACGCCCAACGCCTACCGCCCCTCGGGCTCGACGCTCGCCAGCGGCAAGCGTCCGAAGGCGACCGGCGACTATCAGCCCTGGACGCCTGGCTAGCGTTCCAGGCTCCGCCCCAATCCTTGTTGTGCAAGTGGATGCACACGCATTCGCCTCACCCTGTTGTGGACAACGCGAACAGCGGGGATGATTCCTGCGCGGGCGTTGCAGCCGCGCGAGCGATGCGGCTCAATGGTCCCATCTTACGGAGATGGGAGACCATCGCGTTCGGTTCGGGCAACAGTTCGCGACTGTCCCGAAATGCAGCGGCCGCCGACCAGGACTCGATCGGGAGATAGGCCCCCGGTCTGGCAGTTCCGAAATCGCCCGATGAAATGTGCAGCCGCCGTGAGACAGGAAAGGCCGCTTGGGAAACCGGGCGGCCTTTTTCTGTTTTCGGCTCTACATCACCCGTTCGGCCGCGCGCTTGACCGCTTCGAGGCGGCGAGCCTGGTTCGCTGCGCCGCGCTCCCTGAGAAGGGCGAGCACCTCGGCGGGCGCCGTCTCAGGCGAGCCTGAATTGAACGGCGGCGCGGGATTGTATTCGAGCTGAAGCTGGATCGCTTCCGCCGTGGTGCGGTCGACCAGGATCGAGACCAGCGTCAGCGCGAAATCGATCCCCGCGGTGACGCCGCCGCCGGTGATGCGGTTGCGATCGACGCAGACGCGCGTCCTGGTCGGCGTCGCGCCGAACTGGCCGAGCATCTCCATCGCGCTCCAATGGGTGGCGGCGCGGTAGCCTTTCAGCAGGCCGGCGGCGCCGAGCGCCAGCGACCCCGTGCAGACCGAGGTGACGTACTTGGCGCCGTCGGCCTGCCGGCGCAGGAAATCGAGCACCTCCTTGTCGTTGAGCAGATCGTCGGTGCCACGGCCGCCGGGCACGCAGATCATGTCGAGCTGCGGGCAGTCGCCGAAGGTGGTGGTCGGCGTCAGCGTCAGCACGGAATCGCTCGGCACCGGCTCGATCCGTTTCCAGATCAGGTGCAGTTTTGCACCGGGCACGGAGGAGAACACCTGCAAGGGGCCGGTGAAGTCGAGCTGGGTGACGCGCGGAAATACCAAGAGACCGATCTGGAGCGGTGACGACATGGGCAGGTCCTCCAAAGATAAGCTTGACGGACGCAGCCTCTCATGATGCCCTTCTGTCCAAAATGGCGTAATTCCCTCGCTTTCGGACATGACCCATGATCGGCATCCTGATCTTCCCGGATTTCCAGCTGCTCGATGCGGCCGGCCCGATCTCGGTGTTCGAGATCGCGGCGCGCGCCACCGGCAAGCCACCGGCGATCCGTGTGCTTGCGCTGAACGCGGGGCCCGTGCGCAGCTCGTCCGGCGTGGAGATGATGGCGCGCGATTTCAAGTCGGCGAATGCGATCACGACGCTGGTCATCGCAGGCGGTGCAGGCGTGACAGAGGCCGCGCGCTGCGAGGTCACGCGCGCATTCGTGCAGCGGCTGGCGCGGCGCGGCGTGCGGGTCGCGAGCGTCTGCTCGGGCGCGTATGTGCTCGCCGAAGCGGGCCTGCTCGATGGCCGCCGCGCCACCACGCATTGGGGGCGGACGCGGGATTTCGTCGCGCGCTATCCCAAGGTGAAGTTCGAGCCTGACCAGATTTTCACGCGTGACGGCGATGTGTGGACGTCTGCAGGCATCTCAGCGGGTATCGATCTGGCGCTCGCGATGGTGACCGAGGACCATGGCGAGGAGATCGCGCAACAGACCGCACGGCAGCTCGTGCTCTATCATCGCCGCAGCGGCGGCCAGTCGCAATTCTCTTCGCTGCTGGAGTTGAAGACGCCGAACGGCCGCTTCGGCGCGCTGCTGTCCTGGGCGCGCGAGAACCTCGACGCCCGGTTGACGGTGGAAGACCTCGCCGATCGCGCCGGCATGAGCGCGCGGCATTTTGCCCGCGCCTTTGCCGCCGAGACCGGCACGACGCCGTCGAAGGCCATCGAGCGCTTGCGCATCGAGGTCGCGCGCGAGCGCGTGCAGTCCTCGCGCGAGGCGATCGAGCTCGTCGCGGAGGCGACCGGCTTCCGCGATCCCGAGCGCATGCGTCGCGCCTTCATCCGTGCCTTCGGCCAGCCACCGCAGGCACTGCGCCGCGCGGCGCGGGCAGGTTAGGACGTTAACTCGCTTTGATCCGAGCGCTACTGCTCGACTGGTGTGCCGGCCGGGACATGAGCGCCCGACGCGGTCCACTGGTCGTAGGTCTGAAACTTGACGCCGAGCATGTCGTAAGAGACCCGCAAGTAACCGTCGCCGCCACGCATCACCGCGGTGGGCATGATCGTCTGCACTTCCTGCGCCATCACGCCGACATAGGTCTTGTTGCCGCCGTTGTAGGCGAAGCGATAGAAGCCGAGGCCATTTTCGAGGTGGCCGAGGAGGAAGATGTCATGCTTGAGCATCATGTCGGATCGCCGAACGACACGCCGGGTTGTCCGCCGTGCAACACCTCGCACACCGACGACTGGTGCCACAACGGGCCCGACAGGTCGGGCGACGCAGCCGGCGCGGTAGACACCGGCGGCGCAATAGACAACAGCATTTGCCTCAGGTGTCTCGATAGCCATAGTTGCGGAGAAGACCGTAACGCCGAGCGCGGCCAGGAGGATCGAGCGCATCATTGTCTCCTTCATTCAATCGTTGGCAGGGAAATTGTCTCGCCGAGATAGAGAATACGATCAGATTTTCGTTCAGCGAGCAATTGTCTTCGAGCAATACCTGCCGCACCTCGGTTCACAGAACCACCACCGCATTGCAGCGTAGCGAACTGATGGGAGCTCCGCCGCCTCCATGAGTTGGAGCCAACGCCTTCTCGATCAAGGTCTTGTCGATCAAGGTCTTGTCGATCAAGGTCTTGTCGATCAATGGCTTGTCGGCCGATAGGAATGCCGTCAGTCCACAGCCTGGCTGGTGCTGTTTGCGGCGGTCGCCGTGGACGTATCCGTACGCGCCGCCAGACGCCGCGCGATCGGCATCAGCATGTACGGCGCAAGATGAATCGGAAACTGCGTCATCGCGAAATAGAGCCAGGTGGTGGGCGGCAGCGCGCCGGCGGTGGCGGCCAGCATCAGGCCCAGATTGCGCTGTGACACCATCAGCCCGAGCGCCAGCGCGCGCTCATAGCCGATGCGGCGGAACAGCAGCGTGGTCACTGCGAGCAGCGTGAAATAGATCGCGAAGGCGAGAGCTGCGAAGCCGACCGTGAATATCGGCCGGGCGACGAGATCGCTCGCGACATCGCCCATGATCGCGGTCGCGAAGACCAGCAGGATGATGATGTTGAAGCCGTCGATCGGCCGCCTGTGGCGCTGGATCGCGGCCGCGCCAAAAACCCATCGGATCACGGTCGCGGCAAGCAGCGATGCCGCGAGGATACCGAGCAGCTTCAGCCCCAGCGCAAGCGGCGAGATGCTGAGCATGCCATCGAGGAAGAGGCTTGCGAACAGCGACGCCGTGAACGGCACCAGGGCGGTCGAGGTCACCAGCGTGACCAGCACGAGCGTGGCATCGAGGCCCATCAGCGCGGCCAGCGCCGGCGCGGCCATCATCGGCGAGGCCATGCTCTGGAGCATCAATGCCAGGGCAAGGCCGGGCGAGTGCGCCGTGAGTCCGGTTGCATGGACGATCAGCCCGACGATCACAGGCACGCCGATCATGGTCCAGGCGGTCGCGGTCGCGACCAGCGCCGGCCGGCGCAAATGGCCGTAGAGCGCGGCGAGATCGACCCGCATGAAGGAGATGCAGAGCAGAACGAGGATCGCCTCGGTGACGTAAGGGCGTAGCACCGCACCGAGCGGCGGCACCGCGAGCGCGATGAACACGACGGCGGCCACCGCGCGGGTGCCCTGGCTGCCGAGCCATGTCAGCCCGCGCAGCGGGAGGGCGACAATTTTTTGAAAGACGGATGGCATGCGGGACGTCGGCGTCAGCCCAATCCCTTCAACCAGACGCCGATCTCGCTCGCGGCGATGTTGGCCTGTCGCAACAATTTTCCCATGGTGAAGAAGCCGTGGAACTGGCCGGGATAGTGCTTGGTGGTGACGGGCACGCCGGCCTGCTTGAGGCGCTCGGCATATTCGTCGCCTTCGTCGCGCAGGGGATCGGCGCCGGCGGTCAGCACATAGGCCGGCGGCAAGCCGGCAAGGTTTTTCGCGCGCGCCGGCGAGGCGCGCCAGTCGTGGATGTCGGCGGCGCCCTTGAGATAATGGTCGCGGAACCAGCGGATCACCGAATGCGTCAGCAGCACGCTGGTCTCGGGCTCGCGGTGAGAGCCGTGCGTCATCGCGAAATCAGTCGCGGGGTAGATCAGCAACTGCCCCGCGATCGCAGGACCGTTGCCGTCGCGCGCGGCAAGCGCGACGACTGCGGCGAGATTGCCGCCGGCGCTGTCGCCGCCGATCGAAAGCCGCGCGGCGTCGATGCCGAGCTCGCGCGCGTTGGCGGCAACCCATCTGGTCGCGGCAATCGCGTCGTCGGTGGCGGCGGGAAATTTGTGCTCGGGCGCGAGACGGTAGTCGACCGAGATCACGATCAGCGCGGCTTCGACCGCGAGCTGGCGGCAGACGACGTCGTGGGAGTCGAGATCGCCGATCACCCAGCCGCCGCCATGGAAGAACACCAGCGCTGGCGATAAGCCGTCGTGCCGGCGCGGTTCTTTCGGAACATAAAGGCGCGCGGGAATGGCGCCGTGCGGTGCCGGGATCGACAGCGGCGTGACGCGCGCGAGTTCCGGTGGCTCGGGATCGGTCGCAAAGCGCGCCTGCGCGTAATAGGCGCGCGCTTCCGGTGCGGCCAGGGTCTCGTGGGCGGGACGACCGGCCTCCTGGAAGGCCTTGTAGACGGCGGCGGCATCGGGATCGAGCACAACGGGCATGGGGAGCCACCTCCGAGTTTCAGTTATGGTTGGACGTCGTTTTCGGGGGCGATGCCCGCCTCGACCCTTCGGAGACCCTTTGGAGACCCTTGGGGAGGTCCTTGGGAAGGGTGTGCGACTATCCCATCCGGGGGCAGATCTGGCCAGACCGGGCCGGGAAGGGCAGGGATGCCGCCCTTCCCCCGCCGTATTCGCCGTGTTAACCGGATGGCCTGCGAGCGGCGGTACCCCTGTAGAATGTCCAGCAAACCCGATTCGCTGTTGAAGCCGCGCGAGATGTTTCGAACCTTTACCCTGACAGGTCTTGCGGCGCTTCTGGCCGCCACCGCACTGACGGTTGCGACACCGGCGCAGGCGCAGATCGGCACGATCTTTTCCGATCCGCCGCCGCTGCGGCCGCCCGGCAACATTCCGCGTGGCCAGCCCCAGCCGCAGCAGCAGATCCCCGACGACGACGAAGAGGTGCCGGAGCTGCCGCCGCAGGGCCGTGTGCTGCCGTCGCGCCCGATGGCGCCGCCGCCGGGACGGCAGGGCAATGTGATGCCGGGGCCGGTCGAGACCCAACCTCTGGCGCCGCCGCCCGGTTCTAGCGTCGCTCCGCCAAACCAGCCGCCGTCCGTGGCGGTTGCTCCGTCCAATCCGCAAGGCGCTCCGCAGCCGGGTGTGCCCGGTCAGCGCCAGCCGCAGCAGAAGGGCGGGCCGGGCGGCACCGTCCCCCAGACGCCGGCGAGCCTCCAGCCGGGCGACGAGGTCGTCACCGAGCCGCCGGCCCAGAAGATCGTGAACAAGAAGGCGACCTTCTCCGGCCTCGACAAGATCACCGGGCGCATCATCAATTTCGACGAGGATATCGGCGAGACTGTGCAGTTCGGCGCGCTGCGCGTCAAAACCAACGCCTGCTACACGCGGCCGGCGACCGAGGCCGCCAACACCGACGCCTTCGTCGAGGTCGACGAGATCACCTTGCAGGGTGAGGTGAAGCGCATCTTCTCGGGCTGGATGTACGCGGCAAGTCCGGGCCTGCACGGCGTCGAGCACCCGATCTACGATATCTGGCTCACCGACTGCAAAGAGCCGCAGCAGACCATCGCGACCGCGGCGCCGGATCCCGGCACCAAGCCGGCCGCGCCACCGCCGCCCGCGCAGAAGAAGGCCGCGCCCAAGCAGGCCGTGCAGCAGCGCCCGCCGCAGCCGTTGCCGCCGATCCAGCAGCAGCAACCGGCGCCGCCGCCACCTCCCCCGCCGGAGCAGCGGCCGGGTCTGTTCGGTATCCCGGGGTTTGGCCGCTAAAGCGCGATGAGATGAGGATGAATCATCATCGCGCTTTAGGTTGTTGTTTGAGCATGATCTTTTCGGAAAACCGCTTCGCACTTTTCCGGATCATGCTTTAGGCCAAATCCCCCGGGTTCGGCCGGTAAGATCCCCGATTATTGCCGTGAGGCGATGATCTCGAGCGCGCGTGCGCCCGGGATCGCTTCACCGGCGGAGAGCTTCAGGAAATCGCCGGGCTCACCCGCGAGCGCCTTGTCGAGCAGCGCGGTGTAGCGCCGCCGCGAAATTTCGGCCGCGCCAAAACTCTTCAGATGCTCGGTGACGTATTGGGTGTCGAGCAGCCCGAAGCCGCCATGGATGAGCCGCGCGACCAGATGCACCAGCGCGACCTTGGACGCATCGCGCGCGGTGTGAAACATGCTCTCGCCGAAAAAGGCCCGCCCCAGGCTGACGCCGTAAAGCCCGCCGACGAGGTCCTCGCCCTGCCAGGCCTCGACGCTGTGGCAATGGCCGAGCTCGTACAGGCCGCCATAGAGGTCGCGGATGCGCTTGTTGATCCAGGTGTCCTCGCGCCCCGCCTGCGGCGCAGCGCAGCCGGCGATCGTGGCCTTGAACGCGGTATTGACGGTCACGCGGAATGAATCCGAACGCACGGTGCGCGCGAGCCGCGAGGCCACGCGAAATCCGTCGAGCGGGATGACCCCGCGCAACTCCGGCTCGACCCAGAACAGGGTCGGATCGTCGGCGCTTTCGGCCATCGGAAAGATGCCGCAGGCATAGGCGCGCAGCAGCACGGCGGGCGTGATTTCAGACGGGGCGGAGTCGCGCGAGGTCATGGCTCGCGACAATAGCAGGATCGCAATGCGGTTGCGATGGGCGGTGCAGGTCAGCTCGCTGCGGCAGTATTGGGCTTGACGGGGGCAACGGGCACGCGGCGGAACCTCAACATGATGCGGGTTCCGGAATGCGCGGGGTCGCGCTCGACCGAGGCGTCGAGCTTGGTGGCCATGGCTGCGACGATGCGCTGGCCCATGCCGGTGGAGCGCGGATCGGCCTTGACGTTGTCGCCGACGCCGTCATCGCTAATCGCCAGCAGGAGATCGTCGCCCTGCGAGGTCAGCTCGACATGAATCGGGCCGGCGCCGTCAGGATAGGCGTATTTCACCGCGTTCATCACCAGCTCGTTGACGATGATGCCGACGGCGACCGCACGGTCCGGATCGATCTCGATCGGTTCGGCCTTCAGCGTCAGGCGCGACATCCGGTTGCCCTCGGCCGAGCGGCGCAAATCCTCGAGCAGCGAGTCCAGATACTGGTTCAAGACCACGCTCTTCAGGTCCTGCGAGGTGTAGAGGCGGCGGTGCACCTGCGCGACCGCGGCGACGCGGCCCATCGCATTGGTCAACGCCGCCTTGACCTCGTCCTGCGCGGCGGAGCTTGCCTGGAGATGCAGCAGCGAGGCGATGATCTGGAGCGAGTTGCCGACGCGGTGGTTGACCTCGCGCAGCAGCAGCTCGCGTTCGGCGGCAAGGGCAGCGTAGCGGTCGCGCGACGCATGGATCTCGGCTTCGGCTTCGTCGCGCGCCTTTTGCAATTCGGCCTGGCGCAGCGCGCCCTCGGCCGCGACGTGAAGCAGGGGGATGAAGTCGCCCCTGACGTCCTTGACGAGATAATCGGCAGCGCCCGCCTTCAGCGCCGTCACTGCAATGCTGGAATCCTGCGAGGCGGTGACGAAAACCACCGGCGGCGCGTCTGAGATCGCCATGATCTGCTCCAGCGTCTCCAGCCCGTCGAGGCCGGGCATGTACTGGTCGAGCGCCACGACGTCGATGCCGCCGGTCGTCCCCGCGCGACGGATGAGCTCGAGGCCTTCCTCACCGCTTGCGGCATGAACGACCTTGTAGCCGCGCCGTGTCAGGCCGCGATCGACCAGGCGCGCCAGCGCGCCGTCGTCGTCGATGTAGAGCAGTGTAGGTGTGCGCTGGTTCATGAGGCGGCGGGCGGGACCTGGATGACCGAGAAGAACAAGCCGAGCTGCCGGATGGCATTGGCGAAATTCTCGTAGTTCACGGGTTTGGTGATGTAGACGTTGCAGCCGAACTCGTAGCAGCGTTTGATTTCCTGGGAATCGTCGGTGGTGGTCAGCACCACCACGGGCGAGGCCTTCAGATATTTGCTCTCCTTGATCTGCTTCAGGATGTCGATCCCGGTCATGTCGGGGAGGTTGAGATCGAGCAGGATCAGGAGCGCGTTGCCCTTCTGGACGAGCCCGCTGCCGTCGGCCCCGAACAGGTGCCTCATCGCGTCCGTGCCGTTGGCGAAGGAGATGATCTCGTTGTTGACGCCGGATCGGCGGATGTTCCGCTCGATCAGTCGCGCATGTCCCTCGTCGTCCTCGATCATGATGATGCTGACGGGTTGAGTCATTGATCGGCGTTCCGGTTGCTGGCGTTCCAGGTGATGGGCAGCGTAATGGTGAAGGTACTTCCCGTATTCAGTTCCGATGATACCGACATGGTGCCGCCGAGGCGACGCACAAGTGCACGCACATGCGCAAGACCGATGCCCTGACCGGGCGTGTCCTGGGTTCCCGCGCGGCGAAACAGGTCGAATATCCGCTGGTGATCCTTCGGATCGATCCCGCGGCCGTTATCGCTGATCTCGAAGATAGCGTAGCCGAGCTTGGTGCGCCCGCGGATTCTGATCTCGCCGGGAGCGCCGGGCTTGAGATATTTGATGGCGTTGTCGATCAGATTGGAGAAGATCTGCTCCAGCGCCAGGCGGTCGCTGACGAGATCCGGCAGCGGCGCGATGTGGATCTCGGCCTGCGCTTCGGCGGCCTGATGCGCCAGCGTCGATGCGATCGCCTCGATCAGCCCGCGCGTGTCGATCTTTTCCGGCTGGAACTCGCGGCGGCCCTCGCGGGTGAGATTGAGGATCGCCGAGATCAGGCGGTCCATCTTGGCGATCGACGACTTGATGAAGTCCAGCGCTTCGGAAAAATCCCCTGAAAGCTGCTTGTCGGCACCTTCGAGCGCGATCTCGCCGGCCGCCGGCGGCGGCCCGTCGGCCGGGACATGGGTGAGGCCGCCGATACGGCGGAAAATGTCGGCGCCGAGCTCCTCGAGTTCGCTGGTGAAGCCCATGATGTTGACGAGTGGCGAGCGCAGATCGTGGCTGACGATATAGGCAAAGCGCTGGATCTCGTTGTTGGCTTCGCGCAGATCGGCCGTGCGTTCGTCGACCACGGCCTCCAGATTGACATAGGCATCGCGCAGGCGCGCCTCGGCGTCATCGCGGGCCGTTGTCGAGCGCCGCACCAGCCAGGTCGAGATCAGGGCCAGCAGCACGACGAGGCCGGAGCCAATGCCGGTCATCGACGCGGCGAGGGTCTGGCTGCGGTCCGAATTTGCCGTTCGAAGCAGGAACAGCCGTTCTTCTTCCTGAATCATCTCCGTCGCGACTTTGGCGATGACGGCTGTGGCGTCCGTGGAGGCGATCTCGCGGACCCGCGCTGTGGCCTTCTCCGGCTCACCCTGGCGGACGAAATCCATCTCCTGCACGAACTGGCCGAGCCGGGTCTCGATCGCCGTGCTCAGCTTCTCGATGCTTTCGCGTTGCGCCGGATTGTCGCCGATCAGGCGCGTAAGCCTGTCGAGAGCGGGGATGATTGCCGCCACGGCCTTGTCATGGTCGGTCTGGAAATCCGCCCCTTGTGTCAGAAGGTAGCCGCGGGCGGCGCTCTCGGCACGCCGGATTTCCAGCAGCAGGGCGTTGATCTGGTTCTCCGCCTCGATGGTGTGAAGCACCCATTTGCTGTCATCTCTCGCCTTGTTGACGAGGTAGACGGAGCCGGCGCTGATCACGGTCAACACCAGAAGGCCCGCCGAGAACAGCAGGATCTGCCAAAATGCGCGCCGTCGCTGCGCGTCAGCGGTCACGACGGTCTCGCCTGATCAGGCTTCGCGGAATATCAGGCTTGGCGGAATTCAAAACACCCCCTCGGAACTGTCCCCACCGTCCAGAACGCGATTGGGGCCAAAGGGTTCCGTGGAGAGAAGATTATCTCGGGGCGGGTTCCGTCTTGCCGGCGAGATACTGTTCCAGCCAGTGAATGTGGTAGTCGCCGTTGATGATGTCGTCTTCCCGCACCAGCGCGCGGAACAGCGGCAGCGTGGTCTCGATGCCCTCAACCACCATCTCGTCCAGCGCCCGGCGCAGTCGCATCAGGCACTCGCCGCGGGTCTTGCCGTGCACGATCAGCTTGCCGACGAGCGAGTCGTAATAGGGCGGGATCGTGTAGCCCTGATAGACTGCGGAATCGATCCGCACACCGAGCCCCCCGGGCGGGTGATATTGCGTGATGCGGCCGGGTGAAGGACGGAAGGTCTGCGGATTTTCGGCGTTGATGCGGCACTCGATCGCGTGGCCGATGACCTGGACCTCTTCCTGCCTCGCTGGCAGGTCGCCGCCGGCGGCGATGCGGATTTGCTCCAGCACGAGGTCGATGTCGGTGATGCTCTCGGTGACGGGATGTTCGACCTGGATGCGGGTGTTCATCTCGATGAAGTAGAACTCTGCGTCCTCGAACAGGAATTCGATGGTGCCGACGCCGAGATATTTCATCTCGCGCATCGCCTTGGCGCAGGTCTCGCCGATCTTGGCGCGCGCGGCCGCGGCCAGCACGGGCGAGGGGCCTTCCTCCCAGACCTTCTGGTGGCGTCGCTGCAGCGAGCAGTCGCGTTCGCCAAGATGGATCGCGCCGCCGCGGCCGTCGCCGAGGATCTGGATCTCGATGTGGCGCGGCTTCTGGAGATATTTTTCGAGGTAGACGGAGGCATCGCCGAAAGCGGACTTGGCCTCGTTGGCGGCCGTCGACAGCGCCATCTGAAGGTCGGCCTCGCTCTCGGCCACCTTCATGCCGCGGCCGCCGCCGCCGGCAGCGGCTTTGACCAGCACGGGGAAGCCGATCTTCTTGGCGATCGCCATCGCGTCGTCGTTGGGGCCGACCCCTCCCTCGGAGCCGGGCACCACGGGAATGCCGAGTTTCCTGGCGGTCTTCTTGGCCTCGATCTTGTCGCCCATCAGGCGGATGTGCTCGGCCTTCGGGCCGATGAAATGCAGATTGTGCTCGGAGAGGATTTCCGCGAAGCGCGCGTTCTCCGACAGGAAGCCGTAGCCGGGATGCACGGCGTCGGCGCCGGTGATCTCACAGGCCGCGAGCAGCGCCGGCACGTTGAGATAGCTGTCCTTGGACGCCGGTGGCCCGATGCACACGCTCTCGTCCGACAGGCGCACATGCATGGCATCGGCGTCGGCGGTGGAGTGCACGGCGACGGTCGCGATCCCGAGCTCCTTGCAGGCGCGCAGGATGCGAAGGGCGATCTCGCCGCGATTGGCTATGAGGATCTTGTCGAACATGGTGTCCTTAAGGACTGGCGCGCGGGAAGCGGCGAGGGCGATGAGGCCGCCCTCGTCCGTCACTCAATGATAACGAGCGGCTCGCCGTACTCGACCGGCTGGCCGTCCTCGACCAGGATCTGCGTCACCGTGCCGGCGCGCGGCGAGGGGATCTGGTTCATGGTTTTCATGGCTTCGATGATCAGCAGCGTCTGACCGACCGAGACCTTGCTGCCGACCTCGATGAACGGCTTGGCGCCGGGCTCCGGCGCCCAATAGGCGGTGCCGACCATCGGCGAGGTCAGTGCGCCGGGATGCTTCGACAGGTCGGCAGCGGCTGGCGCGGCGGCAGCTGCTGCGGCCGCCTGCAGGGCGGCGGGGGCGGCTGCCATCTGCATCGGCATGGTCGCGGCGACGCTGATGTTGCGGGCGACGCGCAGGCGCAGACCGGAACGTTCGATCTCGATCTCGGTGAGGCTGGTTTCATCGAGCAGCAAAGCGAGCTCGCGGACGAGCGCGGAATCCTCGCTGGAAAACTTTGCGGCTGCTTTGTCGTCTGGCTGGCGCGCCATGTTGTCTGATCCGAATGTTCTGTGTGAAGAGGGAGCGTCAGGCCTTGGGCTTGATGCCGAGCTTGGCGGCAAGGCCCTGGATGGCGAGGCGGTAGCCCTCGATGCCGAAACCGCAGAGCGAGGCGAAGGCCGCGCGCGCGGTGTAGGAGTGGTGACGGAAACTCTCGCGGGCGTGGATGTTGGTCACGTGCACTTCGACCGTCGGGATCTGCACCGCGAGCAGCGCGTCGTGCAGCGCGATCGAGGTGTGCGAATAGCCGCCGGCATTGATGATGATGCCCTTCATCTTGCGGGCGTGTGCCTCGTGGATGAAGTCGATCAGCTCGCCTTCGCGGTTGGACTGCCGGCAGTCGGCCTTGAGACCGAACGTCGCCGCCGTCTCCCGGCACAGCGCCTCGACGTCGGCCAGCGTCGCATGGCCGTACTTCTCGGGTTCGCGCGTCCCCAACATGTTGAGGTTCGGCCCGTTGAGAACGAGGATCGTGTCGGTTGCTGGTTCGGCCATTCCAATCCCGCAAGAGGTGCTTCGGCGTGGCGGGGTTATAGGTAACAAAGCGCGTGAGGGGAAGCCTTGAAGGACTTCCCAGGTGGCTTCAGATACCTCATCCGGGGTGCAAAAACCTGTGCGGAAGCTACGGAAATTGCTTGTTAACCAGTCCGAAGCATGGCTACCGGACGGAGGGCGCGGGGAAGCGACCCAATAGACCGAAAGCCCCTGCCGATCTCTCGGCAGGGGCTCATTTCGGGCTGCAGCGAAGCAGCTTAGCCTTCGATGATGTACACGATCTCGCGCGTCTGAGGACGGACGATGATGTACTGGCCGTGTACGAAGATCACATCATAGCCACGCCATTCCGGATAGATTTCCACGATCTGGGGCGGCAGCGGATGGAATCGGACGTTCGGCGGGACCGCCGCGCCGACCGAGATGTTGAAGTTGACGTTCGTGGTCTCTTCGATCTTGGTCGACTTGATCGCGGTTGAGATCTGGCTTCGCTTCTCGGGAGGCGGCGCAGAAGCGGTCGCGGAGGCAGCGCCGGTCGTGGTCTGAGACTTGGTGTCGGCAGCCTTGCTGTCTGCGCCCTTGGTCTGGGCGTTCATGTTGCCGCTCTTGGTGTCAGTCTCCGTGCTCTTGGACTTGTCCATCTGGGACTTGTCCATCGTGCTTTTCGACTTGTCTTGCGCGGATTTGTCTTGCGCGGATTTGTCTTGCGCGCCCTGGGCATGCTCACCCTTCGCAGCGCCAGCCTTCTCGTCAGCCGCGTTCTTGTGCATCGCGCCGGACTTTTCCGTCGCACCGGATTTCTCCATTGCGCCAGACGACTTCTCCTCGGCGGCTCCGCCGGGCTTCATGGCGCCGCCGGCCTGACCAACGGTGCCCTTCTCATGGGTGGATTCGCGGCCCATCGAGCCGCGCTCGGCAGCGCCGCCGGAAGGTTGCGATTGCTGCATCTGCGCACCACCGGCGCCGCCTCCGCTGTCGCGGTTCATGGTGCCCTGTGCGTTCGCCAGACCGGTGCCCGCGACGAGCGCGAGTGCGGCGACCGAGATCATAAAGCGGTTAGACATGGGATTCTCCTCACGTGTTCACTTGCGTCATTGCCCGCGCCGACAACGAAAGGAGATTTGAGTTGTTCCGGAACTCCGGTGGTTCCGAGGCTTTTGTTTGTTGAATGCCAGATGAATGCGCGCGCCAGATTTCGGCGCAATAAAAAGGCCGGCTTTTCAGCCGGCCTCGTTGCAGGCGTGAGTTGTAGACGTGATCAGCAAGTCGCCTTGATCAGCAAGTCGCCTTGCCGCAGCGGGCAACGCCGATCTTTTCCTTGAGGCCTTCGACGCCGACGGCGCCGATCACGACCTGCTTGCCGATCACGTAGCTCGGCGTGCCGTTCATGCCCATCGCTTCGGCGAGCTTGAAGTTCTCCTCGATGGTGGCGCGCACCTCGGGGCTGGCGAGGTCCTTCTCGATCTTCGCGGTGTCGAGGCCGGCTTCCTTGGCCGCCTGAAGCGCGCGCGCCTTGTCGGCCGCGCCACGACCGCCGAGCAGCTTCTGGTGGAAGTCGAGGTACTTCTTGCCGGAGGGATCCTGCATGCGCACGGCGACCGCGACCTGCGCGGCTTCGACCGAGCCCTGGCTCAGCACCGGAAACTCCTTCAGCACGACCTTCAGCTTCGGATCCGCCTTCATGAGGTCGAGCATGTCGCCCATTGCGCGTTTGCAGTAGCCGCAATTGTAGTCGAAGAACTCGACGAAGGTGACGTCGCCGTCCTTGTTGCCGAGCACGACCTGGCGCGGCGAGTTGAAGATCGCATCGGAATTCTGCGCGATGCTGGCCTCGTGCTTCTGCGTCTCGGCCGCGGCCTGGCGCTTGGTGAGCTCGGTCATCGCTTCCTCGAGCACCTCGGGATGGGTGACGAGATAGTTCTTGATGATCGCCTCGATGTCGGTGCGCTGGGCATCGGAGAAGCTGTCGGCCGACGCAGGCGCGGCTGCGCCGAACATGGCGAGCGCAAACAGCGCGGGAGCAAGCAGGCGCAGCGAAGGCATAGGCAAATCCTCTTATCCAAAGCAGGTTTCGGAAACGTCCGGCGGACTTAAGCTAGGTGTCGTGACGTCGTGGCGTAAGGCGTCGTCCTGGTGTAAGGCGTCGTCCTGGTCCAATTAGTTGCGCGACGGTTTTGACGCCACGATGTCGTCGGCCTTGACCCATCCGGGCGTGCCGACGGCGAAACGGGTTTTCGCGCGCGTCGCAAGCTCGCGGGCGGTCTTGTTGTCACCGCGCAGATAAGCGGCCTGTGCCGACGCCAGATCTGCCTCGGCATAGTCTCCCTTCCGGCCATAGGCCATCGCGAGCTGCATGTAGCCGAGAGCGGCCTCCGGTTCCCGTGCCACCGCGGCGCGGAGAATCCGAACGGCGTCGTCGGTGTAGGCCTTATTATCGGACCCAACCAGCGCCTGCCCAAGTAACATCTCGATGAGGGGGGCGTTGTTCGAAAGTGCGACAGCCTTGCGCAGGGCAGGGATCGCCTCGGCCGGCTTGCCGCCCTCCAGCAGGGCCTGGCCGCGCACCTCGTAAAAATACGCATTGTTGGGCTGGACCTGAATCAGCGCGTCGATCTGGGCGAGCGCACTGCGCAAATCCCCGTGCAGATAGGTGCTGATGGCGCGGGCATAGCGCGCCGGCATGCTGTCGTTGGTCAGGGGATAGCGGCGGTACACCGTCTCCGGCCGCTCCATGAAGGCGGATATCTTGGCGCGCACCATATCATGGCGGAGCTGGAGCGCCGGATCGTCCTTCTTGTCCCAATAGGGGCTGGCGCTGGCGAACTCCTGGAGTGCAGCGACGCGCTCGGCGGGCATCGGGTGCGACTGGAGATAGGGATCGGCGCCGCGCGCGGCGAACAGGCTCTCGCTGGTGAAGCGCTTGAACGTCTCGTACATGCCCTTCGGCGACTGCTGGGTCGCAGTCAGGAATTTCACGCCGGCGCGGTCGGCGTTCTCCTCCTGCTGACGCTGATAGGACAGGAGCGTGCGGCGGATCATCTCCTGCGGGCCGGCGATGGCGGCAGCTCCAGCATTGGCAAGGCCGTTGTTGCCGGCGCTGCTGCTGCCGCGGGTGCTGCCCACCGCGATCGCACCGGCGCCGAGCAGCATCGCGATGATCATCTGGGTCTGGGCGTTGGCGAGCTGCTCGCGCAGCTTGGACAGATGGCCGCCGGCCAGATGCCCGGTCTCGTGCGCGAGCACGCCGATGATCTGGTTCGGCGTCTCCGACTGGAGGATCGCGCCGTAATTGACGAAGATGCGGCGGCCGTCGGCGACGAACGCGTTGAACGAGCCCTCGTTGACGATCACCATCTGGATGTTCTGCTTTTCGAGACCGGCGGCGCGCAGGATCGGGCGCGTGTATTCGCGCAGCAGTTGCTCGGTCTCGGTGTCGCGCAGCACCGGCGGCCCCTTGGCCTGCGCATGCGCGGCCGAGAACGGCGTCAGCGCGATCGCAGCCGCCGCGACGAGGGCGGTGAGGGCGGTGGCCTTCTTGCGCAATGCGATCTGGAGCAACATCAAGCGGTCTGGGTCAAACGGTCTTGGTCAAGCAGTTTTGGTCAAGCAGTTTTGGTCAAGCAGTTTCGTGATTGGTTTTGGCGATTGGCGGCGGACCGGATACGCGATATGCCCTTATGAGCCGTACCCCTTATGAGCCGTACAATGCGGCCAGTCTGGGGCGCAAGCGCCCCGTTTCCCGGACCGGACGGACCGGTCCGCCAGCGAAATAGCAGAAATCGATGCACGATGCGATATTGAGGAACCGGTTGGGGCAGTGGCTCGAGCCCTCCCGCCGCAGCGATGTTCCCCCGTTCATGGTGATGGACGTGATGGCCGCGGCGGCCCGAATCGAGGCGGCCGGGGGCCATGTCATCCACATGGAGGTCGGCCAGCCCGCTGCCGGCGCGCCGACGACCGCGATTGCGGCCGCCCATGCGGCGCTCGGGGCAGGGCGGATCGATTATACCTCCGCACTCGGCATCCCCAGCCTGCGCGAGCGCATCGCGCGGCATTATCGCGATGCCTATGGCTGTGACGTCAGCCCCGAGCGGGTCGTGGTGACCACCGGCTCCTCCGGCGGGTTCATTCTGGCTTTCCTGGCGATGTTCGAGCCGGGCGACCGCGTCGCCGTGACGGTGCCCGGTTATCCGCCGTACCGTCATATCCTCACCGCGCTCGGCTGCGAGCCGGTGCTGATCGAGACCACGAACGAGACGCGCCATGCGCTGACCGGCGAGGCGCTGCTGGCCGCCCATCGCAAGGCGCCGCTGAAGGGTGTGCTGGTCGGCAGCCCCGCCAATCCGACCGGGACGATGATGTCCCGCGAGGCGCTCGCTGGCCTCATTGCGGCAGCGGAAGACGCTGGCATCCGCTTCATCTCGGACGAGATCTATCACGGGCTCGACTACGCGTTTCCCGCGGTGACGGCGGCGGCGCTGTCGGACCACGCCCTCGTGATCAACTCGTTCTCGAAGTATTTCTGCATGACGGGCTGGCGCGTCGGCTGGATGGTCGTGCCCGAGCTTCTGGTGCGGCCGATCGAGCGGCTCCAGCAGAACCTGTCGATCTCGGTGCCGTCGCTGTCGCAGATCGCGGCAGAGGCCGCCTTTGACGGGGCGGCCGAGATGGAGGAGATCAAGCACGGCTATCAGGAAAACCGGCGCATCCTGATCGAGGGATTGCCCAAGGCCGGCCTGACCAGGTTTCTGCCGGCCGATGGCGCCTTCTATCTCTATGCCGACGTGTCGGACTTCACCCCCGACAGTTTCGAGTTCGCCAAACAGATGCTGGAGCAGGCCCACGTCGCGGCGACCCCGGGCCTCGACTTCGATCCCATTCATGGTCGTTCATTCATACGGCTCTCTTATGCGCGTTCGGCAGGGGAGATGCAGGAGGCAGTTGACCGGATCGCCCACTGGCTTAAATAGCCGCCAGTTTTCGATAGCCTCCGGAGTTCAACTTTGTCTGACCCTTCCCTCCCGTCCGCCGCCGCGCCGCATTCTCTTCTCGCCGCATTGATGTGGCCGATCCGGCCGGGTGAAACCGTCGGCGCCTTGCGCGCCTTGGTGCTGATTGTGCTCGGCACCGCCTTGATGGCGCTGTCAGCCAAGGTGAACCTGCCGCTGCCTTACGTCCCCATGACATTGCAGACGCTGGTCGTGCTGATGATCGGCGCCGCCTATGGCTGGCGCCTTGGCAGCGCAACCATGATCGCCTACCTCGCCGAGGGCGCGATGGGCCTGCCGGTGTTCGCCGGCCCGGTCGGTGGAATTGCACCGCTGGTTGGCCCGACCGCGGGCTATCTGTTCGGCTTCATTGGCGCCGCCTTCGTCACCGGCTGGCTCGCCGAGCGCGGCTGGGATCGCAGCGTGGTGCTGCTGTTTGCGGCAATGGCCGTCGGCCACATCGTCATTCTGGCCGCCGGGTTCGGCTGGCTGGCCTTCGGCATCGGTCTTGGCATGTCCAAGGCATGGCAGGTCGGCCTGATGCCGTTCATCGCGGCCTCGCTGGTCAAGAACGCGCTTGGCGCGACGTTGATGCCGGCTGCGCGCCGGATCGTCGATCGCGGATAAAACGCGCAATAACGAGCAGTTCCAATTGACAGGGCCGGCCAAGTTGATCTTGGCTGACCCGGCGTTTTGAGGGGGAGTGAAACAATGACAACGACAACGATGGCGGGGGCGCCGGTCGCGCCGACCGCTGCCAAGCCGTGGTATAAAGTACTCTACGTCCAGGTGCTGATCGCGATCGTGCTCGGCGCCATCGTCGGCTGGCTCTGGCCGTCAATCGCCACCAACGAATGGATCAAGGCGCTCGGCGACGGCTTCATCAAGCTGATCAAGATGGTGATCGCGCCGATCATCTTCTGCACCGTGGTCTCGGGCATCGCCCATATCCAGGACGCCAAGAAGGTCGGTCGCATCGGCGTCAAGGCGCTGGTCTATTTCGAGATCGTCTCGACCTTCGCGCTGGTGATTGGCCTTATCATCGGCAATCTGGTGAAGCCGGGTGCGGGCTTCGGCAGCGCCGCCGCCAACGCGCAGGCCGTCGCCAACTACGCCAAGCAGGCCGAAGGCCAGAAGTCGGTCGACTTCGTGCTGCACATCATTCCGGACACCGTCGTCGGCGCCTTCGCGCAAGGCGAGATCCTGCAGGTGCTGCTGTTCTCGGTGCTGTTCGGCTTCGCCGTCATGGGGCTCGGCGAGCGCGGCCACACCATCCGCAGCTTCATCGACGACGCCGCGCATGCCGTGTTCGGAGTCATCTCCATCGTGATGCGCGCGGCGCCGATCGGCGCCTTCGGCGCGATGGCCTACACCATCGGCAAGTTCGGCACCGGCGCGATCCTCAACCTGGTCGGCCTGATCGCGACGTTCTACGTTACCGCGGCGCTGTTCGTGTTCGTCGTGCTCGGAATCATCGCGCGCGTCGCCGGCTTCTCCATCTTCAAGTTCCTCGCCTACATCAAGGACGAGCTGCTGATTGTGCTCGGCACCTCGTCCTCGGAAAGCGCGTTGCCGTCCCTGATGGAAAAGCTCGAGCGCCTCGGCTGCTCCAAGTCGGTGGTCGGCCTCGTGGTGCCCACGGGCTATTCGTTCAATCTCGACGGCACCAACATCTACATGACGCTGGCAACGCTGTTCATCGCGCAGGCGCTCGGCTTCGATCTCACCTTCGGCCAGCAACTCACCATCCTGGTGGTGGCGATGCTGACCTCGAAGGGCGCTTCCGGCATCACAGGTGCTGGCTTCATCACGCTGGCGGCGACGCTCGCCGTGGTCGATCCGCGCCTCGTGCCGGGCATGGCGATCGTGCTCGGCATCGACAAGTTCATGAGCGAGTGCCGCGCGCTGACCAATCTGTGCGGCAACGGCGTGGCCTGCGTGATCGTTGCCTGGTGGGAGGGCGAACTCGATCGCGACAAGCTCAACGCCAACCTCGCCAGGCAGATCGATCCGACCGACATGGAGACGGCGGTCACGACGGACTGATCTGCAAGCTGTCACCGACGGCGCGCCGTCAGGTCTTGAAATAACAGGGCTGGTCGAGATCCTCGATCAGCCCTTTTTCTTGCGGCACCCAGCCCAGCAGGGCGCGGGTCTTGGCGCTCGAAGTCGGGACATCGACGCCCGCGAATTGCGCGAACCAGCCGAAATGCGCGGGCGCTTCCTCCGGCGACTTCGAAACCACGGGCACGCCGAGCCTTCGGCCGATCACCTCCGCAATCGCCTTGAACGGCACGCCTTCCTCGGCGATCGCGTGATAGCGCTTTGTGGTTGCGCCTTGCTCCAGCGCCAGCCGGTAGACACGCGCGGCATCAAAACGATGCGCGGCCGGCCAGCGGTTGCTGCCGTCGCCGACATAGGCAGCCACGCCTTTTTCGCGCGCGAGGTTGATCAGGATCGGAACGAAGCCATGATCGCCCTCGCCATGCGTGGACGGCGGGAGACGAACCACGGCTGCGCGGACGCCGGCCAGCGACAGCGCGGCCGATTCAGACACGCGCGGAAAGCGGTGCGCCGATTCATCCTCCTCGGTTGCAAGGCGCCCGGGCGCGAGCAGCGCCACGCCTGACGTGACGATGAGAGGGCGGTCGGATCCCTTGAGTTCTTCGCCGATCGCGAGGATCGCACGGCGGTCGAGTTCGCAATTGTCCAGGAATTTGGAGAAGTCGTGGTTGAAGCCGAGGTGCAGGACGCCGTCCGCTGCGGCCGCGCCGCCGCGCAAGGACGCATGATCCTCCAGGGAGCCGCGATGGACCTCGGCGCCCATCGCGGCGAGGGCGGCTGCGCCGGCATCGCTGCGGGCAAGGCCGGTAACGCGGTGGCCGGCGGCAATGAGGTCCAAAACGACGGCGGAGCCGACGAAGCCGGTGGCGCCGGTGACGAAAACACGCATGAGTCATCTCCAGGGGTTGGTGGAGACAACCATCTGCGCTAGGGTTATCCGGGTAAAGTAGTGATATTATCGGGGTATAATAGCTAACAGGATGAGCGAGAGCGCGACAGCTGAGAACCTCCTGGGGACCTACCTCAAAGACCGCCGCACCCGGCTCGATGCCGCGGCGTTCGGTTTCGCCGGCAGCCGCAGGCGTACGCCCGGGCTGCGCCGCGAGGAGGTGGCGCAGCGCGCCAATATCAGCCCGACCTGGTACACATGGCTGGAGCAGGGCCGCGGCGGCGCGCCGTCGGCCGACGTGCTCGACCGCATCGCGCGTGCGCTGATGCTGACTGATGTCGAGCGCGAGCACCTGTTCCTGATCGGTCTCGGCCGCCCGCCTGAGGTGCGCTATCGGGCGAACGAAGGCGTCTCGCCGCGGCTGCAGCGCGTGCTCGATGCACTCGAAGTCAGCCCGGCCCTGGTGCGGACCGCGACCTGGGACGTCGTCGCCTGGAATCGTGCCGCAAGCGTGGTGCTGACCGACTACGGCGCGATCCCGCCGGGACAGCGCAACATCCTGCGCTTCATCTTCTGCGATCCCAGGGTGCGCGCCGCCAATCAGGACTGGGACAGCGTGGCGCGGTTCGTCGTGGCCGCCTTCAGGGCCGACGCCGCGCGCGCAGGCGCAGTCTCGCATGTCGCCGATTTCGTCGATGAGCTCTGCCGCACCAGTCCGGAATTCGCGGCGCTCTGGCGCGACAACGACGTGCGCCATCATGGCGACGGCACCAAGCGGCTGCGGCACCCCGTTCACGGCACGATGTCGTTCGAATATTCGAGCTTCAATGTCGAGGGCCGCTCCGATCTCAGCATGATCGTCTACAATCCGGCGACGCCTGAAGATGCCGAGCGGATCAAAAGGCTGCTCGCCGGGCACGCCGACTGACGGATTTCTCGAGCTCGCGCGTTTAACCCGCATCTCGGACCTCGAAGGGATGGGTGGTATCGTGGGCAATGCGGCTGTGAATCCGATTGTGTCGCAAGCGGCGGAGCACTTTGCGGCGGGGCGTCCGGACCAGGCGGATGCACTCTGCGCGGCGGTTCTGAAAGCCGATCCGGATCACGTCCCGGCGCTACATCTGGCCGCTGTCGCTGCATTCGTCGCCGGCCGCGCGGCTGACGGCGCCACGCTGCTCGGCCGCATCTTCAGCGTCGATCCCGATCACGCGCCGGCGCTCGTCACGTTCGGCGATGCGTTGGCTGTGAAGGGCGAGCAGTGATTTGCACTGCATATTGCGGTGCTCAATTTTCGGTAGCGCGCTGGCCGACCGCATACACATGGCACGCTGTGCCGGCGCTGTTGCTTTGGCATTCCGCGATGGACTTGTCGCGCGCTTCCGTGACAGTCCGGCTGGCGGAAGCGAGGCCGCAACCTCCCTTGTCATCGATGGCAAATGCCTTGGTGTCGCTGCGAATGGCCAGGTAGACGGAAAGCGCCCTCTGGCAGTCGGACGAAAGATCCGCCGGTGGTGGAAGCGCGGCAGGCTCCGGCAGACTGATCGTTACCGCGGTCGCAGTTTAAGCTCGGCAAGGAATGGCTCGACGGTAGGAAGCCAGGTGTCCGCCACGTCCCTTATGATGAGGTCATGGCCGTCTGTTCCAAAAGGCGGCAGGATGTGCAATCGCGCTGGCGCGCCGCCGGCCGTGTATGCGGCGAGCATCTGATGCGCCAGCTCGGGGCCATATGATTGATCATTTTCGGCGTACAGCCAGAGCGCGGGCACGCGGGTGGTGCGGCCAAGCGCTTCCACCGTACCGACGAGACGATCGGGGCCGCAGGCATCGCCCGGCTTGGCCATCGAGTGTCGACCGCCATCGAAGTTCAGAATGCCCACCACTATGGGCTAGAACCGCTCCGGCCGGTACGGCGTCGGATCGATCGTGGGCGTCTCGCCGCTCATCATCTCGGCGAGCAGGCGTCCCGTCGCGGGGCCGAGCGTAAAGCCCTGGTGGCCGTGGCCAAAATTCATCCAGAGGCCGGGATGGCGCGGGGCAGGGCCGAGCACCGGCAGCATGTCGGGCGTGCAGGGGCGGGTGCCGAACCATGGGTCGGGCTCGACGCGCCTGCCGAGGTCGATCAGCTCGCGCGCGGAGGCTTCGGCGCTGGCGAGCTGCACGGGCGTTGCAAGCGCGTCCAGGCCGGTCAACTCCGCGCCGGTGGTGATGCGGATGCCCTTCGCCATCGGACCCATGGCGTAGCCGCCGGCCTTGTCGACCAGCGGCAGATCGAGCGACGCGCCGCCGCTGTAATGCATGTGATAGCCGCGCTTGCGCACCAGCGGAATGCGATAACCGAATTTGTGCAGGAGATCGGGCGACCACGGCCCGAGCGTCACGACGGCGTGGGCGGCGTCGATGCGTCCAAGGTCGGTCTCGACCGACCAGCCGGTCGCGGTCTGCTGCAAGGTCTGGGCATCGCCAAGCACAATGGTGCCGCCGAGGCGCTCGAACAGATCGGCATAGGCCGTGACCAGCGCGCCGGGATCGGACACGGTCCAGGTGTCGAGCCAATGGACCGCGCCGGGCAGATCGTCGCGCAGGATCGGTTCGGCCTTGGCGAGCTCGGCGCCCGAGAGCGCCCGAAACCTCACGCCGAATTCGCGCTGATCTTCTTCCGCCGCCTTGACGGCGAGATCGAACGAAGCTGCGTCGCGATGCAGATGCCGGTATCCCGCGCGGCGGATCAGATTGTCGGCATGGGCTTCGCGAATGAGGATGTCGTGCTCCGCCGTCGCGTAGGCGATCAGTCGCGCCCAGGCGTCGATCGCCTCGCGATGCCGCTTCGGCGCCGAATGCCACCAATAGCGGAGCAGGGGCTCGATATGGAGATGCAGCGACGACAGGCTGTAACGCACGTCGTTGGTGCGGCCGGTCGCGATCTTCAGGAGCGTGGCGATGTCGCGCGGCATCGGATAGGGGCGGACCGCTTCCGCCTGGATCATCCCGGCATTGCCGTAGCTGGTCTCGCGGCCCGGCTCCCTGCGGTCGATGAGCGTGACGGACCAGCCGCGCTGCTGGAGGTGCAGCGCAGCGCTGACGCCGATCATGCCGCCGCCGAGTACGATCGCGCTTTGCATCGGGGGAAGTTCTCCTGTCAGGCCGCCTGCGGGGCGAGCTTCGGCTCGGCCGTGTTGATGGTTGCGGCAACCACGACGGACAACGCCGTCATCGCCACGAGGAAGCCGAAGGCGGCATCGAACGATCCGGTTCCGGTCACGATAAAGCCGATGGCGACGGGTGCGACGAAGCCCGCGCTCTGGCCGCCGAGATTGACCATGCCGATCCCGGATCCGATCTGGTCGTCGCGGAGCAGCTTGGTCGGAAGCGCAATCACCGAGGCCAGCACGAAGGATTTGAAGAAATAGACCACCGACTGGTAGGTGATCAGCATCGCGATCGTCTCCGCCTTGTACATGGCGTAGAGGAAGATGCCGGTCAATGCGGAGGCGCCGATCAGCAGATACTTTTCGCGCTCGGCGAAGAACGTCGTCATCACCCAGCCGCCCATTGCGGTCGCAATGGTCGCCATCACGAACGGGATCGGCGCCACCACGCCGACGGTCTTGAGGTCGAGCCCACGCTGCTGAAGCAGATAGAGCGGCATCCAGGAATCCAGGCCCTTGTTGACGCAGCTGAGGCCGAACCACACCACCATCAGCTGCCACAGCAGCGGATTCTTCATGAGCTCGCGCATCGGCGCACGCTTCTCGGCCTTCGCAGCCGCGCCTGCCACGGCCTCGCCCGGACGTCGCAGATACGGAACGAAGACGAAATAGGCCACCGCGAAGACGATGCCGGCAATGCCGATCGTGTTGAAGGCATGGCGCCAGCCGAGCCAGAGGATCAACGGCGCCATGATCAGCGGCGCGACCATGCTGCCGGCATAGTTGGAAGACAGCAGCAGGGCCGACATCTTCGGCCGGCTGTCCTTCTTGAACACTTCCGCGACGGCGCGGATGCTCGCCGGCGGGAAGCCGCCCTCGGCGATGCCGAAAATGAAGCGGATCGCGATCAGCGAGGTCAGCGACCAGGCAAGGCTCGTGAAGGCCGTGAACAGCGACCACATCACGATGGTGATGATCACCACGTATTTCGAGCCGAAGCGGTCGGAGAGCCATCCGCCCGGCACCTGCATCGCGGCGTAACCGAGGAAGAACGAACTGATGATGATGCCGAGATCTGCGGCCTGGAGGTTGAAGTCCTTGCCGATCTGCGCCAGCGCCAGCGAGATCGCCGCGCGGTCGACATAGGAGATGCAGTAGGCGAGATAAAGCAGGACGAATGCGACGACGCTGGTCCTCCTCGGCAATTCCGTCATCCTCGTCTCCGTTGCGCCGGCGGTGCTGCTAGGGCTGGCTTCGGGTCATTCCCAAGTCAGGAATCCGGGTGCGGCCGACAGCGGCGGCGCCGCGGCAAGCCGCGCCAGATCGGGCGCCGGCCGGCACAATTGCGCGTCGCCGGCGAACGCCGCTTCGAGGCTCGCGGCCACCGAGAGCACGGCGGCGTCGCCGCCACGCGGACCGACGATCTGGAGGCCGAAAGGCAGCCCGGCTTCGTCGAGGCCGAGAGGAATGCTGATCGCAGGATGGCCGGGAAGCGTGACGGCATAAGCGAGCGCGAGCCAATGGAAGTAGGATTTCGTAGGTACCCCGTCGATCTCCGCGGGATGGGGCTCCGACCACGGCCGCGGACTGAGCGTGATGGTCGGGCTGATCAGCACGTCGCAGCTTTCGAAGAAGCTTTGCCAGGCGCGATAGATCCGTGTCTGCGTCGTTGCGGCGCGCGCGTGATCTTCCAGCGTGTAGCCGAGGCCCTCCTCGACATTGGCGCGGACATTGGGGCCGAGCATCTCGGGCCGCTCTTTGTAGTTCTTGCCGTGTGTCGCCAGGAACATGCCTGCGCGCAGCACGGCGAAGGCGTCGTCGGCGCCGGAGCAATCCGGCGTCGCCTCGCAGCATGCGGCGAAGAGCGGTGCAAGCTTGCCCACGCGGCGACGGAACACGCGCCGGATCGCCTGCTCGGTCGGGGCGAAACCAAAGTCCTCGGTGAAGGCGAGGCGCAGCTTGCCGAGTTCGGCGGGGCGCGGGGTGGCCCAGCGCTCGGCGCGAGCGCGCAAGGGCTCGCCGGGCAGCGTATAGGCGAGCGGATCGCGGGCATCGTCGCTCGCCATCACCGACAGCATCAGCGCGGTGTCGGCGACATTGCGAGCCATCGGCCCGTCGGTCGACAAATTGGACCAGCCGAAGATGCGCTTCTCGCTGGCCACGAGGCCGTAGGACGGGCGCATGCCGACAATGCCGGCGAAGCCCGCCGGATTGCGCAAGGAGCCACCGGTGTCCGAGCCGGAGGCGAGCGGGACCATGCTGCAGGCGAGCGCCACCGCCGAGCCGCCGGAGGAGCCGGCCGCCGAGCGCAGGGGATCAAAGGGATTGCCGGTCGCGCCGAACACGGGGTTGCGGGTGTTGCCGCCGGCCGCCCATTCCGGTGTGTTGGTCTTGCCGAAGATGATGGCGCCAGCCGCGCGCAGCCGCGCGACCGAGGCTTGGTCCGCGACCGGGACGTTGTCCCTCAGCAACGGGCTGCCATAGGTGGTGCGCAGGCGAGCGGTATCCTGGGTGTCCTTGATGAGAACGGGGAGCCCGTGGAGCGCGCCCCGATCCTCGCCGCGGAGGATGGCGGCCTCGGCTTCCCTGGCGGCGGCGCGAGCGCCGGGCTCGTCCAGCGTCACGACGGCGTTGACGGCGGGATTGACGGTGGCGATCCGCGACAGGCAGGAATCCAGCAGCTCGACGGGCGAGATTTCCCGGGCGGCCAGGCGGCGGCGCAGCTCAACGGCACTGGAATCGCAAAGTTCGGACAATGCCAACCCCTTTCAAATTTTGAAAACGATTTAGCATATCGGAAAGTGGAGACCGCGCATCAATATTCGTCAGATATGGCTGATTCATGCGCAAATGCTGGTGTTCTTGCCCAAGCGGCGACCAAATGACCCAACCCAGGATCGACTACCGCCGAAAAGATTAGATGGATCGGTCAACAATTTTTCCGCCGCCGTGGTAGCCTTGCTGCATGAGCGAAATCATGACGACGCCGGAGGGCGCCAATTCCCAGCTCGGCCAATGCCTCAAGGCTGCCCGTCAGGCCCGCGGCCTGACGCTCAAGCAGGTGGCGGAGCGGACCGGCATGGCGCTGTCGACCCTGTCCAAGGTCGAGAACGGTCTGATGTCGCTGACCTATGACAGGCTGCTCCAGCTCACCTCGGGCTTGAAGATGGAGATCGCCGAGCTGTTCAATCCGGCGCCCCCGCGTCCGGAGCAGAGCCGGCCGGTCACGGCCCGACGGAGCATCAGCCGGGCCGGGCAGGGGCAGGTGATCACGACCGGCTTCTACACCTACACGTATCAATGCACCGATCTGATCGGCAAACGCATGGTGCCGATCCTGGCCGAAGTCCGGGCGCGCTCGCTGGAGGAGTTCGGCCCGCTGCTGCGTCACGCCGGCGAGGAATATTTTGTGGTGACGAGCGGACGCGTCGCCGTCCACACCGAGTTCTACGCGCCGGAGATCCTGGGCGAGGGCGACGGCATCTATCTCGACAGCACCATGGGCCACGCCTACCTCAACGCCGGCGATGCGCCTTCTGCGAAAGGAGTCTGCCTCTGCACCAGCGAGGCGCCTGATCTCTACGATCAGCTCCGCCGGATCGCATCGCGCGACATGGCGCCGATCGAGGACGATCCGCCGTCGCACTGAAGTCGATAAAGAGAGCGCGAAACGGAAAACGCCCGGCCAAGGCCGGGCGCTTTTGATTGGGGCTCGTCTATTCGCCGCCGCCGAAGCGGCGCGACCACCAGCCGGCGCGGCGCGGTGCGGCTGACGTTTCGCTTGCCGCTTCCGGCGCGGGCTCCGGAGCCGGCGCGGGCGGGGCAACCGGTTCGATGGTCTGCGCCGCTGGCTCGCTCTGGCTGCTCGACAGGAAGCTCACCTTTTCCCGAACCGTAGAACGGCGTCGTGCGGCCTTGTCGTCGGCGGGCTCTTCGTCCGCGGCAGCAGGAGCAGGCTGGGCCGCTGCCTCAATCCGTGCCTCGGCGCGTGGCTCCGGCTGGGTGACCTGAGGTTCTGAGGTGTGCTCGGCCTGCGCGATCGAGGGCGCAGCCTCGCCGCCAAAACTGTCGAAATCGGCGACTGCGTCGGTCGCTTCCGACGGCGCGCTGGCGGCGAGCTCGTCGCCGATGGAGCCGGCGAGACCTTCCTCGCCAGGACCGCGCCGGCGGCGTCCGCCACGGCGACCACGCCGGCGGCGACGGTCGGCGCTGCCCTGCTGCTCGCCGCGGGCTGCCTGTTCCTCGCCTTCCTCGCCGTCCGGCTCGGCCTCTGCATCCTCTTCGCCTTCGCCGGCCGTCACGGCCGTCTCGGCTATAGCGGGAGCGCCATCCTCGCGCGGCTCCTCGTCACGCTGGCCACCACGGCCACGGCGGCGACGGCGACGCTTGCGGCGCTGGCCGTCCTGCTCGGAAGCGGCGTCGCCTGCAGCCTGCTCCTCGGCGAGACCTTCGGTCTCCTCGGTCTCGACCTCGGATTCGGTCTCCGGATCGAACTCCTCGTCGTCATAAGCTTCTTCGGCCAAGGGCGGCGGGCTTGCTGCCGCCTGCGCCGCCAGCAGAGCCTTGGCGGCTTCGAGCGTATGCACCTGCTCGCCGCGGTCGATGACATAGGCCTGCGGTCCGCTGACGCTCGCGTCGGCGATGACCGCCAACGTGACCTTGAAGCCGTTCTCGAGATCGCGCAGATGGCCGCGCTTGTGGTTCAGCACATAGAGCGCGACATCGGTGCGGGTGCGGACCACGAGATTGTGGGTCGCGCCCTTCATCAGGATCTCTTCGAGGCCGCGCAGCAACTGGAGCGCAACCGAGGACACCGAGCGCACATGGCCGGTGCCGCCGCAATGCGCGCAGGGATCGGTCGAGGACTCCAGCACGCTGGCGCGGATGCGCTGGCGCGACATCTCGAGCAGGCCGAAATGCGAGATGCGTCCGACCTGGATCCGCGCGCGGTCCTGCCGGAGGCAATCGGACAGCTTGCGTTCGACCGCGCGATTGTTGCGCTTCTCGTCCATGTCGATGAAGTCGATGACGATCAGGCCGGCGAGGTCGCGCAGCCGAAGCTGACGCGCGACCTCTTCGGAGGCCTCGAGATTGGTCTTGAGCGCGGTGTCCTCGATATGATGCTCGCGCGTCGAGCGTCCGGAGTTGACGTCGATCGAGACCAGCGCTTCGGTCTGGTTGATCACGATGTAGCCGCCGGAGCGCAACTGCACGGTCGGCGAGAACATCGCGTCCAGCTGGCTTTCGACGCCCATGCGCGAGAACAGCGGCTGACCGTCGCGATACTGCCTCACCGCGCTCACGTTGGCGGGCATCAGCATCTTCATGAAGTCGCGCGCTTCGCGGTAGCCGGATTCACCGGCAACTGAGATCTCGTCGATCTCCTTGTTGTAGAGGTCGCGCAGCGAGCGCTTGATCAGCGAGCCTTCCTCGTAGACGAGGGTCGGGGCCTGCGACTTCAGCGTCATGTCGCGCACCGTCTCCCACATCCGGATCAGGTACTCGAAGTCGCGCTTGATCTCGGGCTTGGTGCGGGCGGCACCCGCCGTGCGCAGAATGATCCCCATGCCCTCGGGCACGTCGAGATCCTGCACCACTTCCTTCAGGCGCGAACGGTCCTGCGCGCTCGTGATCTTGCGGCTGATGCCGCCGCCGCGCGCGGTGTTCGGCATCAATACGGCGTAGCGGCCGGCGAGCGAGAGGTAGGTCGTCAGCGCCGCGCCCTTGTTGCCGCGCTCTTCCTTGACGACCTGCACCAGCATCACCTGGCGGCGCTTGATGACTTCCTGGATCTTGTACTGGCGGCGTGGACGGAAGCTGCGCTCCGGCACTTCCTCCAGCACATCGTCGCCGCCGACGGATTCAACGACGTCCTCTTCGGCTTCCTCGTCGTCTTCGTCTTCGTCGTCGTCCTCGGCCATCGCTTCGGATTGGTGATGCGGAGCCTCGGCGCGCTCGCCGGCGGCGTACACGGCGTCGGCTGGTTCGGCCGCCGATGTCACGGCTTCGGCGAGATCCTCGGCGTATGCTTCGGAGGCAACCTCCTGCGGCCCGGCAACGGCCTCGGTGGCGACCGCGGGCTCGGCGCCGATTGCTGCGACAGGCGCTGGCGTCTCGTCGGCATGGTCGTGATGATCGTGCTCGCCGTGACGACCATGGTCGTCATGATCGTGGGCGTGATGATCGTCACCATGGGCATGATGATGGTCGTCGTGCCCATGTCCTTCATGACCATGTCCCTCATGATCATGTCCTTCGTGATCATGTCCTTCGTGGTCGTGATGATCATGGCCTTCGTGCTCGCCGTGATGCTCCGCGCCGGCGTGCAGGTGCTCGCCCTCGTGCGAAGCGCCCTCGGGCAGCGCTTCGCCCTGGACCGGCTGGGCCGCGGGATCGGCGCCTTCGACGATGTCGCTGCGGACGCGTTCGCCATGACTACGGCGGCGGGAGTTGCGGTGGCGCGAACGGCGGCGGCCGTGGGAGCGATTCTCGCTCTCTTCCTCGGCCTCGCGATGGGCCTGCTCCTCGGCTTCGATCAGTGCCTGCCGGTCGGCAACCGGGATCTGGTAGTAATCGGGATGGATTTCGCTGAAGGCGAGGAAGCCGTGGCGGTTGCCGCCATATTCGATGAAGGCGGCCTGGAGCGAGGGTTCGACCCGGGTGACCTTGGCGAGGTAGATGTTCCCGCGTAGTTGCTTGCGTTGCGCGGTCTCGAAATCAAACTCTTCGACGCGATTGCCGCGGACCACGACGACCCGGGTCTCTTCCGGGTGGGTTGCATCGATCAACATCTTGTTGGGCATGTCTTAACTCTTGGCGGCGGCGGGCGCTATTCACCGTGGGCGCCATCAGCGCTGCCGGGTGACGCGACGGTCCACCTGATTCGGGGGTGAGGGGAAGGCCGAAACGCCGTCTCTCGCGCGTTGCCGAACCGGAAGCCGGAAGACCAAAGTGGCGCGCGGGATTGTTACTCCGCAGCGTCGCGAATGGTCCTTCAGAATTGGTCGGCACAGTCTGGCGCATCAAGCGTCGGCCCGTATGAAACATTGGGCGGCGGGGCCGCCCCTCAATCAGTTGCTGCTGGCCAGGCATGGCGCGAGCGCGCTCGCCTTGGGTATTACGAACCGCTCCCTTGGGATTAAGGGACCGGGTAACGGGTTGCGCCGCTGTCAGAACGTCCCGGAAACGTGGTGGTAACCGGGGACCGTCCGCCGCCGGGGCTTTGCCCCGCTCCACCTCGCTGCCGCGCACCGCGCTGGACTTAGAGGGGAACGGAAAAACGCTGGAATTCCCAAACCTTGAGAGTTCCGGCGCTGCACCGGGAGGCTGAATGCGACACAGCCGGAAATATCGGCCGTCAGCATTCCGTACATACGTGGATTGGGCCATCCGTGCAAGGAGCGTCGCACGGCGGTCACAGTCAGCGAATTTCGCGCATCTGTCATTAAGGATCGTTTAACCCTGTGGTTCTATTGCCTTAAAAAGGCTGCTCGGAGGCACGGAATCGGTGGCGAGCCGCGCAAATCAAAGGGTCTTGCTGGGATGCGTGCTGCTGTGCGCCGCGGCATTGCCATGTGCTGATTCCTCGCGCCTGAAGGCAGCGGAAAGTCAGGCCCAACCCTCTGTTGCAGCAGCGAATTTCCCAACCGCCTCAGCCGCCCGGCTGGCCGGTGACGGCAAGCAGACGCGCTTTATCCTCGACATCGACCAGACCGTTACCTTCCGCGCCGTCACCTTGGCTGACCCGTATCGGGTGGTGGTCGACGTCCCCCAGGTCAATTTTCAACTCCCCGCGGGCACCGGGGCCGGGGGGCGGGGACTGGTCAAGGCCTTCCGCTATGGGCTGGTGATGCCCGGCGGATCCCGAATCGTGTTCGACCTGACGGGTCCGGCCAAGATCGCCAATTCCTATGTGCTGGAGGCCGCCAACGGTCAGCCGGCCCGGCTCGTGCTCGAACTGGAGGAGGTCGACCGCGCCGCCTTCGTGCCGTCGCTCGCTCCGGAAAACCGTCCTGAGCTGCGGCCCGCAATCGCCGATCCACCGCTCGCGACGGTTCCCGCATCTACACCCGCTGAAGCCGGGCAGCAGAAGGCCGATGGCCGTGCGGTGGTCGTGATCGATCCCGGCCATGGCGGCATCGACAATGGCACGCAGTCGAGCGGCGAGAGCGAGAAGAACCTGGTGCTGGCCTTTGGCCTGGCGCTGCGCGAACGGCTGGAAAAGACCGGCAAATATCGCGTGGTGATGACGCGGGACGACGACACCTTCATCCCGCTCAACGACCGGGTCAAAGTCGCCCGCAGCCTCAAGGCGGCGTTGTTCGTCTCGATCCACGCCGACGCGCTACCGCGCGCCGAGGGCGATGCGCAGGGCGCGACGATCTACACGCTGTCCGACAAGGCCTCCGACGCCGAGGCGCAGCGGCTGGCGGATGCGGAAAACCGGGCGGACGCCATCGCCGGCTTCAACCTCGCGGAGGAGCCGACCGATGTCGCCGACATCCTGATCGATCTCACCCAGCGGGAAACCCGCACATTTTCAAGCCGTTTTGCCCGACTGTTGATGGGCGAAATGAAGTCGACGGTGCGGATGCACAAGCATCCCCTGAAGTCGGCCGGCTTCCGGGTCCTGAAGGCGCCCGACGTGCCGTCGGTGCTGGTCGAGATCGGCTATGTCTCCAATAAGGGCGATCTCGATCATCTGGTCTCCGAGGGCTGGCGGTCGCGTGCCGTGGGTTCGATGGCGCAGGCGATCGAGGGCTTTTTGGCCAAGCGGATAGCCACGGCCGGGTCGTCGAACTGAGAGGGGATTTTCCGTCCCGCCGCAAAAGCCCTAGTTTGGCCACAGCGGGCGCTTTATAAAAACGCCGCAAGGGGGTTCCGGAATCGGCGAGAATCCCGTTCGGCAAGCGTCTTGAGTCCGGCACGGATAGTATTTGAGTAGGCCGGTGAATTCGCGACGTGAGAGTGGCGCCTGTTTTGGGTGCCAAGGGCTGATCTTAATCTGATCTTGGGCTGATCCAGAGTTTGAACGGATAAACAGATAATGCGCTTGCTGGTGCGGTTCATGGGCTTCCTGTTCGCCGCGGGAACGGTGTTGTTCCTGGTTGGTGTCGGTGCCGTCGCAGGCCTGATCTGGCATTTCTCCAAGGACTTGCCGGACTACTCTCAGCTTCAGGATTACGAGCCGCCGGTGATGACCCGCGTGCACGCGGTCGACGGCTCGCTGCTCGGCGAATACGCCAAGGAGCGGCGGCTTTACCTGCCGATCCAGGCGGTGCCGAAACTCGTGATCAACGCCTTCCTCGCGGCCGAGGACAAGAATTTCTACGAGCACGGCGGCATCGACTACACCGGCATGGCGCGCGCCGGCGTGGTCTACATCCAGAACTACGGCTCCAACCGCCGTCCGCAGGGCGCTTCCACGATCACCCAGCAGGTCGCCAAGAACTTTCTTCTGACCAACGAGGTCTCCTTCGCCCGCAAGATCAAGGAAGCCTTGCTGGCGATGCGCATCGAGAAGACCTACTCGAAGGACAAGATCCTCGAGCTGTATCTGAATGAAATCTATCTGGGCCTCGGCGCCTACGGCATCGCGGCCGCGTCGCTGGTTTATTTCGACAAGTCGGTGAACGAGCTGACGGTGGCGGAAGCGTCCTATCTCGCGGCGCTGCCGAAGATGCCTGCGACGCTGCATCCGGTCCGCAACCGCGACCGCGCCGTCGAGCGCCGCAACTACGTGATCGACCGTCTGCTGGAGAACGGCTGGATCAAGCAGGCCGACGCCGACAAGGCGCGCAAGGAGCCGCTGGCCGTCACCAACCGTTCCAACGGCGCCCACACCTTCGCCGGCGAATATTTCGCCGAGGAGGTGCGCCGCGACATCTTCGAGCGCTACGGCGAGAAGAAGCTTTACGAGGGCGGCCTCTCTGTCCGCACCACACTCGATCCCAAGATCCAGGTCATGGCGCGCAAGACCATGGTCTCCGGCCTCGTGAACTATGACGAGCAGCAGGGCTATCGCGGCGCCATGAGCAAGCTCGATATTTCGGGCGACTGGGGCGTGAAGCTCGCCGAGATCAAGTCGCTCTCCGACATCTCGCCATGGCGCATGGCGGTGGTGCTGGAGACCAGCGACCAGTCCGCGCGCATCGGCTTCCAGCCGAGCCGCGAGCTCGGCGGCGCCGTGAGCAAGCAGCGCGAGACCGGCCTCATCACGCTCGACGGCATCAAATGGGCAAGGGCGGCCTCGGGGCCTGCGAAGGGTAGGGCTGCTACGGGTGTGTCGCAGGTGCTGCAGCCCGGCGATGTGATCTATGCCGATCCGCTCTACAAGGACGGCACCGTCGTCGAGGGCCAGTACCGGCTGCGCCAGATCCCCGAAGTGTCCGGCGCGATGGTGGTGATGGATCCCTGGACCGGCCGCGTGCTGGCGATGGTCGGCGGCTTCTCGTTCGACCAGAGCCAGTTCAACCGCGCCACGCAGGCCTATCGGCAGCCCGGTTCGTCGTTCAAGCCGATCGTCTATTCGGCCGCGCTCGACAACGGCTATACGCCCTCGACTGTCGTGCTCGACGCGCCGATTGAAATCGACCAGGGCCAGGGCGCGGGCGTGTGGCGGCCTGAAAACTTCTCCTCGGGCAAGTTCCAGGGGCCAGTGACGCTGCGCAACGCGCTGCGGCAGTCGCTCAACACGGTGACGGTGCGCCTCGCGCAGGACATCGGCATGCCCCTGATCGGCGAATATGCCCGCCGCTTCGGCGTCTATGACGAGCTGCCGAACTATCTGTCCTACGCGCTCGGCGCCGGCGAGACCACGGCGATGCGCATGGTCACGGCCTATTCGATGCTCGCCAATGGCGGCCGCCGGGTGAAGCCGACCCTGATCGACCGTATCCAGGATCGCTACGGCCACGCCATCTTCAAGCACGACCAGCGCGAATGCCGTGGCTGCGACGCGCCGGGCGGTTGGAAGAACCAGAACGAGCCGCAGCTGATCGACCGCCGCGAGCAGGTGCTGGATTCCATGACCGCCTATCAGATCACCGAGCTGATGGAAGGCGTGGTCCAGGCCGGTACCGCGACCGTGGTCAAGGAGGTCGGCAAGCCGATCGCCGGCAAGACCGGCACCACCAACGAGGCCAAGGACGCCTGGTTCGTCGGCTTCTCGCCCGACGTCGCCGTCGCCATCTATATGGGCTACGACAAGCCGCGCGCGCTCGGCAAAGGCAACGCCGCGACCGGCGGTCATCTGGCAGCTCCCATCGCGCGCGATTTCCTCAAGCTCGCGCTCGCCGACAAGCCCGCGGTTCCGTTCAAGGTGCCGGCCGGCATCAAGCTGGTGCGCGTCGTCTCCAAGACCGGCATGCGCGCCGGCCCGGGCGAGACCGGCGGAACCATCCTCGAAGCCTTCAAGCCGGGCACGGCGCCGCCGGATAACTACTCGGTCATCGGCGTGGCCGATGCCGACGGCCGCATGCCGGCGTCACAGCAGCAGCAACCGGATTCCGGCTTCTTCATGCGGCCGGGCACCGGCGGGCTGTACTAAGGCCTAGGACAAGACAGACGTTCTTCGCGGCGGCGGTTGCGCTTTGCAGCCGCCGCCGCTACATCCCCATCAAGCGCGATGATGAATCTTCGCGCTTTAGATTTTTGTTTTGCGCATGATCTGATCGGGAAACGCTCCACACTTTCCCGGACCATGCGTCATGCACGCGGGACCAATTCCGCGAGACCAGAGAACCACATGCGCGCCGAAATCGAACGGTTGGTAGAAGAGATCAAGCAGTCAGTCGGGCTGCTGAGGAGGCATCTTTGACGTCGAGAAATCGACGGCGCGCCTCGCTGAGCTGAACAAGCTCGCTGAAGATCCCAACCTCTGGAACGATCCCCAGAAAGCCCAGAAACTGATGCAGGAGCGAACCTCGCTTGAGGATTCGCTCTCCGGCATCGGCAAGGTCGAGCAGGAGCTCGAAGACGATATCGGCATGATCGAGCTCGGCGAAGCCGAGGGCGATGAGGGCGTCGTCAAGGAAGCCGAAGCTGCACTGAAGAATCTCAAGAAGGAAGTCGCGCGGCGCGAGCTCGAGGCGCTGCTGTCGGGCGAGGCCGATGGTTTCGATTCCTATCTCGAAGTGCATGCCGGCGCCGGCGGCACCGAGAGCCAGGACTGGGCGCAGATGCTGTTGCGCATGTACTCGCGCTGGGCCGAAACCCGCGGCTTCAAGGTCGAGATGCTGGAAGAGTCCGAGGGCGAAGAGGCCGGCATCAAGTCCGCGACCATTCAGGTCTCCGGCCACAATGCCTATGGCTGGCTGAAGACCGAGGCGGGCGTGCATCGCCTGGTGCGGATCTCGCCATTCGATTCCAACGCGCGGCGGCACACCTCGTTCTCGTCGGTTGCCGTGTTCCCCGTCATTGACGACAGTATCAAGATCGACATCAAGGAATCCGACGTCCGCGTCGACACTATGCGCTCCGGTGGTGCTGGCGGCCAGCACGTCAACAAGACCGAATCCGCGGTACGGCTGACGCATATCCCGACCGGCGTTGCAGTGGTCTGCCAGGCCGGCCGCTCCCAGCACAAGAACAAGGCGCAGGCCTGGGACATGCTGCGCGCACGGCTCTACCAGATCGAGCTGAAGAGGCGGGAAGAGAAAGCCGCCGCCGACCAGGCCGCCAAGACCGATATCGGCTGGGGCCACCAGATCCGCTCCTATGTGCTGCAGCCCTACCAGATGGTGAAGGATCTGCGCACGGGTGTGCAGACCTCCGACACCTCCGGCGTGCTCGGCGGCGATCTCGACGACTTCATGGCCGCGACCTTGGCGCAGCGTGCGTTTGGCACCACCGGCGCTGACATCGAGGACGTCGACTGATGCCCCGTATCGCCTTCATCGGGCTCGGGCGGATGGGCCATGGCATGGCCGGCCGTTATCTCGATGCCGGTTTTACGGTGATGCTGTGGAATCGCAGCAAAACAAAAGCGAAAGATCTGATCGCGCGCGGCGCGCTCTGGGCGACCTCGCCGGAGGATGCTGCGATCGACGCCGACGCCGTCGTGACCATGGTCGCCGACGACGAAGCCTCGCGCGCGGTCTGGCTCGGACCCGAGGGTGCGGCCAAGACGGCCAAGGCCGGCACCATCGCGATCGAATGCTCCACCGTCTCCTATGACCACGCCCGCGAGATGGGCCGCGAGCTCAACACGCGCGGGCTGATCTATATCGACTGTCCCGTGACGGGATTGCCGGATGCAGCAGCGAGCGGAAAGCTGACGCTTTTGGTTGGCGCCGATGCGGCCGATCTCGAACGCGCGCGGCCCTATCTCGAACCGATCGGCTCGACCATCCGCCATTTCGGCGCTGTGGGCTCCGGCACCGTCTACAAGCTCATCAACAATCTGATGGGCGCGATCCAGATCGCCGGTCTCGCCGAGGGCCTCGCGATCGCCGAGCAGGCCGGCCTCGACATGAATCTGGTGCTGGAATCGATTCTGTCAGGCGTGGCAGCGAGCCCGCAAGTGCAGCGCCACTCCAAGCGCATGGTCGCCCGCGATTTTTCCGGCGCGACGTTCACGGCGGCGCTGCGGCACAAGGATGCCGCCTACGCCGTGAAGCTCGCAGAGAGCCTGCTGGCCGACAAGCCGCTGGTCTCGCGCGCCGCGGTCGAATCCTACGCGCAGGCCAAGGCCGCGATGCCTGACGACGATGAAGGCAAGATGATCGAGTTGGTGTCGCGGCCGAAGAAGCCGTCCTAGCGGATCACATCGACATGGGGCAGCCTCGTTCGAGCATCGGTTTTGTAAACCGGTGCTTCATCGGAAATCGGGTGGCGCTGTTCGCCGTGTTGTCCTAGGCGGCTGTCTCGCCTACCGACATGAGACGCCATGCCCCCGAACGACAACCGGATCGACGCGCGAGACTGGTCGCTGCTCGCTGTGCTCTCGGTCCTCTGGGGCGGCTCGTTTTTCTTCAACGGTGCGGCGTTGCGGGAATTGCCGCCGCTGACGCTGGTGTTTTTGCGCGTTGCACTTGGCTCGGTCATTCTGCTGCCGCTGCTCCGGATGCAGGGCATTGGTTTTCCCAAGGGTATGACGGGCTGGAAGCCGTTCGTCGCGATTGGGCTCCTCAACAATGTCATCCCGTTCTCGCTGATTGTGGTCGGCCAGACTTTCATTTCGAGCAGCCTGGCGTCGATCCTGAATGCCACCACGCCCCTCTTTACGGTGATCGTGATGGCGGCGGCAGGCGAAGAGGCCCTGCAGATGCGCCGCGTGGTCGGGGTCGCGCTGGGGCTTCTCGGCGTAGTGATCCTGAGGGGATGGGGCGTCGAGACGCGGACGGGGCAGGGACTCGGCATCCTGCTCTGCCTCGGCGGCGCCTTCAGCTATGGCTTTGCGGCGCTGGCGGCGCGGCGGCTGTTGAAGGACTCGCCGCCGCTTGGCACCGCCACTTTTCAACTTATGGCTTCGACGGTGATGATGGCGCTCGTCGCCGGCGCGGTGGAGCAGCCGTGGCGTCTCCCGATGCCGGGCCTGACGATTTGGCTCGCGGCGCTTGGCCTTGCCGGACTCTCGACAGCGCTGGCCTATATCGTCTTCTTCCAGATCCTGCGGCGCTCGGGCGCAACCAATGTCATGCTGGTGACGCTGCTCATTCCCGTCACCGCTATTTTTCTGGGATGGCTGGTGCTGGGTGAGCCGATCTCCGTGCGCGAGATCGCGGGCGCGATCGTCATCGGCAGCGCGTTGCTGGTGATCGACGGGCGCATTCTGAATCAGTTGCGGCGCGCCGTGTAGGTTCCGCATCCGCCGTTTCACGTCGCGGAAAATCGCGGCGCTTGCCAGCGGCACGCCGCCTTGCGACACTCCTCGCAAAACAAGACTATAAAACACAGGGGAGAGAACGATGCCGGGTCGTCGCAACAACCTTGCTGCCCTCGCCATGCTTGCTGCCGCAGTGTTGGCCACAACACCGGGCATGGCGCAGACCTTGGCGCAGAAGAAATACGATCCCGGAGCTACCGACACCGACATCAAGATCGGCAACATCATGCCCTATAGCGGGCCGGCATCGTCCTATGGCGTGATCGGCAAGACCGAGGCCGCCTTCTTCAAGATGATCAACGACCAGGGCGGCATCAACGGCCGCAAGATCGACTTCATCAGCTATGACGACGCCTATTCTCCGCCGAAGGCGATCGAGCAGGCGCGCAAGCTGGTCGAGAGCGACGAGGTCTTGCTGATCTTCCAGCCGCTCGGTACGCCCTCGAATTCGGCGATCATGAAGTACATGAACGCCAAGAAGGTGCCGCAGCTCTTCGTCGCCTCCGGCGGCACCAAATTCGGCGACCCGAAGAACTTTCCGTGGACGATGGGTTTCCAGCCGAACTATCAGAGCGAGGGGCGGATCTACGCAAAATACATCCGCGACCACTTCCCCAGCAGCAAGATTGCGGTGTTCTGGCAGAACGACGATGCGGGCAAGGACCAGTTCAAGGGCCTGAAGGACGGCTTGGCGACAAGGCCGGCATGATCATCGCCGACAAGTCCTACGAGGTCAGCGATCCCTCGATCGACTCGCAGATTGTCGCCCTGCATGATTCCGGCGCCGACATCTTCTTCTCATGGGCCGCGCCGAAAGGTTCGGCGCAGGCGATCCGGAAGGTCGGCGAACTCGGCTGGAAACCGAAATTCTTCCTGGCCAACACCGCGACCTCGGTCGCCTCGGTGCTCAAGCCCGCCGGGCTCGACTATTCCAAGGACATCATCTCGACCGTCTATCTGAAGGACCCGACCGATCCGACCTGGGACAAGGACTCGGCGGTGGTGAAGTGGCGTGAATTCATGGACAAATATTATCCTGATGGCGACAAGGCTAATTCCAACAACATCTACGGCTACGTCCAGGCTGAGGCGATGGCGCAGGTGCTGAAGCAGTGCGGCGACAATCTCACCCGTGACAACGTCATGAGGCAGGCTACCAGCCTGAAGGATTTTCACACCGACCTGATGCTGCCCGGCATCCTGGTGAACACCTCGGCCGACGATTATTTCCCGATCGAGCAGATGCAACTGATGCGCTTCAACGGGCAAGCCTGGGAGCTGTTCGGCGACGTCATCACCGGTGAGGTCGGCCACGAACGCAGCCAGTAGTCAGGGCTGGCTGACGGGTTTCGCCTTCAGGACCATGCCGCCGGCGACGCCGACGCCGAGCACATACATCCAGCCCTCGTGGAAGTCGAACAGATGCGAGTTCAATAGCGAGCTCGCGATGTTTTGCACGACGACCGCGAGGCCGATCCAGGCAGCAAGGCCTTCGCTCAGGAACAGGCGAAGATGCGCGATCCACATGGCGTAGAGCAGGGCGATGCCCAAGAGGCCCCACTGCATGGCGACATTGAGGGGCTGGTTATGCGGGTTGCTGACGACCTCCGCATCAAGGCTGCTTTCGTTCGTGGCAGCGCGTTCGAACTGCCGCTTGATCGAGCCGGTACCGTGACCGATCAAAGGCGCCTCGGCAATGCCATGGATCGCCTTGCGCCAATAGGTCAGCCGTTGCGCGGTCGAGGCGCGGCTGATGTCCTCGTGGCCGTGGCGGTATTCGACGGCGATGTCGGTAATGCGCTGGCGCAGATAGGACGAGGTCGTCCAGGCCAGCGCGCTTGCGGCGACCGCGCCCGCAAGCAGGAGCAGCGCCGCGCGCCGGCCCAGATGTTTCCAGGCAAACAGGCCGAGCAGCACCGCGATGCAGAGCAGCGCGGTGCGGGCCGAGGCGACGAACACCATGTTGGTGACGAACAGCAGGATCAGCGCAAGGCAGGCGGCCGTCGCCAGCACGCTCCCGCCGCGCCAGAAAGCCAGCGCGGGCAGCGCAAGCGCAAAGGCGCAGAGTGTGAATTCCTGGCTCTGGTCGACGTAATTCTTGACGGGAACGCCGGCCGATGCCGTCGCGGTGATTTTCCAGGCGGGATCGAGCAGCACGATCCAGGAGAACGCTGCAAGCAGTGCGCAGGAGGCGACAAAGGCGAGGCACACCCAGAGGCCGCGCTCCGATCGGCTGAAATGGTAGAGCAGCGGCGGAATGAGCACGAGCTTTGCGACCGGCTTGATCGCATGCAACCGGTCCGCCCACGCGCCGTCCGACCACAGCATGCCCAGAAGCGCGAGCAGCAGGATTGCGAAGGGCAGGGCAAGCGCCTGCCGCGTGAGACTGCGCGCATAGTCGCGCCAGTCGATGGTCGGCGTCACCATCAGCAGCCAGAGCCCGACGAAGATCGAAGGCGCAGTGGTCGACCAGGGCAGCGCCACCGCGATGAGGGCTGCGAGCAGATCGGCCGCCAGCATCAGCGTGGCCGAGTTGCGCCAAGTCAGTTGCGCCAAGTCTGCCATCGGCCGCTCCCGCCTTGCTGATCGGCAGGACCGGACCACATCGCGGATTCGGCGGTCATCCGTATGACGCGAGTTGCTCGGCGGCGAGGCTTTCCGCGAGCACATGATGCCCGAGGAAATCGCGGGCCTGGGTCTCGTAGCCGAAGCGCTCGGCGAGCTCGTGCCGCCGGGCGCGGATCCTGCCGCGGCACTCCTCCTGGCGCGTCAGCACGCGGGTGACGGAGGCCGCGATCGCCTCGGTCGAGAACGGGTCGAAATAGTCGGCGAGGTCGCGCGCGACCTCGCGGAACACGGCGATGTCGGAGCACAACACCGGCGTGTTCGCGGCCAGCGCCTCGATGATTGGCACGCCAAAGCCTTCGGCGAAGCTCGGCATGATCAGCCCGTGCGCCTCCGCGATCAGGGCCGTCTTTTCGTGCTCGTCGACATAGCCGGCGAAGCGGACGTTTTGCGGCAGATTGCGCATCCGGCTGATCTCGCCGGCATGGCCGATCACCACGAGATCGGCCTGGGGCACATTGCGGAAAGCGCGGACGACGGTGGCGACGTTCTTGCGCGGTTCGTTCGAGACGATGACGACGAAGCTCGGCCGCCCCGGACGCCCCGACGGGACTGGGAGGTGCAGGACATCCGGGGCGTCGAACCGGGTGCGGGGATACACGACCCGCGCCGGCAGGTGCGCAAATTGCGGCAGCAGTTCCCTGAACCGCGTCATGCTATAGTTTGAAACGAAGGCGAGCTCGTCGGCCTGACGCAGGCTGGTGAGCAGCCGCGACAGGAACAGCCGCGTCGCGACGTCGCTGAGCTTGAGGTCGGTGAGCGGCAATAAATCGTGGACCACGCAGATCACCTTGGCATCCGGCTTGCGCCTGATCGCCACCCGGGTCGGGGTATCCACGACGATGACGTCGTAGTCGCGCGCGTCAACCTGCGGCGGCGGCAGCAGGAAGAAGGCCGAGGAATCCTGGTAGCTGTAGAAGCCGGGCTCGAGCTGGAAGTCGCGGAACAGCTCCAGATGGCGCAGGTCCGGCGGGACGTATTCCAGCGCCGCGGTCTTGTTCTCGATCAGCCGCGCATTCAGCCCACGCAGCCCGATTGCGCGCAGGAAGCAGAGGACATAGTCCCACGAGACCGACATGGTGGCCTTGTGGTGGAGCCAGTCGAGCGTGCGCCGCAAGCCATTGCGCGCCAGCGGCTCGCCCATGTTGATCTCGTCGAGGAAGCGGTACAAAGCGAGCAATTCGATGTTGCGCGCCTCTGACGGAAACAGTTTTGTGCGCCGCTCGCGCCGGCGCAGCTTGCGGAAGCGCCGATTGGTCTCCACCAGCAGCGTCAGATCGTGGCCTTCGGCCGCGAGCGAGCGCATCAATTCGCGCGTGAAGTGGAAGATGCCGCGCTTGTGGTTGGGCTCGCCCAGCGCTTCGGATACGACGAGGATATTCTGCTTCATGCGCGTTTCCCGCGGAGCTCGAATGAATGTGTGGCCGGCGGATCGACGGTGACAGTCGAGGCGATGCGGCCGTGATCGAGGTTGATGATGCTGGTGCAGGTGCGGCGCAGCAGCGGCTGGTCGTGCGAGGCGATGATCACGATCGCTGCCTGCGACACGAGGTTCAGCAGCCGCACCTCGGCCTTCTCCGCAAAGTGCTCGTCGACGACGCTGAGCCATTCGTCCAGCAGAAGGATGTCCGCCGGAAAAGCGGTGGCGGTCGCAAACAGCACCCGCATCAGCATGCCTGACGAGAACATCCGCAGCGGCAGCCGCTGCATGCGCGTCTCGAGCTCGGTGAAGGCCCAGATATCGTCGATAACGCTGCGGCTCGGCTTGCGGCCGCTGATGCGCAGCAGCAGCGCGATGTTGTCCTCCGCCACGAAGTCCAGGTTGACGCCGGCGTTGAGGCCGAGCAGGGGCACGACGTTACCTTGGATCGCGACGCTGCCGCTGCTCGGCGGATAGACGCCGGCGATGAGGCGCAGAAGCGTCGATTTGCCGGAGCCGTTGGGCCCGGCAAGGCCGATGCGGGCGCCGGCCTCGGCCTCGATCGTGAAGTTGTCGACGGCGCGGATGATCCGCATCTCACCCGGCTCGCGGATCAGATGACCGATCAGCCGCCGCTTCAGCGAATAGTCGTATGCGCCGTAGAGCGGGTAGTCGAGACAGACATTGCGTAAGCTGATCGAGACCATGCGTCAGATCCAGAAGGCGGCTTTGCGCAGGTGGACCAGCGTCAGCACGCTCGCAAAGATCAGCAGCGCCAACGTGATGAGGACGTAGACGATGCTGGCGGGATCGATATGGCCCCCCGCAAGCGGCTCGCGCCACACCGCGAACAGATGCGTCAGTGGATTGAGCCGCATCACCGTCGAGCGGTGGTTGATCATCTCCGACGACCAGATCACCGGCGAGGCGAGAAACGCCAGCATCAGCGTGGATTCGATGATCGGCTTGAGGTCGCGATAGCGCGTCGCCAGCGCGCCGAGGACAAGGCTCAGGGCGAAGGTGCAGGTCACGAACAGCAGAAGGCCGGGCAGCGCCGCCAGCGCGTGAGAGAGGTCGCGGGGCGACAGGATGAGCCACAACAGCAGCGGCACGCAGGCGTTATGCAGCGCGAACAGCCCCTGCCGGAACGTGCATTGCAGGAGAAAGATCACCGGCGGCAGCGCCCGGTCGCGGATCAGGCTCGCGGAGTTCTGGAGCGCCGTCGTGGCATCGAGCACCACGCTGTTGAGGAAGGTCCAGGCCGTCATCGACAGCGCCAGCATGGGCAGGCGTGACAGCACGTCGGCGTTCGTCATCTGCCCGATCACCGAGCCCAGTACCGCGACCACGATCGCCATCTGGAGCGACATCCAGAACGGTCCGAGCAGCGAGCGCACGTAACGGTGGCGCATATCGGACCAGGCCAGCGTCGCCGCGATCCGGACAGTGTCCAGCCAGCCGGCCGCCTGCTGCGGCTCGGCGGCACGTGCCTGTTCCTTGCAGGACGCGGTGACGGCGGCGCGATAGACGGTCTCCATGCCTTCCCTGAAGGAAGTGGTCGAATAGCGACTGAGGGCGCGGGTCCGCGCCGAGAGTCCCATGCGGCGGCGGCGCTCGGGATCGCGGATCAGGGTGTCGATGGCCTCGCCCAGCTTCTCGGCGTCGCCGGGCGGCACGGTGATCGCCTCCATGCCGTGGCGGGCGACGCGCGGCACCGCGGTGTCGAGCGCCGTGTTGACGACCGGGCGGCCGGCGGCCATGGCCTCGAGCTGGACCAGGCCGAAGGTCTCGGCATTGGTGACCGACGGCATCACGAAGACGTCGGAGAGGCACATCAGCTTGATGCGCTCGCAATCGTTGACCGAGCCGAGCAGGCGGACGCGCTCGCCGAGGCCGAGCTCCTGGATCAGTTGCTCGAGCCGCGGCCGCTCAGTGCCTTCGCCGATGATCCAGACCTCGAAATTGTGCGCAGGCGCAGCCCGGATCAGCACGTCGAAACCCTTGTAGGGCACGAGCCGGCCGCAGGCGAGCACCAGCCGGCCGCGATCATTGATGTGGTGCGGCTCGATCTTCGGCCAGTCATAGCCCGTGGTGTCGATGCCGAACGGCACGACGTGGCACTTGTCCTCGAATTCGCGCAGCAACGGCGTGTTGTCGACCAGCACGTGGTCCGAGACGATGATCGCCTTGGCGCGGCGCAGCGTTCGCCGCATCAAGGGCTCGATGAACCAGCGCAGGCCGGCATGGCTGACGATGTCGGCGTGCCAGTGCACCACCAGCGGCCGGGTGCGACCAAATCCGAAGGCGAAGACGAGGTCGGCGAGCGGGAAGGGAGCGTGGAGCGCGAGCAGATCGTGCTGGGCGATCTTGCGCCACAGCCGCCACGGATAGGTGGGCGCGGCGGGAAGCGACAGCAAATTGCCGAACGAGCGGACGCGCTCCACCTGCACGTCGTTGACGACGATGTCGCGCGGTTCGGCTGATTGGGAGCAGACCAGCACGGCGGAGGCAAAGGCGTCCTTGAGGCTGGCGCAGATGTCGCGGATCACCGTGAGCGTGCCGCCGAACAGGTCGGGATAGTAGATCTTGAAGATGTGCAGCACCGACGGGCGGCGCGGGGAGTGGCTGGTGTGATGCATGACGGCGCTCACCCTGCGAGAAGTGCTGCGACGAACGGCGCAGCCAGCACCGAGATGAAGATCACGCCGCGCAGAAGCGCCGGCAGTATCGGCTCGATCGTGATGCCGTGACCGTGCGCGAGAATCGGCGCAGCACGCAGTGAACTGGAATTGCGGACCAAGCAGTCAGCCATGGGTGTGAGTCCCTTTCCGTCGCGCCCTCAGTGGGGTTCCGTATATGTGGGAAAATTTACCACGTCAATTGTCAAACGGCAAAAGTGGGATTGTGTCCCACGCGAGGCGCCGTTACAGTTCAGACATGAATGCCAAGTCCGGGTCCAAAGCAGCGTCGCCCCAGCCGAACGCCGCCGCGAAGCTGCACGCGCCGCTGGCGCGGCTGCTGCGCCCGCTCGTGCGGCTCTGCATCCGCAGCGGCATGACCTTTCCGGCATTGGCGCAATTGCTTCGCGAGCTCTTCGTCAACGTCGCAGAGCACGATTTCGCGCTGGAGGGGAAAGAGCAGACCGACAGTCGCGTCAGCCTGCTTACCGGCATCCACCGCAAGGAGGTGGCGCGGCTGCGGGGCGCCGGCGCGCCGGTGCACGAGACGCCGGCCGCGGTGTCGCTGACCAGCGCGGTGATCGCGCGCTGGGTTGCCGCGCCGGAGTTCACCGATGCGAAGGGCGAGCCGCTGGCGCTGCCGCGCACGGCGGAGGGCGATGCGCCGTCGTTCGAGCAGCTCGTCGCCTCCGTCACCAAGGACGTGCGCCCGCGCGCGGTGCTCGACGAATGGATCGACCGCAAGCTCGTCACCATCAACGAATCTGACGAGATCGAGCTGGTCGAGGCGGCCTTTGTCCCGAGCGGCGAGGACGACAGCAAATGGCACTATCTCGGCCGCAATCTGCACGACCATATCGCAGCGGCCGCGCAAAACGTCTCAGGCACAGCGCCGCGCTTCCTCGAACGCGCGGTGCACTACAACAACATCTCGCCGAAGCTGGCGCGGCGCCTCGAGGCGCGATCGCGCGAGCTCGCGATGGACGCGCTGAAGACCGCCAACCGCGAGGCCAACCGCGCGCTCGCCAAGGACAAGGGCGGCGACGCCCGCTGGAATTTCGGCATCTACATCTATTCCGAGGATGTCGATGAGGAGGGCGACGGCAAGGAAACCGGCAAGGAAACCGGTAAGGATGGCGGCGAGCAGGGTGGTTCTTCATGAGCCGGCCGCCGCTCGTCTCCCGCCGTCTGCTGCTGGTGGGATTTTGGCTTGCCGGGACGGCGATGGCACGCGCGCAGGTCAAGCGTGGCACCGATCAGGGCATTGGCGGTACCGGCATCACTCGTGGTGATGACCACGGCATCGGTGGCACCGGCATCGTCGGCGTGATCCAGCGTTTTGGCAGCATCTACGTCAACGGCGAGCGTATCGCCTATGCCAGCGACGTCCCGGTCCGGATCGACGGCGAGGCGGCCAGCACCAAGGGCCTGCGCATCGGCCAGCTCGCGCGCGTGGTCGCCATCCGTCAGGCCGACGGTACACTCGTCACGCGCAACATCACGATTGCGAGCGAGGTCTCCGGTCCGATCGAAGCCGTAAAGGGCAACGAATTGACGGTGCTCGGCCAGAAGATCGTCGCGACCGACAAGGAGAGCAAGCTTCGTGCGGGCACGCAGGTGGCCGTCTACGGCCTGCGCAGGACCGACGGCGTGATCGTTGCAAGCCTGGTCGAGCCGCGGCGCGAGGCGCGCGAGCGGGTCACCGGTCTGGTCGAGCGCGGGCGCGACGGTCTGCGAATTGGCGGGCTGAAGCTGAACGGCGTCGATCCGCTGCTGATCGGCCAGCGCGTCCAGATCGAGGGCAGCGCGAGCCAGGGCGTGATGCGGGCCGCGCGCACGCGGATCGACGATTTCTCGGATCTCGTCGGCGCAAGCCGCCTTTCGATCGAGGCCTATGTGCAGCGAGCAGGTGCGAACCTCCGGCTTGGCTCCGGCTTCGTGGCCCGTGACGGCTCGCGCTTTGGACCGGCAGCCGGCGAAGCCCGCATGGTGGTCAACGGCGTGTTCGATCGCTCGCGCGGCTTCCAGGTGGATTCGGCTCAGGCGATGGGCCAAGGGGCGGGAGCACCTCCGCCCGGCGGCGGCAATCCCAACCGTTCGCCCGGCGGTTCGATCCTGCACCCGAACCGCGGTAGCACTACTCCGAGCGGCAGCCAGCCGGGCCCGGCCGGCGCGCCTGGATCAAGCCCCGGTGCAAATCCCGGCTCCGCGCCGACAGGACCAAGCGGCCCGTCAGGTCCCGGCGGTCTTGGCTCGCCCGGCGGCCCTGGCTCGCCCGGCGGGCCGATGGGGCCCGGTGGTGGAATGGGGGGTGGTGGCCTCGGAGGTCCCGGAGGCGGGATGGGCGGCGGCCGGCGCTAAGTGCTGCATGTGCCGAAAGAGCGAAGCGCAGGCTTAGCCCGCGCTGAGCCGCACGCCGGCGCGCAGAAACTTTTGCGGATCGACCGCCTCGCCGTCGATACGGGTTTCGTAGTGCAGATGCGGACCGGTGGAACGGCCGGTCGATCCGACGAGACCGACGACCTGGCCGATCTTCACGATCTCGCCGACCCTGACGTTGATCTCGGAGAGATGGCCGTAGCGGGTCGCAAGGCCATTGCCGTGGTCGACCTCGATCATGCGGCCGTAGCCGCCGGACCAGCCGGCCGAGACCACCTTGCCGTTGGCGGTGACGCGAACGGGATCGCCGGTCGCGGCGCGGAAGTCGAGCCCGGTATGCATCGCGGGTCGGCCGAGGAACGGATCGCTGCGCACGCCGAAGCCGGAGGTGAACTCGACCTCGCCGATGACGGGCTTGCGATAGGGCACGAGTGCGAGCGTGCGGTTGAGCCGATCCATGTCGGCGCGGGTGAGGTTGATGCGATAGAGCTGCTTCTCGAACGGCCCTGAACTGGCAGTGAGTTTAACGGGTACAAAAGGCCCGCCCATCGCAGTGCGCGGCACGGCGGCTTCGAGATTTGCGAGGTTCAGGCCAAGATCGCTGACGACGCCGCGCATCCGGCGCATGCGTGAATCCATGCCTTCCTCGACGGCGCTGAGCGCCGCCATCTGGCGACGCTCGACCTGATCAAGCGAGGTCGTGAGCCGAACGACGACGTTGTCGAACCCCTGGTTCTTGGCGAATTGATTGACCGGCGGAGCTGCGAGGGTCGGCGCGCGCGACTCGAGCCGCGCTTCGCGATCCGGCGGCGCCACGAAGATCACGGTGTCGCTGATCGGCGAGGGCTTTGGCGTGCCCTGCGTCGTCTGGCTCGCGTCGCCACGCTGCGGGGTGGAACGGGGAAGCGATCCGGTCACGTCTGGCATGGCCCCGAGCGCCGTTGCCCGGGACTCCAGCGCCGTCTGGCGCTTCATGATCTGGTCGAGCTTCTGGTCGAACTGCTCCTGATCGAGCAGCTGCCGGCTGGTGGTGCGGTCGACCTTGGCGCGCAGCTCGGTGATGCGGTCCTCATAGGCGTATTGCATCTCGGCCTGCCGGGCGATCAGCCGGGTGAGGACGTCGTCGCGGAAGGCGAAATAGGTCGCGGTTGCGGCCGACCAGAGCCCGAGCAACACGACGGTGCCGACCACGATCCAGAACACCACAGGCCCCAGGCGAACCTGCTTGCCGTGATGCACGATGGTGTAGGCGTCGTCGGTGTCCGGAAGGGGAATCGCGGTTGCCGCCGCGGCAGCACGGCGATGAAAGGCCCGTCCGTGGTCGTGAGGGTGATGTTGGGGGAACTGCGAGTATTGGGCAGAACTTTTCGACATCGGCACTCCCGCGCCGGTCGGATGAGTCCGTACGGCCTAATTGCCGCAGCAATCTGGGCCGGTCATGGTTAATTTTCCGGAAACGGAACCGCTCGAAATTAAAGGATTGGTTAAAGGTTTCTTGCCGCTTCCAGCACCTCGTCGGCGTGGCCGTCGACCCGGACATTGCGCCAGACCTTGGCGACCTCGCCGTCGGCGCCAAGCAGTATCGTGGTGCGAAGAACTCCCAGGAAGTTCTTGCCGTACATGGATTTTTCGCCCCAGGCCCCGTAGGCCTCCAGCATCTCGTGTGTCTCGTCCGAGATCAGGGGGACGCCGAGACTGTGCTTGTCGCGGAACTTCTCCTGAGCCTTTAACGGATCGGCGGAGATACCGAGCACGGCCGTGCCAGCCGTGGCGAAGGCCCCGGTCAGCCGGGTAAAGTCGATGGCCTCCCTGGTGCAGCCCGGCGTGTCGGCGCGGGGATAGAAGAACAGGACGAGCTTCTGGCCGGCATAGTCCGACAGCGCGACGACACCGCCACCGTCGCGAGGCAGGCGGAAGGCGGGAGCCTTCTGGCCCTCGGCCAAGGTCGCCTTCACCCCCGTTCCGGGCGCGGAGGCCGATTTGGAAGAATTTAACCGTTTCGATGCGGCCTTATGCGATGCTGTCTTTGCTATGGTTCCGGTTGATTTGCTCGCCGGTGTCCGCTGTGTTTTCGCGGACTTTGTTTGAGTCGCAGCCCGCGTTTTCAAGGGCGTCTTTTTAGCCGTCGGACTGCCGGAGGGCGTTTTGGACGATTTCTTTCGGGATTTCTGGGACATACGCCTTCCTTTCGTCGCTTTCGGCGGGTCAACCAAAGCGGTATTGCAGCCCTCGTCCGGTGTGCCGGAATCGTGCCCTTGGCTGGGCGAGTCTGACGACGCCGGAGTAGGGTTACAAGGAATTCCACGCACCACCCCACTGCTCGTTGAACGCGCTCCCGGGGCGAAATGACGAACAGCAGGAATATTCGAGGTATGGCGGCAATGCCGGCGCAGGGAGCTTCGCTTCCTGTCGACGGCTGCGGTCCCGGCGGCGCTCAATCCCACGACGGGCGCCTGTATCGAGAGGCAATGGCAAGGAATACGTCGCCCCAGGACGGCAATCGGGATTTGGATCGGCGCGGCGGCCAACCAGAGCCGCAGCAATGGGACGACACCGATTGGGATCCGGATCAGGAAGCGGCGGCGGGCCATCGGGCGCGCCGGCTGTTGTCGCGTTCCAATTCAGGCTTCCATCGCTTCGGTGACGGGTTTGGGCCGGTGCGCCGCTGGCTGGGCGGCGGTCGCTGGCTGAAGCGCGTGGCCGCGGTCGTCGGTGCCCTGGCCGTCATCTTCGTCGGCTGTTTCGGCGCGCTGTGGTGGCGGCTCGGCGCCGGTCCCATCAATCTCGACCTCGCGACGCCGTGGCTGGCCGCGGCGATCGAGGACAATATCGGCCACGGCAACACGGTTGAAGTCGGCGGCACCCAGATCGAGCGGGCCGGGCGGATCCGCATCGCCGTGCGCATCCGTGACATCGTCGTGCGCGACCACGATCACGTCATTGTCGCCACCGCGCCGAAGGCTGAGGTGAAACTGTCGGGTGCGGGGCTGCTGATGGGGCATCTGCGCGCGGAAAGCCTCAACCTCGTCGATGCCGAGCTCGCGATCCGGATCGCACCTGACGGCACCGTCACGGTGTCGGCCGGCGACACCGCAAAGCCGCTCGCGACCGGCGTCGCCTCCAAGAAGGATGCGGGTCTGCCGCCGACATTCCCGCGCAACGGTGGTCCACCGCCGCCATTCGCAACAGTGCCTGCGAGCCCGGACGCAGCCCAAGCCGCCGCCCCCCAGGCCACGGCCCCGAGTGGCATTCTTCAGGGCCTCGACTGGCTCGACAGTCTGAGCATGACCGGCCTCGACGGCCAGAACCTCAACGAGATCGGTCTGAAGAACGGCAATCTGATCGTCGACGATCAGCAGCGCGGCAGCAAATGGACGTTTGAGAACATCACGCTCAGCCTGCGCCGGCCGAGTCGTGGCGGCGTCGCGCTCAGCCTCGGCGAGGAAGGGGCGCGTCCGTGGTCGCTGCGTGCCACGATCGGCCCCGCCGAGAACGGCGTGCGCTCGATCGACATCCGCGCCGACAAGGTCTCGACCGCCAACATCCTGCTGGCGCTGCGGGTGAAAGACCTCACCTACACCGCCGACCTGCCGTTGACAGGCGAGCTCAAGGGCGAACTCGGCCGCGACGGCGTGCCGACCTTCTTCCGCGGCAAGATTGTGGTTGGCGCGGGCAACATCATCGACACCGATACGCCCGACTATCCGATGGCGATCGACTCGGCCGAGATCAACGTCGAGTGGGACGCCAATCGGCGGGTGCTGGTCGCGCCGTTCAAGATCCTCTCGGGCGCGAACCGCCTGACGCTTCTGGCTCATGTCGAGCCGCCCAACGGCACCGTCAATGACTGGCAGCTCGGTTTCAGCGGCGGCTCGATCCTGCTCGGCGGCATCGACAACGAGCCGCCGCTGGTCTTCAACCGTATTGCGATCGGCTTCCGCTTCGACACCGACCACAAGAGGCTGCTGTTGACGCAGGCCGATATCTCCAACGGAGAGATCGGTGTCGCCGGCACCGGGGCCATCGACTATTCGGGCGAGCCGCGGCTGACATTGGGTTTTGCGGGAACGCCGATGTCGGCCTCCGCGCTCAAGCGGATGTGGCCGACGCTTGTCGTTCCCGAGCTGCGCGAATGGGTGATCGAGCGGATCGAGCGCGGCACGCTCCAGCGCATCGAGATCGGCATCAATTCGCCGACCAAAAATCTTCCGCGCAAGGGCCCACCCATTCCCGACGACGGCCTGTCGGTCAATATCGTGGCAAGCGGTGTCGCGGTTCGACCCGTCGATGGCATGCCGGTGGTGCACGATGCCGATTTGAAGGCGCGCGTGACCGGGCGCACCGCGACCGTGAATATCGGGCAGGGCATTGCCGATACGCCAGCGGGCCGCAAGGTCACGATTTCCGACTTCGTGTTCGAGGTGCCCGATATGGCGCCCAAGCCGTCGCCGTCGCGGACCAGGTTCCGGGCCGATGGACCGGTGCCTGCGGCCGCCGAGATGCTTTCCAATGATCGCCTGAGCGATCTGTCGTCGACCGTCATCGATCCCAACACCAGCAAAGGGACGTTCTCGGCGAACATCCAGCTGGGCCTGCCGGTCAAGGGCGAGCTGACCAAGGCCGACACCACCTACACCGTCACCGCCGATCTCAACGGTTTTGCAGCCGACAAGCTGGTGATGAACCAGAAGCTGGAGGCCAACAACCTCAAGATCGTCGCGAGCAACCAAGGCTATCAGGTCAAGGGCGACGTCAAGATCAACGGGCAGGCGGCCTCGCTCGACTACCGCAAGCCGGCCGAGGGCGATGCGGACGTCAAATTGCAGACCACGCTGGACGATGCGAGCCGCGCGCGCCTCGGATTCGATCTGAGCCCCGCGGTCAGCGGATCGCTGCCGATCAAGCTGTCGGGCAAGATCGCCGGGGGGCCCGACCAGACGACGAAGCTCGGCATCGAGGCCGACCTGACCTCGGTCAAGCTCGACAACATCCTGCCTGGCTGGGTCAAGCTGCCGGGCAAAGCGGGCAAGGCCACCTTCAAGGTGGTGCCGACGGCGCAATCGACGCGTCTGGAGGACATCGTCATCGAAGGCGGCGGCGCCTCGATCAAGGGGACGCTCGAGGTCGATGCCAACGGCGACCTCATGAACGCGAACTTCCCGACCTACGCGCCGTCCGACGGCGACAAGGCATCGCTGAAGGTGGAGCGCAGCCAGGACGGCGTGGTCAAGGGCACGATGCGCGGCGACGTATTCGACGGCCGCGGCTTCCTGAAGTCGGCGATCTCCGGCAATTCCAAGGACGATGCCAAGAGCAAGATGAAGAACGTCGATTTCGACATCGACGTGAAGCTCGGCGCCGTCATGGGTTTCAACGGCGAGGCGATGCGCAGTGTCGAGGCCAAGATGTCGCGCCGCGGCGGTGCAGTCAAAGCCTTCACGCTGAGCGGCAGGATCGGAAAAGACACGCCTGTGGCCGCCGACCTGCGCGGCGGCCGCGCCCAGGGCAACCGCGAGGTGATCTATCTCCAGACCAGCGATGCCGGCAACTTCCTTCGCTTCACAGACACCACCAACAAGGTCTTCGGCGGCCAGATGGTGGTGGCAATGGAGCCGCCGACGTCAGAGCCGACGACAAGGGAAGGCCTGATCAATGTGCGCGACTTCGCGGTCAAGGGAATGGATCAACTCGATCGCGTCGCGGCGGGCGCTCCTAACGGTGCACAGAGCGGCGTGGCCTTCACGGCGTTGCGCGCGGAGTTCACGCGGCAGAACGGCGCGCTCACGATCCGCGACGGCGTGGTCAAGGGTCCGATGATCGGGGCCACCATCGAGGGCTCGATCGACTTTCCCGGCAATCAGGTGTGCATGAGCGGCACCTTCGTGCCGATGTATGGGTTGAACAACATGTTCGGACAGATTCCGGTCCTCGGGTTGTTCCTTGGTGGTGGCGATAAAGAAGGACTGATCGGCGTGACCTATGAGGTCGTCGGCACGCCGGCCGCGCCGGTGATGCGCGTCAATCCGATCTCGGCGATATTTCCCGGCGTGACACGGAAGATCATGGAGTTCAACACCGGCAAGCAGAACTCGCCGTTCGAAGAATTCCCCTCGCAGTCAAACGACGGCTCGACCGCATCGACACGCCAGCTCTCGAACGGCTGCAGCCTCGCGCGGCGGTAGCGACGCGGCGGCTGTCTCCGGCGTCATGGCCGGGCTTGTCCCGGCCATCCACGCCTCACGACACAGCGCCAAGAACGTGGATGCCCGGGACAAGCCCGGGCATGACGATCCCCTTCAGATGATCTAGCGCAGCCTATGCCGCGCGCACGCCGGCCAGGAACGTCCCGACCTCGCCGGAGAGCTGCTCGGCCTGCTTGGAGAGGTTCGAGGCCGCGGCAAGCACCATGCCTGCGGCATTGCCGGTCTCGTTCGCTGCCGTGCTGACGCCGCCGATATTGGTGGTGACTTCCTGGGTCGCTTCCGCGGTCTGCGAGACGCTGCGGGCGATCTCGGCGGTGGCGGCGCCTTGCTCCTCGATCGCAGCCCCGATCGAGGTGGCGATCCGGCTGACTTCCTCGATGGTGGCGGTGATGCCGCCGATCGCGTCCACCGCTTCCTTAGTCGCGCCCTGGATCTGGGCAATCTTGTCGCCGATCTCGCGGGTGGCTTCCGCGGTCTGGCTGGCCAGCGACTTTACCTCGGAAGCGACGACCGCAAAGCCGCGGCCAGCTTCGCCGGCACGCGCGGCCTCGATAGTGGCGTTGAGCGCGAGCAGATTGGTCTGCGCGGCAATGCTGGAGATCAGCTCGGCGACATGCTCGATCTGCTGGGCGCCGTCGGAGAGCGCGCGCACGATGGTGTCGGTGCGGCGTGCGCTGTCCACGGCGCGGCCGGTGACCTCGGCGGATTGTGCGACCTGACGGCTGATCTCGGTGATGGAGGAGGAGAGCTCCTCGGCGGCGGCCGCGACGGTCTGGACGCGCTGGCTGGCTTCGGTGGCGGCCGAGCCGACGACGGCGGCGCGGCGGTTGGTTCCCTCAGCCGTGGATGACATCGACTTGGCGGTGACCTCTAGCTCGCCGGAGCCCGAGGCCATCAGGCCGACGAGCTGACCGACCGAGGCATCGAAGCGATCGGCGAGCGCGATCAGGGCGTCCCGCTTCTCCTGCTCGCTACGTGTCTTGGCGGCGACCTGCTCGGCCTCCAGGTTACGCGCCGTCAGCGCGGTCTGCCTGAGCACTTCGAGGGTCTCGGCCATGCGGCCGATCTCGTCGCCGCGACCTGTCTCCTCGACCGGCGTGTCGATGGCGCCTTCGGAAATCTCCTGCATGCGGTTCTTCTGTCGGTCCAGCGCGCCGAGCACGTCGCGGGCAATCAGCCAGGACAGCGCGGCCATCAGCAGCATCAGGCCGATGCCGATCGCGCCCAGTTCCAACGTCAGCGCGCGCACGTCGGCGTCGATGTCGTCGACATAGAGGCCGTAGCTGATCGTCGCGTTCCAGGGTGCGAATTTGCGCGCGAAAACGGTCTTGCGGACCGGCTCGGTCTGGCCGGGGCGGGGATAGAGATATGAGGTTACGCCGCCCTGAGCAGTCTGGTTGCCGGCACTTATGATCGCATCTGCGATGAGGACACCGTTGGAGTCCTTCGCGCCCGTGATCTTGCCTTCGAGCTGCTGGTTCGCACCGTTGACCAGGATCGAGGTATCGGCGTTATAGACCACCGGATAGCCTTGTCCGCCATTGAAGCTCATACGGCGGCCGCGCAGATGGAACTGGACCTTCGCTTCGGCCTGCGTCAGTTTACCGGCGCCGACCTCCTCTTCAAGTGATTGGGCGAGGTTGTAGAGCATATCGACCGCCGTCCGCATCTGCTGGACGCGGTCCTGCATCATGCGGCTCTTGCTGAGCACGGACGACACCCCGATGATGGCCGTGACCGTGAGTGCAGAAAGACACACCATGCTGGCGAGCTTGGTGCGGATCTTCAGATGACTCAGCAGCTTCATCACGGCCTCGACGGAACGGTTATTATTACTCGCGTCGGTAGCATGAAGTTCTTACCAATCATGAATGGACGCGTCCGACGAGCTGCCGCGCACGGGGCGTCCGCAGCCGCATGCGCAAACATGCAGGCCCTAATGCGCTTCTTCGGCGCATGGCGCGTCAGGACCCAGAGAAAAATGGTGTCGGACTTTGGTCGCGACCGAATCTGGCCGAAGCAGCAATGAACCGATTCGTTCATCGCATCGTCATGTCTGTACTGCTTGTGGCGGCCCTCGTTCTCATCTGGAACGTGCTGGGGGCGCGCTGAGCCGGCACCGGCAAATCCGCCGGTGCCGCCTTACTTGCGAGGTAACGACGAGCGCGTCAGCGCCGCGCGTAGGCTCCGCCGGCAGCGTCGCTGTCCTTGCCCATCACCGCATCGACGCTGACCGAGCCGCCGCCCGCTGCCGAGAGGTAGAGGCAGGCGAAACAGAACAGGATCGCCGCGGTGCCGCCATTGAGCAGCGGCAGGAACACCGGTGTGCCGGTCTTGAGCATGTGGCCCATGAAGTAGGCGAACGCCATTTCACCCGCCAGGATGAAAGCCGAGAGCCGGGTAAACAGGCCGAGCATCAGGGTCGCGCCGAGCACCAGCTCGAGCGTACCCGCCACGTAGATCAGCGGCGGGATGTCGGCGAAGTAGGGCAGCACCGGAAACTTGAACAGCTTGGCGACGCCGTACTGGAACAGCAAGAGGCCAGTGATGAAGCGAAACAGGCTCAAGAGAACCGGTTGAAAGCGAACGAGATAGGGAAAGTTCATTGGTTTGTGCCCTCCATCCAATGCTGCGACTTGGACCGCATTCGGTTCCGCCTCGCAAGTCACCCCGGCTAAATTCTGCGCTGACATTTTCGTCATGTCGGACAAAACACCGCACGCTCGGCTTTCAGCCGCGCGCGATGCGCATTTTTGCACGTGTTCGCGTCGTGCCCATCCGTAATTTCCCGGTGACGCGAATGCCCGCAGGTTACCTCTGAGACACCTACCGCCGCAAGGCGGGCACGACCAGGAACGGGATCATCCCGAGCACCACGCTCGCAAGTGCGAAGGCAAGCAGCGCGTTGTAGCCATGGGTCGCGTCATGGATCAGGCCGCCGCTCCAGGAGCCGAACGCCGAGCCGAGGCCGCTGCCGATCGAGATGGTGCCGTAGATGGTGCCGACGCGCTTGCCTCCAAAGATCTTCATCGCGGTCGCCGTGATCAGCGGTCCACGCGAGCCCATCATGCTGCCGAAGCAGACGACGAAACTGGTGAGCACGAGGACGTTGGGAGTGTACTGCATCAGCCACATAGCTTACAAAACACGGAGAAATTCGCGATTTCTAAGACCTAACTGCTATCCTATCTGCCAAAAAAAGCCGCGCGGTCGGGGCCCCCTATACGATCAATTCGGGCGGTGACGCGGTTTGAAATTCAGATTTGATTGCGTGAATGAACAGCGAAACGCGCGGTCCTGTGAGGCTTAATCGTTCGTCGGCAAGCGTGGTTTGGACGTTGTGCTTTAGGTCGCGCATTCCGTGGTTGGTTGCCAGCATGGTGCGGACCTTTTCGCGTCCCATTCGTTCACAGAATTGCTTCGCCAACAATGGGTAGTCCGGAACGCGTTGATGGGCGTAGCGCTCAACGATCGGTGCGATGGTTATCGGGGTTAGACCGGTTTCCTTGCAAAGCTTCGAAATCGCTGCGTCCTGCCGTGATGGTGGTAGCGATGCGATTTCTGCGCACCGCTCTTGAACGCGGTTGAAGAATGCAAGCGTTCCTTCGTTACGTCCGGTCATTGCGATGTTCTTTCAGAAATAGAAATCCCCGGAACGTGCTGTGTACATCCGACAGCACGTTCCGAGGTTGCGGGCACCGGCAGGATAGCGACAAACGACCGGTGCTTGCAGTCAGTTTAGCGTTTGTCGGGAGATGCGAACGCGAGCAAGCTCCGAATATGGTTCGCGTGAAGCTCTAGCTTCGCGTCGTCACCGTCGCGCCTCAACACTTCACGGAAATACTTGAGGTGCGACTTTCCAGCTTCGCGGTGCTGTTCGTTGGTCATTTTTGCTGCCATGGGGTGTTGTCCTTTATTGGACGTTGTTGGACGGCCGTCCGGATTGCCGTATCTGCGCAAACCACGCTGCGCGGATTTCTTCAAATTCAAGCTTGTGCGTGCGGCGAATATGCCCGCAAAAATGTGCGTCCTCGCCATGTGCCAGATGTTCGTTATCGCTGATGCATCGCATCAATGCGCGCATCACGTCGTTGACGTTCATTGAGCCGGGAAAGAGATCAAGCAGCCGGTTCATGTATCCCTTTTCTGTCGCGTTCGGATACTTGCGGTAGAGCCATGCGGCCAAATCGGTCAGCGCAAGCCAATCGAGATGCAGCGTCTTTGGCGCTCGCGTGACGTGCAGGCGCTCCAACGTCGCGTCAATAAACTCGCATTCGATGTCGGGTGTTGGACGGCGACCTTTCGCGATGCCGAGAACAAATCCGTCCTCAACTTCGAAAGTCAAATCGGCTTGTTCAACATAAATCGTAATCATTGCTGTACCTCATCAAACCAGATTTGTGTTGCCTCAACGTCGCTCATCGTTGTCAAAATTCTCGGCAATTTGCCAAACAGTGCGATTGTGATTGCAGACGGCAACTGCGGCCCATAACCATCGATCATCTTCGCGTATGGACGTGCGGCCGGTTCGATCTCGTCCATGTCATTCCGTGCCTCGCATGCTTTGATCCAATCTGACATGCGTTCGGCATAGCGGTCGTATGCTTCGCGGTCGGCCGGTAACAGCGCTTCCACGCGCGCCGGACGTATCAGCAAAATCAGCGCTGCAAGTCTTTTGCGGTCGCGATCGGTAATTCCCATCAGCGTTGCGCTAGCATCGTTTCGAGTTCGGTTAAGCGTGCACGCAAGTCGTCGATGGACTCGATCGATGCAAGCCTTTCCAACCCCGATGAAATCTGTTTCATTTCGTCGGCGGATATTTCGCCAGTTTCGAACGCGTCGCGGATATCGGCCGGTTCGCTGCCGTGCATTTCGATAAGGCGTCCCGGTACCACCAGCTTGATTACAAGCTGAATTGCCCAAGATTGTTTTTCATCGATCGCACTTGCGAGCGCTTCAACCGCGCGCGGTCCTAGCGCTCGAATTTGCTTTGCCAGTTCTGACGAAATGCGGTTCTTGCTACCTAGCGGCCTGCCGGGGCCGCGCAGCCAACGTCCTTTGCCGTCGCGAGCGCCGTTAGAAATGTGGCCGTCTATGGGCGTGACGTTGTTAGGCGGTGTGGTCATAGTTCTAAGTCCAAGTTACCGTAATTGCCCAGCGCGCGCACCACGCTCCAACTGCGGAACGCGGTACTGATCCGCGTGGCGTGATCGGGCGAGGAAACTCAAAAGCACATCTCCAATGATGCAGACGTGCTTTTGAAATACCGAACGAACGCATAATTTCAGCCGAGTTGATCGCGGTGGCGCCACTCCGCAAAATTACACGCTTTTCGATGTTCGGCCCGCGCACGTGCATCATCCCATAACGAGAACGTAGGCGTCCTGACGCTGCAAATCGCAAGTCAACTCGACGACGGTGATAGTTTCGTTCAACACCCGCGCGACTGCTTCCGCGACTTTCGATCGGACCTTGATCTCATCGATCTTGGCCCGTGCCGCATTCTCGGCAGCATCGACATCTGGACCGTTCGCCAGAACGTCATCGACGGAAGGGCGCTTCGGAAAATCACCCTGTATCCCGGAAATTCTCACGGCGCGGAGCACGCTGTAGCGCGCCTTGGCCTGCTCAACAATTTCAGGCGGCAGTCCGTCCAGCCCGCCACTCTCGATAACACCGGCAAGTTGTTCCTCGCCGAAGCCCTGCAACAGGCGCACCTTGTTGCCGACGTCCGGGGCAGCGCCCAGAAGTGCCAAGGCGTGCGCACGAATGTTCATCGTCGCGATAGACGTCGGATCGACTGCCGTCAGATTGGCCCACGCTGATGCAATGGTCTGCATTTCATGAAGCGCGGCAACGCGAACATCGCGGGCGGCATTGGCGAGCCCTGTGGACACCACCGCGAGCCGGTTGTACGCGGGGATTTTATCGATCGCGTACTCAGTGCCGTTGCGAGCAGCAACCGCTCCGAACAACGCCAGCGTTCCGCCAAGCGCGGTCATGGGCGCGTCCAGGGCACCGCCGACGCCCGGAATGAACGCGCCGGTTGAGCGATCGCCAACGCCAAACATGAAATTGGTTCCACGATTGGGAACCTGCGTGCTGGAAAAACGAATTGTCATTTCGATAAATCCTCTGGTTTGACCCCGGTTTGACGGGTCGGTCTGGAAGGTCAAACGCGCCCGGCCATCAGACCCATAGAGTATTACGGGAGTGGAATATAGAGCGATAATCATCACAATGCTTTGGATATACACAGAGACAACTCGCATTATTGATCAGTAAAGTAATCGCGAAATAGACGGCATGTAATTGCGCAAAATCATCGCTTGACCATCGCAACAATGATCGCAACGTAAGTTGGCATATTGATCGCGTGGATTATCGCTATCGTACTGAAATGATTCACTGCGTGGCTAAGGGGAGCACAGCTGCGACGATCGGACGGGCATTTGTGCTCAACACCGCCTTTGGACGGTGGTGGTATAGGTGGTGAATCGCAACGCCCTTTTGCTTGCAGCCTTTCCACCACCTCCACCACCTCCACCACCTAATGATAAAGAGAGTAGGAGAGGGGCATCGTAAAATATGTAATTATGTATTTTCCTCTACTGCTCTAGGCCTCTATAGAAACAGGTGGTGGAGTGGTGAGGTGGTGGAAACGGAAATTACATAAAGCCATAAATCACTATTCGGGATTATAAATCGGCGACCGAAGCGCCGTCCGAACCGCGCAGCAAAAGCCCGGCTGTTCACCGGGCTTTGCTATCGTTATTGATTGGGCATCGGTATCGGCACAGCCCCAATTCGCTTCCAACATCGTTTGCGGTTTTGATCTTCGCCTCTCTCGAATTGTTTAGTAGAGCGAATGATCGCAGCGACCTCCATTTGACTGCTTTTCGTTTGCTTGTCGGTTGTGATTTTCAGGTTGGAAAGAATATCCTCCACATATACAAGATTTTTATAGTCAAGATACGCGATCACGGTGTTGTGCCACGGATGCCTTTCCTGACGTTCGGAAGTCTCGCGCTTGGCGATTTCGTATTCGGCTTCGTTCAGCCAATATTGTTCACCTTGTCGATATCGCGTGACCGCTTCGGCGAACAATTGATCACGATCACGTTGCAGGCCGTCTAAGTCGATGGTGTTGCTAACGGCGATAGGCCAAAACCGCCGCGCGCCTGTAGGGTCTTTGAGATAAACATCTGCGTTGGTCGTTGCGGCAAAGACGCTAGTTCGCGGACTGGCGATGGTGTGCCGTCCATACGAAGGGCGGAATTTATCGATGCGCGTTGTGAGGAACCTGTTTACGTCAGCGATGTCGGAGCGTTTGACGGCGGCCATTTCGCCGATCTCGACTAACCACAAACCTTGCAAATGATCAGCGGCGTCCTTGTGATGAATGTCCGGCAATCCATCGCTAAAATATTCATCGCCCGCTAGAATGTTTAGTGCGGTCGATTTCTGCTTACCCTGTTCGCCTTCTAGAACGATAACGGTATCCACCTTGCAACCGGGATTGTAAGCGCGGGCAACCATGCTGATCAGAAATTTTGATCCGACGATGCGCGCGAAGGTATCGTTCGTTGCATTGAAGTATGTCAGAAACAGATTGTTGATGCGCGACACGCCGTCCCATTGCAGCGAGTTCAGATAATCTGTCACCGGATTAAATTTGTTGCGATGGGCTGCAATGGTCGAAGCGTTCCGCACGGCTTCCATTGTTGGTTTAAGCGCAAGATGATGGAACCAGCTTTGCAAATAGGGATCGTCAACATCGCTCCAAAGCGCCGGATATGTTTTCGTCGGTTCGTTGTCCCATGGCATAGCGTTACGCTTGACCATGCGTTGTTTGAAAGTATCGAAGGCGATAGGTAGATGTTCCCTGATAGACGTAGCTAGCGCGGTCGAAATTGCTGATAGCGCTAGCGGTCCATTGTACGCCTGATCAAAGATTGAGAGTTGCGACGTTTCCGGCGTGGTTGGCGAGGTGAGCAATGATGATGGATCACCTAGCGTCATGCGAGCGCGCTGATCGTGAGTAAGGTTGCCGCTTTTGATTGCTTGATGTCGAAGGTAGGACCAACCGAAATTTGTCCCGTTATCAGCGGATCGCCATTGCTTATCATTTGCGCCGGGTTCGTTCGGTTTGGAGAAGCCTGCATTCCAAACGTCCCAAGCGAGGCGGGCGGCATTCTCATGAACTAGGCCGGTTACAGCGTGGCGAAAAGCGAAACTGATGTCGCGCCATTCATTGCGATCACAATTTATATCAAGGCTGTTTAAGGCGATCGTTGCTATTTGGAAATCGGGGGCGCGATCTGTACCAAGGGGTTTGCGCCCGAACGTAGCATTCGTTTTCGCTGGCGCGATGATCACGCTTTCAACCGTATCGATATAGCGGCTTCCGTTCACGCGAAAGCATTGAATAGGATGGCCGTTGATCAGCTGCCCGACATAATAGGATTGGCTATCGGTAAAGCTTTCGTCGGCGAGAACACCGCCTAGAATGCCGTTGATCCGTCCGACTATAGCATGTCGCTCCGAAACGCTGCGTGGTCGCGATACTGGCGCGATTATGCGCCATCTCGGTTTTTCCGCTGTGTGTGACGGGCTGGTGTAAACGAACGCGATGATATTTGCCGCAGTCAACCGGAATACAGCTTCTTGCGGCTGCATCACCTCTGCATCGTAATCGCATTCAATGCCGGAAATCGTTTCAATGGTGGCATTGCTGCGATAGTCTCTCGCGAACGTCGCGAGCTTGATCATCGGCAATTCGTCTTTGGTTGTCGTGATCCAAGCGCTCTGCTCAATCCAAGCGCAAAGAGCGGGCCAGTCATTTTGATGCCGCGTGCCTTGCGGATTGTCGTTGCGTTCAAAATAGGTGAAAGAGATTTGAGGAAATGGCCCGCTGTCGAACGCACTGAGAGACAGGCACTGCTTGAAAGTCGAGGCGATCAGGTGTAGGGACATGAAGCGTTCTTTCTTGGTCGGAAGGCGCATTGAGTGATTACAGGCGGCCCGGTTGCGACCCGGGCCGCCTTTTTCGTTCGGTCGCTACTGCGCGGCCGTAGCGCGAGCGGCGAGGGCCGCTTCAAGGGCTTCGCGGGCAATATGAGCCTGTTCAAGCACGCCCTTGAAAACGTCTGGCCCCGCTACACTGGCCCGCTCTAGCATCGCGTCTATGGCAGCCAGGGCGGTCTGTTTGTGAGCTTGGCGCTCTGCGCGTCGGCGGTCACGCCATTGCCGGTGATATTCGAGGGTCGCCATGTGTGCCTCCGTTGCTGTTACGAATTTCGATCAGCAACGTTCACTGCTTCGCGCCCATCTCACAAGGCGGCGAAAATGAGCGCTGCATGGTTACGCATGGTTGTGCATGGATCGGACGAAAATTTTCCACAACGCTGTTCGATTGACGGTTATGGCTGATCCTGTTTTAGCCAAAGATTGCACAAATACCCGTGGATTATAGAGCGTGCGGGCTTGCGGTTGGAGCATATCCGCCAATCCGCAAGCCGTCCGTGTTATGATCCTCTGAGCGCTTCGCCGCACTGCGCAGCACATAGGAGAGCCATCAAATGAGCACACTGTCGCAACTGACCACCCAGCGGGCCGGTGCAGCCTACGCCAGCGCAGTTGATGCGCTAAAGACTGCCTACATAAACCTCGCCGCGCTCGACCGCACGATGGAAAATCGGAATGTCAACGCTCCCATACCGGTCCCCTATGCCCCCGGTCCGCTCCCCAATAGCGCGCCGGTTTCCGTGCTGTCTTTCCTGCGCGATAAGAACGCGGTTGATGATCTTGTGCGGCTTCTGCAACACGCCGAGTTCGCGCCCAGCTTAAAGCAAGACTGGCCCGCTCAGATTGTCACAGCGTCGAACACGCAGATCGCATCGTTCACGCTTGGCTGATCGCAGCGTCGTCGCGCAGCACCTAGGAGAAGCGTCAAATGGACTTGGCTCAAATCGGCTTCGGTGTTGATACGTCCGAGCTCGCTGCGGCGACTACGGACCTACAAAAGCTTGTCCCGGCTTCCAAGGCTGCCGAAAGCGCCGCTGAAAGCGTTTCGGCCGCGCTCAACAAGGTCAACAAGGCCGCAACCGGCGCGACAACGGCAGCCGGTGGAACGACCAAGGTGATGCAGGCCGTAGCCGGTGCGACGACAGCAACGACCAACGCGACAAAATCGGCAGCAGCAGCGAACGACAATCTTTCGAAAAGCCATGCTGGACTATCGACGCAGGCAATGGCCGCACAGCATTCAATCCGATCGATGGTTGAACAGCTTGCAATGGGCGTACCTCCGTCGCAGGTTTTGACCACGCAACTGAACCATCTTTCATACGCTGCATCCGGCCCCGGTGGATTGACCAAGGCATTTGGCGACGCGTTGGGATCATTGCGCGGGCTAGTCGGCGGGACCGGAGCCGTTGTCAGTGGCACTGCCGCAATTGCCGTTGGTTTCGGCGTGCTCGCAGCCAACGCAATCAAAAGCGCGCTTGCATTGGATGATCTCTCGAAATCAATCGATGTCCCGCTGAGCAAACTTCATACTTTGCAGCAACTCGCGAGCGGCAAGGGAATTGACGCTGATGAATTCGCCGCTGGAATGCAATCGTTCAGCAAATCAGTTGACGAAGCGCAGCACAACACCGGCACCCTCAATACCATGATGATCGCTGCCGGGAAGAGCGCAAAGGACTTCGACGGCTACCTAGCGAACGTCGCTGATCTTGTATCGCAGGCGGCAAGCGGCGTCCAAAAGCGAAACATTCTTGAAGCGGCGAGTCTTCCCATAACGCAAGCTTGGGTTCGTCTCATGAGCCAAGGCAGCGAAACCATCAAAGCCGCGAGCGCGAATACGATCGGGTTCAACGATGCGGCTGAGAAAAACCTGATCCAGAAAGCGCGCGACTTCGACGATCGATGGCACAATGCAACGACCAACGTTAGCAATTACCTGAAATCGATCACTCTTACGGGCCTTGACTGGGTGGATAAACTGCTGTCAGTCGCTGCTACTTTTCGGCAAATCAATAATGAATTTACGGTCGCTGGTGGAGCTAGAAAAGGAGCGGTTGACGCGCGCTTTGGATCTTTCGCTCAGCCGAGCAATGTTGCAGACCTATCGGCGGGCTTGGTCAACAGAGGTAAGCAGATTACCAGTGTTGCGACCGCCGCTACTGGCACGCCGCCCGATCCAACAAAAGCGCTCGTTGAAAATCAGCAAGCGCAGCAGCGTATTTCAATCCTTGGCGATATGGCGACAGTTGAACAGCAGGTGAAGCAGAAACAACTTGAATTGACCGCAGCGGGCTTGCAAGGCGTCGGTGTTAGCAGAGACATGGCCGCCGCGATCCTGAAAAACACGCGCGCTATGGCCGAAATGAGCCGCGTGCAGCAACAGGCAACCGCTGGCGTCTATGACGCGAACGCCGCGCGCAAAGCCGCTGCGGACACGTTGCAATCGTGGATCGACAAAGGGCTGATCGATAAGAACAACGTTGAGCAGATGGCAGCCGGTCAACAGGCGCTTGCGAACCAGTTGAAACAAACGTCCGATGCTGCGGCAATTGCGGGCGCGAAATTCCAATCGTTGAAGCAAATCGAATTGGACGGATCGAACTTCGCAAAGCTACTCGACACGTCCGTTAGTGGCGCGCTGAACAGTCTTGTTTCGCCAATCCAAGATGTCATGAACGGTGTAACGTCGCTTTCGGCCGGTTTCAAAAATGCCGGTGTGGTGATCCTCAAGGCCATTCAAGAGATGATCATCAAAATGTTGATCCTCGCTCCGATCGCGCAGGGCTTACAGAGTATATTCGGAGGCTTTGGTGGCTTCGGAAGCTTGTTCGGGCTGCCGTCGTTGACAAAGAACGCGGCAGGCGGTGTCTATAACTCGCCTACCCTAAGCGCCTATTCCGGCCAAATCATATCGCAACCGACGATGTTTAGGTTTGCGACGGGTGCAGGATTGATGGGCGAAGCCGGACCGGAAGGCATTTTGCCGTTGAAGCGCGGGCCATCGGGCGCGCTAGGCGTCCAAATGTACGGTGGTCAACAGGCGGGCAACGACAACAGCATGCAAATCACCTACGCCCCTACATACGGCGATATTGCCCCGGGGGCTGATCCGCAAGCGATTGCGGAGCTACGGAAGGCACAGGCGCGGGACCGTGCCGAATTCGCTTCCAACGTCGGTAAGACAATCCAGAACCTCCGCAAGCGCAACGTTAGGGTCTAGCAGTCTGCTGAAAAACTATGAAGTCGAGAGTTTTCTTGTCTTTGTTCGGTCGCTGTCGGGGCGGAGCGCTGGAGGTTGGATGTCGTGTTCGGCTTGGCGCCGGGTTACCCCGGCGCGGGGTG